>DATGRZ010000130.1:0-12130 GCA_035303065.1 Ruania sp.
GAGCAGCTCGGTGCCCAGGCCGAGCACGTCCAGGGTGGAGCCGGTGGCGGAGTAGGCGGGGCTGCCGGTCATCGTGGTGCTGGTCAGCTCCAGCGGCTCCAGCACGACGGCGTTCGTCCAGTCCGCGAAGGACGTCCCCACCTGTTGGGCTACGTGTTCCCCGAGGGTCTCGAAACCGATGTTGGAGTACACCCGGCGCTGCTCGGGGGACTGGGTGGGCGCACCAGCCTCGAACGGCAGCCCGGAGGCGTGCGCGAGCAGGTGCCGCACGGTCGACCCTTCCGGGCCGGCTGGCTCGTCCAGGTCCACCAGTCTCCGGTCCACGGCCACCAGGGTGGCCAGGGCGGCGAGCGGTTTGGTCACCGACTTCCACGGCCGGACGGCTTCCACGTCGCCGTCCAGGCTGATGATCTCGACATCGGTGCAGACGGCCAGGGAGACCGGGAAGTCGAAGGAGTCCAGCGTGGGGTAGGTGCTCACCAGGACAGCCTGCCAGAGATCACCCGGAACGGGCGGCCCGGTCCGAGGAGGAGTAGCGCCCATCTGCCCCCGACGGCGGCGGAGGCACCTCAAGGCCGTACAGCGTGCCGATCGCGTCCTGCACCTCAGGCAGCCGCCCCTCGGCCGCCAGCCGGCGCACCCGGGTGGTCGGTTCGTGCACCAGCACCCCGGCGAAGTGCCGCAGGGCACGTTCGGTCTCCTCCGTCAGCCGGCCGCGTGCGGCGAGGCGGTCCAGCTCGTCCGCGAGCACCTGATCGACCCGGCCCCGGTAGGCGGCGATCGTCGGTCCGGCGCTCTGCTCGGCGCTGCGCCGGTCGAAGCTGGCCGCGGCCTGCTGCACCAGGTCCATCGCCTGGGCGCTCGCGTCCAGCTCGGCCACCGGGGCGTGCAGGCTGATCGTCTCCAGGTCCAGCAGCTCCACCCCGGGAACGGTGTCGACCTGCTTGTCCACGTTGGCGGGCAGACCGAGGTCGATCACCAGCAGCGGGCGGTCCACCCCGGCGCGGGCCCGGTGCAGGTCGGCCACGTCCAGCGTTCGCACCCGGGTGGAGGTGATCACCAGGTCCGCCTGGGCGAGTGCTACGGGCCGGGCGGACGCACCCACCGGTGTGACGCCGTCGCGCTGGGCGAAGACCAGCTCGCGCCCGGAGGGGGAGGCGACACCGATCTGGCCCACACCGCGCTCGCGCAGCGCCGTCCAGGTGGTGCCCGCGTAGGCGCCGGTGCCGATGAGCAGCACGTTCACGTGGTCCCAGGCGGGGAGACGGGACTCGGCCAGGTCCAGGGCGAGACGTACCATCGACCGGCCGGCCGCGTTGATCCCGGTGACGTTCTTCACGTCGCGGGAGGTGGTCGAGGCCATCTGGAACGCCCGCTCCAGCGCGGGGGTGGTGGTGCCGGCCTCCCGGGCGTCGGCCAGCGCCCGGCGTACCTGACCGGCGATCTCGTCTTCACCGACGACCACCGAGTCCAGACCGCTGGCCACGGCGAACAGGTGTGCGGCGACCCGGCTGCCGGTCATCGTGCGGCTCGAGGCACGCATCCGGTCCATGTCGATCCCGGCACGCTCGGCCAACCGGGAGAGCAGGTCGGTCAGCGCGGGCGGTTCGCCCATGATCGGGATGTCATCGACGTCCAGGTAGCTCTCGTAGCGGTTGCAGGTAGCCACCACCACAGACCCGCGCACGCTACTCAGCCCGTAGGTGGGGTCAGTGGTCGCAGCGGATGCGGACAAGCGCTCCAGGAGCGCGAAGTCCGCCGTTCGATGACTCACGCTCACGCAGACCAGCACGCCGTCCATGGTAGGACGACGACCCCACGGCACGATCAGACGGTCTGTCACCTCCCGCGTGCCGGGACGTCCGCTGCCGCGGCCAGCGCCACCCTCCCTCGTGCGTGGGAGGCGCCCGGTCCCTCCCGCGGCGGATCCGCGGCGGCGCCCACCTGCGTAGCGTCAGCCATGGAGGTAGAGGACCATGACGGACGCGGATCGACAGCACTCCCACCAGGCAGGCGGGCACCATGAGCACCCGCCGGCAGCACCCGGACCGGCCATGCCGCCGGCAGCACCCGGACCGGCCATGGCGCAGCCGGTCGACCGGGTGGCCGAGCAGAAGGAGCGCAACCTCCGGTTCGCACCGGTGCTGCCGCAGCGGGTGAGCTGGGCGCGCGTCGCTGCCTTCGTGGTGCTGGCGCTGGGCCTGGCGTGGGCGGTGTGCGCACCGATGTGGGCCTCGGGCCAGGGACTGAACCATCCGCTGGCGCAGGTGCTGATGGTTGCGATGATGTACACGCCGACAGTGGCGGCGCTGCTGGTGACGTTCGTCGGCGGAAGGCCGCCGAGCATCCCCCGCCGGCTCGGGCTGGGCCCGCTGCGACCGGTCGGCCGAGTGGTGGGGGTGACCGCGATCAGCCTCGCCGTGTTCTGTCTGCTGCCGTTCCTTGCGGTGCTGCTGGGCGGTGCGCTCGGACTGGTCCAGCTCGACCTGACCAGCTTCTCCGCCGCCCAGGCGCAGCTGGATCAGGTTGCCCAGCTCACGGGTAGTTCAGACGGGATGACCCCACAGCAGCTCGTGCTGGTGACCGTGCTCGTGGTCCCGCTGAATGCGCTCGTCTCCTCGTTGGCCGCCTTCGGCGAAGAGCTCGGTTGGCGCGGGTGGCTGGTGCCCAACCTGCTCCCGCTGGGGCGCTGGCCCGCACTGCTGCTCTCCGGTCTGGTCTGGTCGGTGTGGCACGCGCCGATCATCCTGCTCGGCTACAACTTCGGCTACACCGACATTCGCGGACTGGCGCTGATGACCTGCTTCTGCCTGCCGCTGGGCGTGCTGCTCGGCTGGTTGCGGCTGCGCACCGCCTCGCTCTGGCCGGCGGTGGTGGCTCATGGTGCGGTGAACGCGGCCACGTCCGCGACGCTCATCCTGCTCGCGGCGGACCAGCTGCAGGACGTGCGGCAGCTGGGACTGGGCACGTTCGTCGGCATCCCGGGCTGGGTGCTCACCGTGGCGCTGATCGTGCTGCTGGTGCTCACCGGCCAGCTGCGGAAGCAGGCGGAGCCGGGGGTGCCGTCCTCGGTCTAGCAGCCTGCACCCGGGTGCGAGCTACACACACCCCACATGCGTCAGGATCGCCGAGAGGCCTGCGGTGACGATCCTCTCGGCGTCTGCATCGTGGTACCGCGCATGCAGTCGCGCGTAATGCGGAGCTATCGCGGAATCGACCGGAGCCTGCGTCTGGTTCTCCGCAATCGGAGCCGTGCTCGCGCTGCCGATGATGAAGTTCGAGAGCGCATAGGCCGCCCCTAGCGGGTCTGCCGCTCCTGCGTCGATGAGCAGCTCGCACATCCGCTCCGACAGGCGAAGGTAGTGGGGGCCGCGAGGAGGGCGCATGGCGATCACCTGGCACGCCCACCGATGCTGGGCCAGATGCCGGTAGTACGTCAGCATCAGCCCCCCGAGGTCGGACTCGGCGACTGCTCGAGCGACAGCAGGGTCGTCGCCGAGCGCGGCGTCGAGGGCGAGGTCGAACAGGTCGTCGACCGAGTCCACTCGCGAGTACAGGCTCGCCGGCGCAACGGCGAGTCGAGACGCCACAGCACGCAGGGTGAGCGCGCGCAGGCCACCTTCATCCAGCAGTGCAACGGCAGCATCAGCGACAGCGGGGATGGTGACGGCGCGCTCACGTCTGACCGGTTTCGGGTGTGCCCAGTAGCTCACAGCAGCATCCTATCCGAGCTATGTTAGTTTTAGAGGGTGCTCGACTCACGCTTCCTCCCCCTCCTGGGCAAGCACGTGCGGCTGCGCCCCCTTGAGGCGCGAGATGCGACAGCGTTCGCCGAAGGCACCGCAGACCCCGCCGTTCAGCGGTACGGGCATCTGCCGGAGCCGGTGTACACGCCGGAGTCGGTGCGGATGATGATCGAGCGAGATGCGACACCCGGCCTGCAGCGTGGTGACCTCGCGGTGCTCGCGATCGCCGATGCCGAGACCGATGCTCTCGCGGGCAGTCTTGTCATCTTCGACGTGAGCGCGCACGCCGCTGAGGTTGGCTTCTGGATGCATCCCGCTCATCGAGGATCGGGTGCCGCGGCTGTCGCCCTGGAGCTTGCGGCTCGATTCGCCGGGGCCAGCGGGCTGCGTGACCTCACGGCACGGACCCTGCCCCAGAACCCCGCATCGCAGCGCACTCTCGCAGCAGCAGGCTTCACCCTCGAGCGCCGAGGCCTCGACACCACACCCTCCGGTGACCGCGTCCAGCTCCTGCACTACGGCCGTACGCTGTACGCCGAACAGCGGACAGGCAGGGGCCGCTAGCGCTCCGGTCAACTCTCGCTCAGCAGGTGCAGCTCCTCGGCCACTCTTTGGAAGGGATCGCCTCAAACATCCTTGCCTCCCGGTTGACCAAGCTGGTCGAGGCAGGGCTGCTCACGCGCAACGAAGACCCGAGCCACCGGCAGAAAGTCGATTACCGCCTCACAGAAGCGGCGATCGAGCTGATTCCTGTCTTGGCCCAGCTCGGCCGGGTGGGACAGCATGCCCATGTGCCCACCTGGCGCGAGGCGCACCGGCAGGTCGAGGCGTCGGCGACCGCCTCGGCGTAGTCCGCCAGCAGCAGGTCCGCGTCCTCGCACGGCAGGTCGACGGCGGTGCTCACCTGGCCACGGACGGTCAGCTCGGTCTGCAGCGCCTCCCAGTACACCGGGTCGCTCCCGGCGCCGGGGACCAGCACGAGGTGCGTGGCACGAGCCATCAGGTCAGCGTATCGCCGCCCCGGCTGCCGGACGAGAGCGCCGCCCGGGATCAGACAGGCCGTCAGATCCGCAGCAGCCCGCCGATGACACAATCACAGGTGTGGCCACATTCGATGAGCACCCCCTGTCCGGTGCGACCGCCGACGCCCCTCTGATCCGCGCCTACCGGGGTGAACGCGGCACCCACCACCCGGTCTGGTTCATGCGCCAGGCCGGCCGTTCGCTGCCGGAGTACCGGGCACTGCGCACCGGCACGAAGATGCTGGACGCCTGCCTGGACCCCGGCCTGGTCACCGAGATCACCCTGCAGCCGGTGCGTCGGCACGGTGTGGACGCGGCGATCTTCTTCTCCGATATCGTGGTCCCGCTGCGGCTGGCCGGGGTCGGCGTGGACATCGTGCCCGGCCGCGGTCCGGTGCTGGAGCACCCGGTGCGCACCGCCGCCGACGTCGCCGCCCTGCGCGAGCGGACCCTCACCACCGAGGCGCTGGCCCCGATCACTGCTGCCGTGCAGCAGCTCACCCGCGAGCTGGGTCCCACCCCGCTGATCGGGTTCGCCGGTGCACCGTTCACGCTGGCCGCCTACCTGGTGGAGGGCGGACCGTCCAAGGACCACCTCGCGGCGCGCACGATGATGCACGCCCAACCCACGGTGTGGGCGGACCTGATGGGCTGGCTGGCCGAGGTCACCGGCACCTTCCTGCACGCCCAGGTGAGCGCCGGGGCGTCGGCCGCCCAGCTGTTCGACTCCTGGGCCGGCACCCTCTCCCGGGCCGACTACACCCGGCACGTGGCCCCCTACTCGCGCGCTGCCCTGGCCCCGGTGCGCCAGCTGCGCATCGCCGACCGGCCGGTGCCGACCGTGCACTTCGGCGTGGGCACCGCCCACCTGCTCAGTGCGATGCACGAGGTCGGCGTGGACGTGGTCGGTGTGGACTGGCGCACCCCGCTGGACCAGGCCGCAGCCGCCCTGCCCGGGGTGGTGCTGCAAGGCAACATCGACCCGGCGATGCTCGCCGCCGACTGGCCGGTGCTGCGGGAGCACGCCCAGCAGGTGCTCACCGCGGGCCGGGCCGCCCCGGCGCACGTGGTCAACCTGGGCCACGGCGTCCCGCCGGAGACGGACCCGGAGGTGCTCACCCGGCTGACCGCCTGGCTGCACGAGCAGTGAGCGTCGACCTGGCCGTGATCGGCGGTGGGATGGCAGGTCTGGTGACGGCCCACACCGCCGTCCGAGCCGGGGCGGACGTGGTCCTGCTGGAGGCCGGACCGGTCGTCGGCGGACTGGTGCGCGCCCACCAGGTCGCCGGGATCGCCCTGGACGCCGGTGCGGAGAGCTTCGCCACCCGCGGCGGGCACGTCGGCGCCCTCGCCGAGGAGCTCGACCTGCCGGTCCTCACCCCACGGCCAGCACCCGCACGGGTGCTGCACTCCGGCCGCCTGCACCCGCTGCCAGCCACCGGTGTGCTCGGCATCCCCACTGACACCCGCGCACCCGGCCTGCTCGAGCTGCTCGGACCCGCGGGCCTGGACCGCGCCCGCGAAGACCTGAGCCGCCCGGTCCAGCCGTCGACGGCGGAGCCCACCCTGGCCGAGCTGGTCACCTCCCGCATGGGCCGGGCGGTGCTGGATGCGCTGGTGCGCCCGATCGTGCGCGGGGTGCACTCCGCCGAACCGGAGCAGATCGCCGCCGACGTGCTGCTGCCCGGCATCACCGCGAAGATGCAGGCGGCCGGCTCGCTCACCGGAGCGCTACGGCAGGTTCGCGCTGCCGCCCCGGCGGGCTCCGCCGTCGCCGGTATCGACGGGGGAGTGCACCGGCTCCCGGCAGCGCTCGCCGCCGACCTGACCGCCCGAGGGGCCACGGTGCGCACCAGTGCCCCGGTGCGGTCCCTGCGGCGCGACGGGGACAGGTGGCAGCTGACCGGGGACGTCTGGCAGCTCAGCGCCGACCAGGTGGTGCTCGCCTGCCCACCAGAGACCTGGGATTTCCTCGGCGAGAGCGACGACGAGGAGGGCCTGGCCCCGCTCGCAGCGGCTGGTCGGGGGTGGCCGGAGCCGCAGACCGCCGACCTGCTCACCCTGGTGCTGCGCGCGGACGCGCTGCCCGAGCACGAGAAGGCCGGCACCCTGGTGGCCGAGCCCGGGCACGGTGCGAAAGCGCTCACCTACGCCAGCGCGAAGTGGGACTGGGTGGCCCGCGCCGCCGGCCGAGACCGGGTGGTGCTGCGGCTGTCCTACGCCGGCGGCATCCTCACCGCGGGCAACCAGGCCGAGCTCGGGCTGCGAGATGCTGCTCGGCTGACCGGCACGCCGGGACCGTGGCCTGCTGAGGCGCTGCAGGGGATGGCCCGCACCACGCTGCACCCGTCGGCGCCCGCCTGGGCCAGCGCCGCGGCCCGGGAGCCGGTGCAGGAGGCCGCGGACCGGCTGGCCGGCTTGCACCTGACCGGTGCCTGGTGGTCCGGCACCGGCCTGGCCGCGGTCGTCGCGCACGCCACCCGGACGGCGGGCGAGGCGACGTAGGCTCGTGCAGGTGGTGACGACCGCTGCCTTCCGACCGGAGCACAGAACGCCTGTGCTCGACCTCTCCATGCGCGCCTGGGCACCGGTCTTTCCGCAGGTTCGCCAGGAGGTTCCGGCGTTCGTCTACGACTCCTTCTACCCCTCCGGCTGGCCGGAGCGGCAGCATGCCGACATCGCCGCGGTGCTGGACGGCGAACCGGAGAACGTCGATGTCGCGCTGCTGAGCGGATTCCAACGGTGGCCGGTCGCGCGGTACTTCAAGGGCCTCTCGTCGAACATCTCCTGCTCTTCGCCGGACTGACCGCTCCGTAGCGACGATTCTGTAGGATGGGCCAGCATCGGTCCTGGTCCGGCGCCCCAGGGGTGCTGACAAGGCGTCGCAATCCGCACCATTCTGCCGGATTATGGTGGAGGTGTGACCACCGAGACCTCGGCCGCCGAGCAGTCCAGCGGCCAGACGCCCCCTGTTGCCTTCACTCTCTGGGCGGTACTCCGCCGCGACCCGCACCATCCCGCCGACACCGGCCCGGACGCTATCGCCGAGCTGGACACCGCGCTGACCGAGCTGCAGACCGGTGGCGCGATCACCGTCCGCGGCCTGTACGACGTCTCCGGGCTGCGGGCCGATGCCGACCTGATGCTCTGGCTGCACGGCCCGGACGCCGCAGACCTCCAGGCAGCGTTGCGCCGGCTGCGCCGCACCGCGATGCTGCGCAGCCTGCTGCCCACCTGGAACACGCTCGGGGTGCACCGGCCGGCGGAGTTCAACGCCCGGCACGTGCCCGCCTTCGTCGACGGTGTGGACCCCGCCGAGTGGCTCACCGTGTACCCGTTCGTGCGCTCGCACGAGTGGTACCTGCTGCCCGAGGACGAGCGCCGGGGGATGCTCGCCGACCACGGCCGTCGCGGCGCCCCGTACCCGGGGGTGCAGACCAACACCGTGGCCGCGTTCGCGCTGGGTGACTACGAGTGGGTAGTGGCCATCGAGGGCCCGGAGCTCACTGAGCTGACCGACATGATGCGCGCCCTGCGCTACTCCCCAGCGCGTCGGCACGTGCGGGTGGAGACCCCGTTCTACACCGGCCGCCGGATCAGTACCGCCGACGCCGCGGAGGTGCTGGCATGACCACGCCCCAGGCGGGCATCCGCCGCGGTCGCAAACCGTCCCCGGCCACCTCGATCGCCACGGCACCGGGTGCACGGGTCCCTGCAGCCACCTGCGCCGCCGCCCAGGGGCCGGAGCACGTGAGCGAACCAGTGGCCTATGACGCGATCCTGCTCGCCGGCTTCGGCGGCCCGGAGGGGCAGGAGGACGTCATCCCGTTCCTGCGCAACGTCACCGCCGGGCGCGGCATCCCCGACGAGCGGCTGGAGGAGGTGGCCGTGCACTACCGGCACTTCGGCGGGGTGAGCCCGATCAACGAGCAGAACCGCACCTTGCGGGCCGCGCTGGTCGCCGAGCTGGAGCGCCGCGACCTGGACCTGCCGGTCTACTGGGGCAACCGCAACTGGGACCCGTACCTGAACGACGCCCTGCGCGAGGCCCACGCCAACGGGCACCACCGCCTGCTGGCCATCGCCACCAGCGCCTACGCCTCCTACTCCTCCTGCCGGCAGTACCGGGAGGACCTGGCCGACGCGCTGGAGGACACCGGCCTGACCGGTGTGCTGCAGGTGGACAAGGTGCGCCAGTTCTTCGACCACCCCGGGTTCGTCACCCCGTTCGTGGAGGGGGTGCGCTCCGGGCTGGCCACGCTCCGCGGCCGGGGTGCGCAGCACATCGAGGTGCTGTTCGCCACCCACTCCATCCCGACGGCGGACGCTCAGCGGTCCGGTCCGTCCTCGCTGGGTCTGGGCGACGGCGGAGCGTACGCGGCCCAGCACCGCTCGGTCGCTGAGGTGGTCATGTCCCAGGCGGGGGAGACCGGCACCCCGTGGCAGCTCGTCTACCAGTCCCGCTCCGGCCCGCCGACCCAGCCCTGGCTGGAGCCGGACATCAACGACGCCATCGCCGAGCTGCCGTCCGCTGGGCGGGATGCTGTGCTGATCGTGCCGCTGGGGTTCCTGTCCGACCACATGGAGGTGCTCTGGGACCTGGACACCGAGGCGATGGAGACCGCCGAGGAGCACCACCTGGAGGCGGTGCGGGTACCCACGCCCGGGTCGCACCCGGCGTTCGTGGCGGGACTGGTGGATCTGGTGCTGGAGCGGATGGCGGGCACCCGGGCCGCGGACCGGCCGGCGCTCACCTCGCTCGGCCCGTGGCAGGACGTGTGCCGGCCCGGCTGCTGCGAGAACGTGCGCCGCGGGTTCCGGCCCGCGGTGGCCGGGTTGGTACCGTGACCGTTCCCCCGATCCGGGTCGGCACCCGCGCCTCGAACCTGGCGCAGACGCAGACCGGCACAGTGGTCGATGCGCTCGCTGAGACCGGGCTGGCCGTGCAGACCGTGCCGATGACCAGCGACGGCGACCGCACCCGTGCCTCGTTGGCCAGCCTGGGCGGCACCGGGGTGTTCGCCGCGAACCTGCGCCGCGCCCTGCTCGCCGGGGAGTGCGACGCAGTGGTGCACTCGCTGAAGGACCTGCCCACCACGCCCCACCCAGGCTTGCGGATCGCCGCCACCCCGGCCCGGGAGGACCCCCGGGACGCGCTCTGCGCCCGCGACGGTCTCACTCTTGCGACCCTGCCTGAAGGCGCACGGGTGGGTACCGGCTCACCGCGGCGCGCCGCCCAGCTGCGCACCCGCCGCCCCGACCTGCAGGTGTCCGACATCCGCGGGAACGTGGAGACGCGGCTGGGCTTCGTCACCTCCGGGGAGCTGGACGCCGTGGTGCTCGCCGCCGCCGGGCTGCACCGGGTGGACCGAGCCGAGGCGATCACCGAATACCTGGACCTGGCCGACTGGCCCACCGCCCCCGGCCAGGGTGTGCTCGCCGTGGAGGTCCGCGAGGAGGAGGACCGCGCCGACCTGCTGACCGCGCTCGAGCAGGTGCACGACCCAGCCGCCTGGGCCGCCGTGACCGCAGAGCGCGCAGTGCTCGCCACCCTGGAGGCAGGCTGCGCCGCACCGGTCGCCGCACACGCGACGGCCGGTGAGGTACTGACCCTGCACGCCGCCGCCTATCACCCCACGCAGGCACAGTCCCTGCGAGCGGACGGGAGCGAGATCCTCGACGACGCCGCCCCGTTCCAGACCGCTACCGCGCTCGGCCAGCGCCTGGCCGATGAGCTCCTCGAGGCCGGTGCCGGCGAATGGATCACCCCAGGCCGATGACCGCACACCCGCCGGTGGTGCTCGTCCCACGTGGGGGCGGGTGGGGTGACCACGTCGCCGACCTGCTCACGGCGCAGGGCATGCGGCCGTGGATCGTGCCGGTCATCCGCACCGAGCTCGCCCAGGGCGACGAGCTGGACTCCGCCCGCCGGGACCTCGCCGCGGGCGGCTTCGACTGGGTGGCGATCACCTCCGCCGCCGCTGTGGCCGCACTGCCGGCCACTGTGCGTGCGCGGATCGCCACTGTGGGACCTGCCACGGCGAGGGCAGCACGCCAGGCGGGCTACGCCGTCGAGATGGTGCCGCCCGGGCCGGACTACTCCGCTGAGGCGATGCTGCACACCTGGCAGCCCGCGGGCCGGGTGCTGCTGCTCCGCTCCGACCTGGCCGCCACCACGCTCGCCGACGGCTTGCGCTCAGGAGGCGTTACGGTGACCGACGTGGTCGCCTATCGCACTGTGCCCGCGGCGCTGAGCCCGGAGCAGCGCGGGCACCTGGCCGCTGGCCGGGCGGACGTCGCCCTGGTCACCAGCGGTTCGGTCGCCCGCGCCCTGGCCGCCGCCGGCCTCGCCGCGAGCACCCAGGGGGCCTGCCTGGGCCCGCGTACCGCCGAGGCGGCCCGGGAGGCCGGTCTGCGGGTGGACGTGGTGGCCGACCGGCAGCAGGTCGAGGTGCTGGTGGCCGCTGTGCGCGACCTCATCGGCGACTCCGGCACCGAACAGCTCGAACCGCACCGCTCCACCGACCCAGGAGAGGACTGAGCATGCACCTCCGCCCCCGCCGGCTGCGGCAGAACGCCCCGATGCGTCGCCTCGCCGCCCAGACCCGGCTGTACCCCGCCCAGCTGGTGCTGCCGATGTTCGTCACCGAAGCACCTGAACCGCGCCCGATCGGCTCCATGCCCGGTGTGCAGCAGCACTCCCTGGACTCTCTGCGCAGGGCTGCCGCCGCAGCTGCCGGGACCGGGATCGGCGGGATCATGCTGTTCGGGGTGCCGGACACCCGCGACGCCCGCGGCTCCGGGGCAGACGACCCCGACGGCATCCTGAACCGCGCCACCGCAGCCCTGGCCGCCGAGGTCGGCGACGCGCTGGTGGTGCAGACCGACCTGTGCCTGGACGAGTTCACCGACCACGGCCACTGCGGCGTGCTCGACGACGCGGGCCGGGTGGACAATGACGCCACGCTGGAGCGGTACGTGAGCATGGCGCTCGCCCAGGCCGAGGCCGGCTCCGGGCTGCTCGGCCTGTCCGGGATGATGGACGGGCAGGTCGCCGCGGTGCGCACCGGGCTGGATGCCGCCGGGCACACCGACGTCCCGCTGCTGGCCTATGCCGCCAAGTACGCCTCCGCCTTCTACGGCCCGTTCCGGGAGGCGGTCGACTCAGCGCTGACCGGGGACCGGCGCACCTACCAGCTGGACCCGGCGAACCGCCGCGAAGGCCTGCGGGAGGCGGCACTGGATGTCGAGGAAGGCGCCGACGTGGTGATGGTCAAGCCGGCGCTCAGCTACCTGGACGTGCTCGCCGACGTGGCCGCGGCCAGCCCGGTGCCGGTGTGGGCCTACCAGGTCTCCGGGGAG
>DATGRZ010000131.1:0-3230 GCA_035303065.1 Ruania sp.
CTCCGGGGGCTGAGGCCGCTGGTCGTCCACTGGGCCCTCCGGCTGGTCGTCCGGTGCGCCCTCCGGCTGGTCGTCCGCTGGGCTGTGCGGCGTCTCGGGCGCGTCAGCCGGTGGTGAGCTGGCCACATGGGCGGCGGGGCCGGTGTGCCGGTGCAGGACCAGATGCACGTCCGCCTCGGGGGGTACGTCGGTCGTCGTGACGATCACTGTCGGGCCGGTGGCTGCCACCTGGGCAGTGAGCTGCCAGAGCCTGTCCCGCTCGGTCGGGACGAGCCCGGCGGCAGCGTCGTCCAGCACGATCACGTCCGGGCCGACCACGGCGGCCAGAAGCAGGTGCAGCGCGGTGACTTCCAGCGCAGGCAGCTCCGCCACGGGGGTGTGCGGTTCGAAGGTGAGGCCGCTGCGCTCGCGCCACTCATCGATCCGGTCCTGCAGGTCTGCCGGCCGCTGGCGCGACCAGTCCGCGGCATCACGGACGTTCACCGCCACCGGCAGGTCCCCGTCCAGGCTGATGTGATGGCTGATGCGGGCGACGGCCACCCGCTCTCGGACCTGCTTCAGGGCACGATGGTTCGGACGGTCCGGGGCCAAGGTCTGCCCGGCGACCTGCAGGCTGCCCGTGGTCGGCTTCAGCCGGCCGGCGATCGCGAGCAGGAGCGCGGAGCGTCCGGTGCCGGAGGCGCCGGTGATCACCACCAGGTCACCGCGCTGGGCAACGAGGTCGACGTCGCGGAACGCCCAGCCACGGGAACCGCGCAGGCCGAGGGCCTCAAGGTGCACCGCAGGAGCAGGCTCCGCGGGTGTCCCGGCGGACGGGGCAACGGCAGGCTCTGCGGGTGTTCCGGCCGACGGGGTACCGGCGGAGGTGGTCCCGGCCGCCGGCTCAGTGGGGGTACCGACCGACTCAGTGGGGGTCCCGACCGCCGGGTCACCCCCCGGCTCAGCGGGCGAGTGCGCAGCAGAGGTGCCATCAGGCTCCTCCACTGGCAGCTCCGCAGTCTCGCCGTCAGCCCAGCCCGCACTGTCCGGGTGGACGTCATCGCCGCCCTGACCCGCCTGCTCCTGGTTCTCCGGCTCTGTCATCGCCCCTCCCAGCTCCCGGCCCGTACAAGCACACAGCCGCGAACGAGGCTAGTACTCCCTCGCTGGCACCGCCCGCTGCACGGTCCCTGAGCGCCGTGAGGTCTACCACCTCCAGCGAGTGGTCGTGACGAGAAGAACGTCCTGTGACACCATCGCGCCATGCCCATGGTGAGTGCTGAGACAGTGGTGGGCCTCGATCCCCAGGTGGCCTTCGCCGTCTCTCAGACTACCGGCCAGATGAGGCTACGCTGGGACCCCTTCGTCCGCCGTCAGCACTTCCTCGACGGCGCCACCGCCCCGGGCAAGGGGGTGCGCACGCTGACGGTGCACCGGTGGGGTGCGCGGATGGTCAGCGAGTACGTCTCCTACGCCCCGCCCCGGAACGTCGGGATGCGGATGGTCACCGGACCGTGGTTCTTCCGCATGATGGCCGGCGGCTGGCGGTTCGAGCAGGCAGGCCCGGGCCGCACCCGCGCCACCTGGAAGTACAACTTCACCTGCCAGCCGGCCTGGTTGGCGCCGCTGGCGGAGCGGATCGGCACCTGGGTGCTCGGCCGGGAGATCCGCCGCCGCATCGACGGGTTCGCGGCCGGCTGCGCCGACCCCGAGGTGCTCGCGGCCGTCCAGTAGCCGCCCCGCCACCGGTCGCGTGGAAGGTTGCTGGTGCTATGGCAGCAGCAACCTTCCACGCCAGCCATCCGTCAGGCGGCGTGACCGTGCCGGACGCTGGGCCACCATGCTGGTGCCGTGGTGGCCCACCGTAGGCCGCCACTGATCGTGATCCCGATCCTCGGTGCGCCGAGCGTGCTGGCCACGTTTATCATGCGCCAGTTCTTCGTCACCCTGCCCGGTGAGCTGGAGGAAGCGGGCCGGATGGACGGCCTGAGCCGGTTCGGGATCTTCGCGCGGATCGCGTTCCCGCTGTCCCGGTCGGCGGTCGCGGCGGTGGCGATCTTCATCTTCCTGAAGTCCTGGAACCGGTACCTCGAGCCGATCGTGTACCTGTCGAGCAAGTCGAACTTCACCCTGCCGCAGGCACTCACCCAGTACGTGGACGCCTACGGCGGCCCGATCTGGAACGTGCAGCTGGCGGCGACCACGCTGACCGTGATCCCGGTGCTGATCGTGTTCATCGCGGCCCAGCGGCAGTTCATCCAGGGCCTGGCGAACACCGGCCTGAAGGGCTGACGCCGGGTAGCGCCGCACCCCGACCACCCGCTCCACCCGCCACCCACCGCTCGCGTGGAAGGTTGCTGGTGCTATGGCAGCAGCAACGTTCCACGCGAGGGCGCCAAGGCTGTGGATAACTCCGCCGGGCAGCGCGCCGAGACGCCAAGGTGGGAGGTATGGAGCTCACCCACCTGGCCGCCGAACAGTTCGGCGTGGTCTCCCGCGGGCAGGCCGTTGAGCACCTGGGCGCCAACGCCGTCCGGTGGAAGCTGGACCGTGGCCTGTGGCGACGGGTGCACCCGGGGGTGTACGCCGTGCACGACCAACGGCTCGACTGGTTCGCACGCGCGAGCGCGGCGCTGCTCTGCTACGGGCATGGTGCCGCTCTGTCGCTGGAGTCGGCAGCGTTCCTGCTCAGGCTGACATCCCGGCCGCCAGAGCTGGTCCATGTCGACATCTTGACCACGACCAGGAGGCAGCGCCGTCCGGCCACCAGCGTGCGGCGGCGGCGTCGGATGGTGACGGTGCGCCGCCGCGGGCTCCCGGTCACCGCACCGGCGTTCACGGTGATCGACCTCGGCGATGTGCCGACAGCCTCGCGTGAGGATGCGATAGCTGTGGCGGCCCGCGCCGTGCAGCAGCGCACGGTTCGGGTCGACCAGCTGGTCACCGAGCTCGACCGTCGCCGCACACACCGGCACCGCCGTGCCCTCGAGCTGTCCCTGGGCATCGTGGGCGAGGGAGCCGAGAGCGTGCTGGAGGTCGACTTCGTCACCCGCGTGGTGCGAGCACATGGGCTGCCGCCGCTGCGGATCGCAGTTCCGGACCGCCTCGAGGGCAGGTCCATCCGCCGGGACTTCGTCGACGACGACCGCCGACTGGTCGTGGAGGTCGACGGTCGGGTCGCGCACCAGGACCGCCGCTCCGCGGACATCCGGAGAGACCGGGCATCGGCCGCCCGCGGCGTAGTGACGCTC
>DATGRZ010000132.1:0-2220 GCA_035303065.1 Ruania sp.
GGACCTGCCGGACAACCCTGTTCTCGAGGCCGCTGCGCTGCACGATGTCCCTGCCGGCCGGGTGCGGTCCGCCCGGAGTCTCGCCCGGATCTATGACATGGACCAGGACGACGTGGTCGACCTCTATGCCCACCTGCGTGCCCGCCTCCCCCGCACCCGCAGCGGGGAGGAGCCGTTCCTGCTCGGCGAGACGGTGCTGGATAACCCGGACCGGGTGGAGCGCTACATCCAGGCCGGCCGCCTGCAGGCGGCGATGTGGTTCGGCACCGACCGGGTCCCCTTCGACGCTGCCGAGGTCGCGCGCGTGCTACGCACCCCAGGCAGCGGCACGCCCGGACGGTTCGGATGGTTCCTGTCCAACCACGACCGTGCCCGACCGGCCTCGCGACTGGGCAGTGCTGATCGCGCACTGGCGATCGCGGCCGCAGTGCTGGCCATGCCGGGCCCCTACCTGCTGTACCAGGGTGAGGAGCTCGGCATGATCGACCTGGAGGTCGACCCGGACGGCGCTCGCGACCCGATCGCTCGCCGTGCCGGTGAGCTGGACGTCAGCCGGGACCGGGCCCGCTCCCCCATCCCGTGGACCGACGGGCCCGACCGCGGCTGGGGCAGCACCGAGCCATGGCTGGCTCACGGCCCGCTGCCCGAGCACGGCTCAGCCACCACCCAGCACGGTGACCCGGACAGCCAGCTGAACCGGTGGCGCGCACTGCTGAACACCTGGGCCAGGCTCCGTGACGTGCTCCCGCCGGGCTGCGCCGTCGAGCATTATGACGATCTACTCATCCTCAGCCGCGGGAACCTGACCGTGCGGGTCAACTTGGGCACCGGCCCGCTTCCGCTGGAGCCTCCCGATGGCACCGAGGTCCTCTGGCGGTCCAAGCCGCACCCGTGGTCGCCGGTGCTCCGCCCCGGGGAGACGGTCTGGTTCCACTCCTCCAGGTGAGGGCGCCAGTCTTCTCCGAACCGGTGCCGCTCCCTCGATGAGTATCGTTTTTTATCAACTGCACCGGAATGATGCACCGTCTGTTTCATGCCGGCACGGATCCACGACTCGGCTGGTGGCGGTATGCCTACTCTCTGGCCAACGCCGTTGACCGCCGGAGGTGCCCGCTGTGCCCGATCGCCGCCCGAACATCCTGTTCATCCTCAGCGACGACCACGCCGCGCACGCGATGAGCTGCTACGGCAGCGCGATCAACCAGACCCCGCACCTGGACCGGATCGCCACCGAGGGGGTGAGGTTCGACCAGGCGGACTGCACCAACGCACTGTGCGCCCCGAGCCGGGCAGCGATCCTCACCGGCGCGCACAGCCACCGCAACGGCATGATGACCCTGACCACCAGCTTCGACTCCGCCCAGCCCACGTTCCCGGCACTGCTGCAGGCCGCCGGCTACCGCACCGCACTGTTCGGCAAGTGGCACCTGGGCCATGGCGAAGGGCACGACCCGGTCGGGTTCGACGAGTGGCAGGTGCTCGACGGGCAGGGGGACTACGACGACCCCGAGCTCATCGGTACCGGCGGTCGCACCCAGCACACCGGGTACGTCACCGACATCCTCACCGACCTGGCGCTGGACTGGCTCGCCGAGCAACCCGGCGACCAGCCCTGGTTGCTGCTGCTCTGGCACAAGGCCCCGCACCGGCGCTGGTTTCCCGGCCCGCACGAGCAGCACCTGTATGAGGGCGTCACCTTCCCCGAGCCGGAGACGTTGTTCGACGACTACTCCCACCGCTCCCGGGCGGCCGAGGAGGCCGCGATCCGGGTGGGCCGGGACCTGGACGAGCTGGATGTGAAGACCACGATCCCGCAGTTCGACACCCCCGAGGAGCGCACCTCCTGGTTCTACCAGCGTTACATCACCGACTACCTGCGCTGCGTGGCCGGCATCGACCGCACCACCGGGCGGCTGCTCGACCATCTCGATGCCACCGGGCAGAACGAGCACACGCTGGTCACCTACGCCAGCGACCAGGGCTTCTTCCTCGGCGACCACGGCTACTTCGACAAGCGGTTCATGTACACCGACTCGCTGCGCATCCCGCTGGTGATGCGCTACCCGGCCGAGATCCCTCCCGGCACCGTCACCAACCATCTGGCCCTGAACCTGGACCTGGCGCAGACCTTCCTGGACTACGCCGGCGTCGACGCACCCGAGCGGATGCAGGGAGCCAGCCTGCGCCCGCTCGCCCGGGGTGAGTCCCCGGAGGACTGGC
>DATGRZ010000133.1:0-45524 GCA_035303065.1 Ruania sp.
CCGGCCACGGAGAGCGACGTGGAGGACCAGATCAACATGCTGCAGAGCGCGATCGCCAAGAGTCCGGCGGCACTTGCGTTCGCCGCGCTGGACTCCCGCGCAGCCGAAGGACTGCTGCAGCAGGCGCAGAGCCAGGACATCCCGGTGATCGCGTTCGACTCGGGTGTGGACTCCGAGATCCCGCTCACCACGGTCGCCACGGACAACAAGGCGGCAGCAGCCGCCGCAGCCGAGCACATGGCCGAGCTGATCGACAACAAGGGCAAGGTCGCGATGGTGATCCACGACCAGACCTCCGGCTCCGGTCAGGACCGTCGGGACGGCTTCATCGAGTGGATGGAGCAGAACGCCCCCGACATCGAGCTGCTCGAACCGCAGTACGGCGAGGGAGACCAGAACCTCTCGGCGAACATCACCAAGTCCATCCTCACCTCCACCCCAGACCTCGCCGGCATCTACGGGGCCAACGAAGGGTCGGCGATCGGTGTGATCAAGGGCGTGCAGGAGTCCGGCAAGGACGGCGACGTGGTGATCGTCGGGTTCGACTCGGGCCAGGCGCAGATCGATGCGATCGAGTCCGGTGTGATGGCTGGTGCGATCACCCAGAACCCGGTCGGGATGGGGGAGCAGCTCATCGAGGCCGCGCTGAAGGCGATCAACGGTGAAGAGCTCTCCGCAACTATCGACACCGGCTTCTACTGGTACGACGCCGACAACATCGACGACGCAGAGATCCGGGAGGCGCTCTACGAGTGAGGCATGCCCGCTTCACTGCACCGGCGGAGCCGCCGTGCTCTGGCGCACTATCAGCTCCACCGGCAGCAGCACCCGCTCCGGGGGGTGCTGGTCGCCGCTGAGCTGGTCGGCCAGCATCGCCACCAGCCGCTCGCCGACCAGGTGGAAGTCCTGCGCCACCGAGGTCAACGGCGGCCAGAACTGCGCTGCCTCGGGAATGTCGTCGAACCCGATCACCGAGACGTCGCGTGGGATGCGCAGTCCCGCCTCGTAGACGGCCCGGTACAGTCCGAGCGCCACCTGATCGTTCGCGCAGAACACTGCCGTCACTGCACCGGACTGGATGTCCGGCACCAGCTCCTGGCCCAGGTGGTAGCCGGAGGCAGCCGTCCAGTCCGTGGCCAGCGGCGTCGGTACCGGGCGCCCGGCCCGGACCAGTGCCTCTCGCCAGGCATTCTCGCGCTCAGCAGCCGGCAGTGACTCCGGCGGGCCCGCCAGGTGGCTCACCGTGCGGTGGCCTAGCTCGAGCAAGTGGGTCACCGCCTCCCGGGTGCCGGATTGTTGGTCGGTGGCCACCGCCGGGTGGTGCCCGGCGAAGTGCGAGTCGGAGACCACCACGGGTAGGTGCGGTGGCAGGGTGAGGGAGTCCGGCGAGATCGACTCCGCCCGGATGATCACCAGCCCGTCGATCGCCACGGACGCCATGCTTGCCACCGCCGCACTGACCTCCTGGGAGGTGGGGGACTGCACGTCCACCAAGGTCACGCCCAACCCCCGCTGGCGGGCCGCCTCCACCACCGCCTCGACCGTGCTGGACTCCCCGGTGCGCGCCAGCTGGTGGGCCACCACCCCGATCGTGCGGAAGCTGCCGCTCTTCAGCGCCCGTGCCGCGGAGTTCGGCACGTAGCCGACCTCGCGCATCGCCGCCAGCACTCGTTCCCGGGTGGCCGGGCGGACCCCCGCGTAGTCGGTGGACACCCGGGAGACGGTCTGTGCGGAGACACCGGCCACAGCAGCCACGTCAGCGATCGAAGGGGAGGTGCTCCTGCGCCGTCGCGGCAGTGCCCGCTCCTGGACCTCTTCCGAGACCACTCATCCTCCTTGGCGTTGACAGATGTGGTCGTGCCTGTGAGAGTATCTCCACCAGAATGTTTACGTAAACATCTCGGGCAGTGACGGGAGGGATCAACGGATGGCGGTATCCGTGGCCGGTGCGAGCACCGCCCCACCGGCAGTGCGGCGGGAGCGGCGGAACTGGCGGCCCTGGACGTTCATCGGACCGTTCATGCTGGTCTTCGCGCTGGTGTTCATCGCGCCGATCATCTACTCCCTGGTGATCAGCCTGTTCCGCGACCAGCTGGTCGGCGGCACAGTGTTCGTCGGCCTGGAGAACTACGCCAACGCGCTGCAGGACTCGCAGTTCTGGACCGCTCTGGGGCGGGTGAGCCTGTTCCTGGTGGTGCAGGTGCCGATCATGCTCGGCATCGCCCTGCTGGTGGCGCTGGCGCTGGACAGCGCCCGGCTGTACGGCTCGAGCTTCTTCCGGATCGCGATCTTCCTGCCCTATGCCGTGCCGGCCGTGGTGGCCGCGCTGATGTGGGGCTTCATGTACGGCACCCGGTTCGGACTGATCGGCAACCTGAACGAGCTGTTCGGCCTCACCCTGCCGGCGCCGCTGTCCCCGGACTGGGTGCTGGTGGCGATCGGCAACATCGTCACCTGGGAGTTCGTCGGCTACAACATGCTGATCTGCTACTCGGCGTTACGGGTGATCCCGCACTCGCTGTACGAGGCCGCCGAGATCGACGGCGCCAGCCAGTGGCGGGTGATCACTGCGATCAAGCTGCCCGCGATCCGCGGAGCGATCGTGATCGCCACCATCTTCTCCATCATCGGCAGCTTCCAGCTCTTCAACGAGCCGGCCATCCTGCAGAGCCTGGCGCCGAACGCGATCACCACCTACTTCACCCCGAACCTGTACGCCTACAACCTGTCCTTCTCCGGGCAGCAGTACAACTACGCCGCCACCGTCGCGATCATCATGGGCCTGGTCACGATGGTCATCGCCTACGCCGTGCAGCTGCGCGGTATGCGCCGGGGAGCGTGAGCGATGGCCATCACCGCCGACCAGCCCCAGGTACGCAAGCGCAGCTACCCGAAGCTCAAGCCCCGCCGGGGCAGCCTGCAGCGCCCGCGCCGCAGCCCGTTGCTGACCGCCGTGACCGGCATCGTGCTCGTCTACAGCCTCGTCCCTCTGGTGTGGCTGCTGATCAACGCGACCAAGACCCAGGACAGCCTGTTCTCCTCCTTCGGTCTGTGGCTCTCGGGTGACTTCGCCCTCTGGGACAACATCCGCGCCACTCTCGCCTATGACGACGGAGTGTTCCTGCGCTGGTTCGCCAACACGGTGCTGTACGTGGTCGCCGGGGCCGGCGGCGCCACGTTCCTGGCGATCATCGGCGGCTACGCGCTGGCCAAGTTCACCTTCCCCGGTAAACGTGGCGTGTTCGCCGTGGTGCTCGGCGCGATCGCCGTGCCCGGGACCGCACTGGCCGTGCCGACCTTCCTGCTGTTCAGCAAGCTCGGCCTGACGAACACCCCCTGGGCGGTGATCATCCCCTCGCTCATCTCCCCGTTCGGGCTCTACCTGATGTGGACCTTCGCCGCCGAGGCGGTCCCGGACGAGATGCTCGAGGCTGCCCGCGTGGACGGTGCAGGGGAGTGGCGCACGTTCTTCGCCATCAGCCTGCGGCTGCTCGCACCGGGCACTGTGACAGTGCTGCTGTTCACCACCGTGGCCACCTGGAACAACTACTTCCTGCCGCTGATCATGCTCAAGGACCCGGACTGGTACCCGCTCACGCTCGGCCTCGATGCCTGGAACGCCCAGGCCGCCACCGCCGGCGGCGAAGCCATCTTCAACCTGGTGATCACCGGCTCGCTGCTGACCATCGTTCCGCTGATCACCGCATTCCTGCTGATGCAGCGCTTCTGGCAGTCCGGACTGGCCGCCGGGAGCGTGAAGGAATGACCCGCACCATCATCCCCGTCCGCAATGAAGTGAGAGGAACTCCCATGACTCGAACCGGTCGGCGCCGCGGCGCCATCGCCACGGCCTTCCTGGCCAGTGCCGCCCTAGCCCTGACGGGTTGTGGATCCGGCGACGACTCCGGCGACGGCGGCGACACCGCCGACGTGGACATCGACGCGGTGCTGGAGGAGGGCGGCGAGCTCACCGTGTGGGCGTGGGACCCCACGCTGGAGACGGTGGCGGAGAACTTCCAGGAGGAGTACCCCAACGTTGACATCGAGCTGGTCAACGCCGGCACCGGCAACGACCAGTACACCGCGCTGCAGAACGCCATCCAGGCCGGTAGCGGTGTGCCGGACGTGGCCCAGGTGGAGTTCTACGCCCTGCCGCAGTTCGTGCTCGCCGAGTCCCTGGCCGACCTGTCCCAGTTCGGTGCCGCGGGCCTGGACGGCACCTTCACCCCGGGCCCCTGGTCGGCAGTGACGCAGGACGACGGGGTGTACGCCCTGCCCACCGACTCCGGCCCGATGGCCCTGTTCTACAACAAGACCCTGTTCGACGAGCACGACCTGGAGGTGCCCACCACCTGGGAGCAGTTCGCCGAGGTCGGTCGCCAGCTGCAGGAGGAAGACCCGGACTCCTACATCACCAGCGACACCGGTGATGCGGGGATGGCGACCAGCCTGATCTGGCAGGCCGGCGGTCAGCCGTTCCAGGTGGACGGCACCGATGTGACCATCGATCTTGCCGACGAGGGCAGCAGCCAGTACGGCGAGTACTGGAACACGCTGGTCAGCGAGGATCTGCTTGCCCCGATCACCGCCTGGAGCGACGAGTGGTACCAGGGCCTGGCCGACGGCACCATCGCCACTCTGGTGACCGGTGCCTGGATGCGTGGCAACCTGGAGTCCAGCGTGCCCGACGGCTCCGGCGACTGGGCCGTGGCGCCGATGCCGCAGTGGGAGGAGGGCGCCAACGTCACCGCTGAGAACGGCGGAAGCTCCCTGGCTGTCCCGGCGGCCAGCGATCAGCAGGAGCTCGCCTACGCGTTCGTGGAGTACACCACTGCCGGTGACGGCGTCGCCCCCCGGATCGAGGAGGGCGCCTTCCCGGCTACCACCGCCGACCTGGAGTCCGAGGAGTTCACCACACCGGAGTTCGAGTACTTCGGCGGCCAGCAGGTGAACCAGGTGCTCGCCGAGTCTGCCTCGAATGTCATCGAGGGCTGGCAGTACCTGCCCTACCAGGTGTACGCGAACAGCATCTTCAACGACACCGTCGGCCAGGCCTACGTCTCCGACGCCACGATCACCGAGGGTTTGGCGGCCTGGCAGGATGCCCTGGTCACCTACGGCAACGAGCAGGGCTTCAGCGTCTCCGCGCCCTGACTTATGTCGGCGGCTGCGGCCCGACCCCGGGCCGCAGCCGGTCACATCCCCACCCGACCCCGCTGCCCCCTGACGGCCGGGCGCTGCCCGGTGCGCTGCGCCGTCGACGATCACGAGCCCTGAGGACAGATGACCACCTTCGACATCGGCCCCGAGCACTTCCTGCTGGACGGTCGCCCCCACCAGATCATCTCCGGGGCGATGCACTACTTCCGGATCCACCCCGACCAGTGGGCGGACCGGATCGCCACTGCCAAGGCGATGGGGCTGAACACCATCGAGACCTACGTCGCCTGGAACTTCCACTCGCCGGTCCGCGGTGAGTTCCGCACCGACGGTATGGCTGACCTCGGCCGCTACCTGCAGCTGGTGCAGGAGGCGGGGATGCACGCGATCGTGCGCCCGGGTCCGTTCATCTGCGCCGAGTGGGACAACGGCGGCATCCCCGCGTGGCTGCTCGCCGACCCGGACGTGCGGATGCGCCGCAGCGAGCCTCGCTACCTGGCCGCTGTGCGGGAGTACTTCGAGGCGCTGCTGCCGATCATCGCACCGCTGCAGGTCGACCGCGGCGGTCCCGTGCTGATGCTGCAGGTGGAGAACGAGTACGGCGCCTACGGCGACGACGCCGCCTACCTGCGCACGCTGGTGGACCTGTTCCGCAGCGGGGACATCACCGTACCGCTGTTCACCTGCGACCAGGCGAGCGAGGCGATGCTCACCCGCGGCGGGCTGCCCGAGCTGCACAAGACCGCCACGTTCGGCTCCCGCAGCCTGGAGCGTCTGGCGGTGCTGCGCCGGCACCAGCCCACCGGACCGCTGATGTGCATGGAGTACTGGAACGGCTGGTTCGACGCCTGGGGCGAGGACCACCACGTCACCGACCCGGCCGGCACGGCGGCGGACCTGGCCGAGCTGCTCGCCTCCGGCGCCTCGGTGAACATCTACATGGCCCACGGCGGCACGAACTTCGGGCTGACCAACGGCGCCAACCACAAGGGCAGCTACCGGCCCACCATCACCTCCTACGACTACGACGCCCCGATCGCCGAGGACGGCACCGGCACCGCGAAGCTCGACGCCCTGCAGGCGGTGCTCCGCACCCATCGGGGGCTCGAGGCCCAGCCGGTGGCCCGCCGTCACCCCGCACCGGAGCTGCGGGTGGACCAGCCCACTGCGGTGGTGCCGTTGTGGGCCCTGGTGGAGGAGCTCACCGACTGGCAGCAGCACCAGCATCCGCCGACCCACGAGCAGCTCGGGGCGATGTCCGGCTTCACCCTCTACCGCACCGTTGCGGACCTGTCCGACGGCGCAGTCCTGACCGTCGAGGAGGTCCGTGACCGGGCCCAGGTGTTCTGTGATCGGGCCCCCGTGGGCGTGCTGGACCGGAGCGAGCACGCCCGCGCCCTGGTACTTCCACCGGCTAGCCCGCACGCGCTGGTCGAGATCCTGGTGGAGGACCAGGGCCGGGTGAACTACGGACCGCGGATCGGGGAGGCCAAGGGCCTGGTCGGACCGGTGCTGCTCGGCGGCACACCGCTGACCGACTGGCAGGCCACCCCGCTGCCGATCGAGGACTGGGCGCAGCGGCTGCGGGCCGGTGAGCCGCCAGCAGCGGCCCGGCCCCGCGGAGGCGCACCCGCCGCGGCCGGGCTGCCCGGACCGGCCCTGGTGGTCTGGGACGTGCCCAGGTCGGAGCCCGCTGACCTGTTCCTGGACACCGTCGGGTGGGGCAAGGGCCTGGCCTGGTTCAACGGCTGGAACCTGGGCCGCTACTGGGGCAAGGGCCCGCAGCAGACCCTGTACGTGCCTGCACCGGTCACCGGCACGGGAACCGACCGCCTGGTCGCCCTGGAGCTGCTCGCCACCACCGACGCCGCCGCGCGCTTCGTGCCCGGGCCGCGCTGGGCCACCACGACCGCCGACTGACCCGCGGTCGCGCACCTGCGGCCACCGCCCACGGTGCCCGGCCCACCGCAAGGTCTACGACGAGCAGAGAGTTCAATGACGAAAGGATGCACACCATGACCGGGACGTCACGTTGGCGCCGCACCGCTGCCGCAGGAGCGTGCACAGCACTGCTGGCCACCGGCGCGCTCGCCGTGCAGACCAGCACGGCACCACCCGCCCAGGCAGCGACCGAGAGCGTGACCATCACGCCCGACCCGTGGTACGCCTCCGACCCGTTCGAGGGCTGGGGCACCAGCCTGGTCTGGATGGCGAACGCAACCGGCGGCTACCCCGACGAGCTGCGTGAGCCGCTGTACCAGGCCATCTTCGGCGAGGACGGGCTGAACCTGAACCTCGCCCGGTACAACGCCGGCGGCGGGCACGCCTCGGACGTGACCGACTACCTGCGCCCAGGCGGTGCCGTCGAGGGCTACTGGGCCGAGGACGCCACCGGCGACCTGTACGGGGCACCGACCACCGTGGACAACCGCGACCAGGTGCTCACCGCCTGGGACCCGGACGACCAGGACCACTACGACTTCACCGCCGACGCCACCCAGCGCTGGTGGGTGGAACGGCTGGTCGCCGACGAGCAGATCACGCACTGGGAGCTGTTCGCGAACTCCGCTCCGTACTTCATGACCGAGAACGGGTATGTCTCCGGCGGGTTCGACGGTGATGACGAACAGCTGCGAGTGGATGCGATGGACTCCTTCGCCGGCTACCTCACCGAGGTCGCAGACTTCCTGGAGCGCGAGCACGGCCTGCAGATCGACACCATCGACCCGTTCAACGAGCCGAACACCAACTACTGGTCCACCCAGCTGGAGGACGGAGTGCCGGTCGGCGGGCGTCAGGAAGGCATGCACGTGGGCCCGGAGCGGCAGGTGCAGATGATCGCCGCCCTGGCCGAACGGTTGCAGGCCGGGACCACCGCCACCGAGGCGACCATCTCCGCCATGGACGAGACCAACCCCGGGACGTTCGCGCGGAACTGGGCGGCCTACCCCGACCAGGCGCGTTCCGCCGTCGAGCAGATGAACGTGCACACCTACGGCACCGGTGACCGCCGGGTGGTGCGCGACCTGGCCAAGTCCGCCGACACCCCGCTGTGGATGAGCGAGGTCGGCGGCAGCTGGCACACCGGGTTCGACCCGGTCACGATGGACAACGCCCTGGGCATGGCCGAGCGGATCCAGAGCGACCTGCGTGAGCTGGAGCCGACCGCTTGGGTGCTCTGGCAGCCGGTCGAAGACCTGTACAACATGCAGGCCACCGGCGAAGACCTGAACTGGGGCTCGGTGTTCGTGGACTTCGACTGTGTCGAGGTCGAACCCGGGGTGTGGAAGTCCGAGCGCCGCATCGACGACGCCGGCGGCGACGCCAGCGCAGTGGAGGAGTGCGAGATCGTGCACAATGCCAAGTTCGGCGCGATCCAGAACTTCACCCAGTTCATCCGCCCGGGCGACTCGCTGATCGCCACCGACTCCGCGGACGCCACCGCCGCCGTGGACTCCGACGGGCTCACCCTGGTCTACCGGAACGACAGCGACCAGCCGCGCGAGGTGAGCGTGGACCTTTCCCGGTTCGGCCAGATCGCCGCGCAGGCCTCCGTGCAGACCTTCACCACCACCGAAGGCACTGAGCAGGACCCGACGGCCAACGCGATCGTCCCGGGTGAGCCCGCCGCCGTGGACGGCACCAGCGCCACTGTGGAGGCCCCGGCCCGGTCGATCACCACAGTGGTGATCGACGGCGTGACCGGGGTGGCCGAGGACGCCGCACCTGTCGTTGATGGCGGCAGCTATCAGCTGCTCGGTGTGCAGAGCGCGAAGGCGCTCACGGCCGGTACCGAGGACGCCACTGTGATCCGCTCCCCGGGCACGACGCCGGCGGAGGCTGCCGACCAGGTGTGGACGGTGCACGAGGCGCCGGGCGGTGAGCGGGGAGACCTGCGCCCGTACGTGCTGACCAGCAGCGACGGCCGGGTGCTCGGCGCCACCGATGACGGCACCGACCTGCGGGACATCCCCGTCTCCGAGGCGGCCACCACCAGTGAGACCCGGTGGTTGCTGACCACTGAGGACACCACCTCCTGGTCGTGGGTGAACGAGGCGCTCAGCCAGGCCCTGGAGGTCTCCGGTCAGTCCACCGAGGAGGGCGCCCGCGTGGCGCTGTGGAGCTCCTCCGGCGGTACGCACCAGGCCTGGCAGATCCGGGACCTGCACGCCACCGGAGCCCACGACGTCCAGGTGAGCACCCTCGCCGGGGTGCCGCCGGCCATGCCTGCCACCGTGCTGCCCACCTACGCCTGGGGTGACGGTGTGCCGGCCTCGGTGGAGTGGGACCTGCCCGGGGAAGACACCTGGCAGCAGACCGGTGAGGTCACTGTCGAGGGTGTGGCCACGGACGTGTACGGCAACGAGGTCCCGGTGCAGGCCACGGTCGTGGTCGGTGGGTTCACCGTGACCGACCCGGTGTCGTTGACCGTGCGCCAGGGGGTGGGCCCGGAGACGGTGGCTGCCGCCGCACCAGCCACTGTGCCGGCCCGCACCGGCGCTTCGGAGCTGACCTTCGACACCGAGGTGACCTGGGACTTCTCCGTCCTGACCGCCGAGGACCTGGCCGCCCCGGGCGTGCTCACCGTGCCGGGAACGGCCTTGTCGAACGAGCCGGGGGAGGAGCTGGATGCCACGCTCTCGGTGATCGTCACCGAGCCGGTGCCGGTGAATGTGGCCCCGTTGGAGTCCACCACTGTCTCGGCCACGTTCGTCGAGCCCGGCTACACCGCGGAGGACACTCGTAACGAGGTCCTCGACGACAAGGCATGGTCCAACTGGAAGAGTGGGGAGAAGAACGCCTCCGACACCCTCACCTACGAGCTCGGCGAGACCGAGGTGCTGGATTCGGCCACCGTCTACTTCTACCGGGACGGCAGCCACACCTCCTGGGCCGAGGCGATCGCCTTCGAGTACCGGGACACCGACGGCCAGTGGCTGCCCGTGCCCGGCTATGACGAACCGCAGCCGGTGACCGCACCGGAGGATGGTTCGGCGCCGGTGGTGACCGCGGACCTCAGTGAGGTCGAGGAGAGCACCGGGCTGCGGGTGGTGATGGACGCCATGGAGGACACGCACATGATCGTCTCCGAGGTGGAGATCATGGCGCTCGGGCCGGGTATGGGCTCGGTCGCCGACCTGGCAGCGCTGCGCCTGGACGGGCAGTCGGTGGACGGTTTCGCACCGGAGGACCTGGAGTACCAGGCGCAGGTGCAGGGCAGCCGGTTCCCGCTGGTCTCCGCCGTACCGGTGGACCAGGCGGCGTCGGTGGACGTGCAGCAGCCGACCGAACAGGACCCGCGCGCCGAGGTGACTGTCACCTCCGCAGACGGCCAGGTCAGCCAGACCTACACCGTGGACGTAGAGCGGCAGATCTCGCTGACCGATGTGCAGATCTTCGGTGACGTCAGCGAAGGTGGCACCGTCCGCGCCCTGGTGGACGTGGATCCGGCCGACGCCGCGGTCGAGTACCAGTGGTTGATCGACGGCGAGGAGCCCGCCGGGCCGGCAGCACAGGGGCCGGCGCTGGCGCAGGCGACGCTGGCCTCTCCGGCCGTGGTGCTTCCCGAGGGCAGCGCCGGGGCTGCCGTGCAGGTGCGGGTCGCGGCTGAGGCGGACGGGTTCCTGCCCGCCGAGGTGATGTCCGAGCCTGTGGAGATCGCGGCCGCCGAGGTCGATGACCCTGACGACGGCTCGGGCGGTCCGGACGACGGCTCAGGCGGTCCGGACGACGGCTCAGGCGGTCCGGACGACCCTGGTAGCGGCAGCGGCGAGCCGGACGCGGCCGGCGGCCCAGACGCCGGGGAGGACACACCTGGCGGGAGCGCCGCGGACGACAGCGTGGCATCGGGCACGGCCACCGACCCAGACGGCCTGCCCGTGACCGGCGCCCCCGGTGTCGGAATCTGGGCGCTCGTCGCACTTGCTGCCGTGGCAGTGGGTGCGGGCCTGGTGGCGCTGCGGCGTCACTCCCGAGCCTGAGCAGGCGGCCGTGGCCCCGGGTCCGCTCGGACCGGGGCCACGGCCGTGCACCCACCGACACTGTTCGACGCAGTACCGCACACCGCACGACGCAGCGTGCCGCCCACCAGCGGCTACGATGTGAAACGGCAGATTCGCTAGCCGAAAATGCGCCGAAACAGTGACGTGCGGAGGGCGCCGTGACCACCACCATCTACCGGGCCCGCGTGCTGGACGTCCCCACCGACCCGTTCACCGGCGGTGCCCTCCGCTCGGACGAGGACGTCGCACTCACTGTCACCGATGGCACGATCACCGGCCGTGGCTCGTTCACCGAGGCTCGCGCCGGTGCTCCGCAGGCGGAGGTCCTCGACCTGCGGGCGGGCATCCTGCTGCCGGGGTTCGTGGACACGCACGTGCACTACCCGCAGGTGCGGGCGATCGGCGGCCTGGGCATGCCACTGCTGGACTGGCTGGACGAGTGCGCCCTCCCGGAGGAGGAGCACATGGCCGATGCCGGCTACGCTGGCCAGGTCGCCGACGAGTTCCTGACCGGACTGACCCAGGCGGGCACCACCAGCGCGCTGGTGTTCGGTGCGCACCAGGCCAGCGCGATGGACGTGTTCTTCGCCGCCGCCGAAGGCTCCGGCCTGCGGATCACCGCAGGGCTGGTGATGGGGGACCGACTGCTCAAGGGGCCCTTGCACACCACCCCGACCCGGGCGCTGGCCGAAGCAACCCGCCTCATCGACACCTGGCACGGTCGCGGAAGGCTGCGCTACGCCGTCACCCCGCGATTCTCCCTGTCCGCCACCGACGAGCTGCTCGCCGCCTGCGCGCAGACCTTCAGCTCCCGCGACGACCTGTACTTCACCAGCCACATCAACGAGAACACCGCCGAGGTCGAGACCGTCGCCGACCTGTTCCCGCACGCCGCGCACTACCTGGACACCTACGACCGGCACGGCCTGCTCGGTCCGCGCTCGATCCTCGCGCACAACGTGCACCCGACGCCGGCAGAACTGACCCGGATGGCACAGACCGGCTCAGCGGTGGCGCACTGCCCCAGCTCGAACGCCTCGTTGGGCAGCGGGCTGTTCCCGATGCGCGCGCACCTGGACGCCGGCGTGCACGTGGCGCTCGGCTCGGACGTGGGCGGTGGAACCGGGTTCAGCCTGCTCAAAGAGGGACTGCAGGCATACTTCGCTCAACAGGCCCGGCCCGACGGCGTCCCGCTCGCGCCCGAGCAGCTCCTGCACCTGGCCACTGTGGCAGGGGCGCGCGCCCTCGGTCTGGACCAGGTCGGTCATCTGTCCGTGGGGATGGCTTTCGACGGCGTGTGGTTCCGTCCGGAAGCAGGCTCCACCACCGAGGCGGTGCTGCGCCACGCAGCCAGCGCCCGCGACGCGCTCGCGAAGATCTTCGCCCTTGGCGCCAACGCCGACATCGCCGGTGTCTGGGTGGGAGGGGACCGTCTCCGCTGATAGCGCCGCCGCGCCCACGGCCAGGGCTACTCCACCGAGGAGCCGAGCCGCACGACCTCCGGGTGGTCCTGCAGATAAGCAGCCACCCGGTCCTCGGCGAACGCCTGGCAGAGGTCTTCCATCGCCTCCGGGTCCAGGTTCACGATCGACTGACGACCGTCCGGGCTCCAGCCGGTGCCCAGGACCGGCGCGGTGATGAACTGCACGTTCCCGCGGCTCAGGTTCCGCGACGACAACGCCAGATCACGCATCTCGCCGATGCTGAAGCCCTCGTCGACGGACACGTTCTCGGCCACCACGGTGAGCAGGTCGGTCAGCGCGACCGGGTTGCGCAGCACGTCCCGGTCGAACGCGGCGGTCATCATCGCCCGTATCCAGTTCTGCTGACGCTGCACCCGGGAGAAGTCGCCGCCGGAGAGCCCGTGCCGTTGTCGGGTGTAGGCCAGGGCCTGCTCCCCGGTGAGCGTGTGGGTGCCGGCGGCGATCGTCTGCCCGTGCACCTGCAGCGGCTGCGTCAGCGTGATCTCCACCCCGCCGAGCTCATCGGTGATGTCCTGGAAGGAGTCGAAGTCGGTCAGCACCATGTGGTCGATGCGGATGCCGGTAAGGTCTTCCACGGTCTGGATCATCAGCGTCGGTCCACCGAAGGAGTAGGCGGCGTTGATCTTGTTGTCCCCGTACCCGCGGATCGGCACCCAGGAGTCGCGCGGGATCGACATCACTGTGACCGACTCACGGTCGCCACTGATCGAGGCGATCATGATGGCGTCGGTGCGCTGTGCCCCGGCCTGCCACTGGGACGGGTCGCCGGCGGAGATCCGGCTGTCCGAACCGAGGATGAGGATGTTCACCGGGTCTGCCGTCTCGCTCTGGTCGTCGGTGGACCTGGGCGCTGTCGGGCGGTCAGTGCCCAGGTCGGCGAACGGGTCGTCGAAACGTTCCATCGCACCGTCGAGCCGGTGCTGCACGAAGAGCACGGCACCTACCACGCCCACGACCAGCACGCCGATCAAGGACAGGGAGATGATCAGCGCAAGCTTGGCGCGGGAGCGGGGTGTCATGGGCCCATCCAGGTCTACCGTCGGCACGTGACCGCGGCCGGGACCGCGCCCACGCCACCGTGCTGTGGCGAGTGCTTCTCAGTACACCACCAGAGCAGGCTGTCGTGTGGTGCTTGACCGATCGTGTCGCACTCACCGGCCTCCTCGCTGCGAACGCGAAGGCTTGCGCACGAGCCCAGCGCCGCTAGCCGCCCGCCGCTCGGGCAGGGGGACGGGCCAGAACACGGAGCGCCCGCACGCCTGTCGGATCGAACCCCAGATGACCGGGCCGAGAAGCACCATCCCAGCCCCGATCACGGCCACGGCCATCGGTGGGACCCCCAGCATGGTCAGTCCGGTCAGGGACAGCACGATGGCGATACCGCGACGGACGACGCTCTGTGGCACGCGGCTTGCGAGTCGGGCACCGAGGTAGGTGCCAGGGGCGCCGCCGAGGATCAACGGCACCAGGATCGCCCAGTCGACCCCGGTGATGATGACGTGTCCGGCAGCAGCCGCACACACCAGCGGGATCGCCTGCAGCAGGTCCGTCCCCACCAGTCGGTTCGCGCGCATCCTCGGGTACAGCAGCAGCAGGGCCACCATGATCAGGGACCCTGAGCCGACGCTGGTGATGCCGACCAGCAGTCCCCCGACCGCCCCGACGATCAGAGTGGGCAGCGGCCGTATCCGAGGGTTCGGGCTGCCATCCCCTGTCCGCCGGAGCAGGTGGACGAGGAGACGTGCTACGTAGGTGAGGCTCGCCAGCACGAGCGTTGATCCGATCGCGACCCGGACGAAGCTCTGCTGCTCGGTGTCCCCGCCGGAGGCGTTGATGATGAACGCTCCGGCCAGGGCGAACGGAACCGACCCCACGATCAGCCACGCCGTGAGGGGCAGGTTCGGAGAGCCCTGCCGCCAGTGGACGGCAGCACCGACCGACTTGTTCAGGACTGCGGCCACGAGGTCGTTGGCGACCGCCGCGGTCGGCGGCACGCCGAGGAAGATGAGCCCTGGCGTCATCAGAGCACCGCCACCCATCCCGGTCAGCCCGATGACCACACCGACCAGGGCGCTCACGGTGAGGATCCCGAGCGAGTCCGCCGTGAGGAGCTCAGCGAGCATCAGCGCAGGCTTCCATCGAGGATCGTTCCCAGCTCCGCGAGGAGGGAGTCGACGTCGCGGTCGGTCGTGTCGATCCTCAGGTCCGGGTCCGTCGGTTCCTGGTACGGAGCTGTCACACCGGTGAAGTCCGGGATCTCGCCGCGTCTGGCACGCGCATAGAGCCCCTTCCGGTCCCGCCGTTCGCACTCGGTCAACGGTGTGGCCACGTGCACGAGGACGAATCGACCCCCGCGCCCCTGCACCAGCTGCCGCACTGCGTGGCGGGTGTGCTCGTACGGCGCGATCGGGGAGCAGATCGCCACACCACCGTGGTAGGCGATCTCAGCAGCGACCCAGCCGATGCGCCGGACGTTCGTGTCCCGATCGGCAGGGGAGAAGCCGAGCCCGGCCGACAGATGCTGGCGAACGAGGTCCCCGTCCAGAAGCGTCACGCGCCGACCACACTCCAGGAGGCGGTTGCGTAGTGACCGGGCCAGGGTCGACTTCCCCGACCCGGACAGGCCGGTGAAGAACACGACCACACCAGGCCCGGTCCGGTCCAGTTCGTCGGAGCCGAGCACGTGGACCGGCCGACCAGCGGCGTAGGAGCGGATGATGGCATCGACCTCCGCTGGCCCCAGAGCAGCAGGAGCGGGTGCGACCGCCACTTCTGCTCCCGGATGTGACGCGGCCAGACGCTGTGCCTGTCCCACTGTGCGCAGTGCGGTGGGGCTGGCCTCCGCGTCGAGCGACGCGAGCGCCAGCAGCAGCGGACGAGCACCTGCGTCGGTCACCGCGACCTGTGCTTCCGCATCGGCAACGGGCCCTCGAAGAGCCACGACGGTGGTGCGGGCGGTGCACGCAGCGGGGCCGCGGTGGAGCTCCTCGAAGGGTCGAGCCGAACGTTCCGCCAACCAGGTGGGTTCGCCGTGGGTGATGGCCCCGGACGGCGTACCGGTCACGGCGATCCGCGCGACCGGTACACCCTCGAGATCCGCGAGCTCGACCGGGTCTGACCCGGTGCGCAGCACCTCTGGCATCGCTAGCTCTACGGTGCCGGGCGCAGCAGTCGGCGGATAGGCGGGCAGGGCTCCGGACCGCACGAGGTCCAGGACATCTAGCTGCGTGGCGGTGGCGGTGTATCGAGGAATGGACAGGTCGGGTTCGATCACCAGGGCAGTCTGGCGCCGCTCGTATCGTCAGGGCCATCACCCGGATTGCCTGCTCACCATCTGGTCAGAGCCGCCTCGGAAAGGACCGCATGCCTGTAGTCGACTACCGCCTGTCGCAGCTGGATCAGCTGGAGGCCGAGTCCATCTATATCTTTCGCGAAGCCGCGGCCGAGTTCGAACGACCCGTTCTGCTGTTCTCTGGCGGCAAGGACTCGATCACCATGCTTCGCCTGGCAGAGAAAGCCTTCTATCCCGCTCGGATTCCGTTCCCGGTCCTGCAGGTCGCCACCGGGTTCGACTTCCCCGAGGTGGAGGCCACTCGCGACCGGTGGGTGGAGCGCCTAGGCCTCCGGTTGCACGTGGCCTTTGTGGACCAGGCGATCGCCGACGGTGTGGTGATCGACGACGGCAAGACCTCCAGGAACCGACTGCAGATCGGCACGTTGCTGAACGCTATCGAGGAGCACCGGTTCACGGCTGCTTTCGGTGGCGCCCGTCGGGACGAGGAGAAGGCGCGCGCGAAGGAACGGGTCTACTCCCACCGCGATGAGTTCGGGCAGTGGGATCCGAAGAACCAGCGGCCGGAGCTCTGGTCGCTGTTCAACGGTCGTCTGCACGAGGGCGAGCACATGCGGGTGTTCCCGCTGAGCAACTGGACCGAGCTCGACATCTGGCACTACATCGCCCAGGAGCAGATGGACATCCCGTCGATCTACTTCGCCCATCGGCGACGTGTGTTCGAACGCGACGGGATGCTGTTCACCGAGAGTGAGCACAACCCGTGTCGGGACGGTGAAGCCGTCACCGAACGCACGGTGCGATTCCGCACCGTGGGCGACCTGACTCTCACCGGATGCCTGGAGTCCGAGGCCGACACGGTCGAGAAGATCATCGACGAGGTCTCCGCTTCCCGTATCACCGAACGCGGCGCCACCCGAGGCGATGACAAGTTCTCCGAAGCCGCCATGGAGGACCGGAAGAAGGAGGGCTACTTCTGATGACTGACGGTGCGATGGACATGCTCCGGTTGGCGACTGCCGGATCGGTGGACGACGGCAAGTCGACGCTCATCGGTCGGTTGCTCTTCGACAGCAAGTCGATCTTCAACGACCAGCTCGAAGCCGTGGAGAAGACCTCGGTGGCCAGAGGATTCGACTATACGGACCTCTCGTTGCTGACCGACGGGCTTCGTAGCGAACGTGAACAGGGCATCACGATCGACGTTGCCTACCGCTACTTCGCCACCCCCAAGCGGAAGTTCGTGATCGCCGACACCCCCGGTCACATCCAGTACACGCGGAACATGGTCACCGGAGCATCGACCGCTGACCTCGGACTCGTCCTGGTGGACGCCCGGAACGGGATGACTGAACAGTCCCGGCGGCATGCGGTGATCCTGTCGATGCTCCGGGTGCCGCACCTCGTCCTCGCGGTGAACAAGATGGATCTGGTCGGCTACGACGAGGACGTGTTCCGGCAGATCGAGTCGGAGTTCCTGGCGTTCGCGGGCAAGCTGGACGTGGCCGACCTGACGATCATCCCCATCTCCGCGCTGAACGGAGACAACGTCGTGGCCCGCAGCGAGAACATGCCGTGGTACGACGGCACCAGCCTGCTCCACCACCTGGAGAACGTCTACATCGGGTCGGACCGTGAGCTGCGGGATGTCCGGTTCCCGGTCCAGTACGTGATCCGGCCCAAGTCGGACGACCACCATGACTACCGCGGTTACGCCGGGCAGGTGGCCGGTGGTGTGCTGAAGAAGGGCGATGACGTGATCGTCCTGCCGAGCGGGATGACCACCACCATCGCCGCGATCGACCTGTCCGAGCGGGAGATCGACGAGGCCTACCCTCCGATGTCCGTCACCGTTCGATTGTCCGACGACGTAGACGTCGGTCGCGGTGACATGATCGCGCGTGTCAACAACCAGCCCGCCCAGACTCAAGACCTGGACGCGATGATCTGCTGGATGTCCACCTCACCCGTGCAGCCCCGCCAGAAGCTGCTGATCAAGCACACGACTCGTCTGGTGAAGGGGATCGTGCGGGGCGTTGACTACCGCCTGGACGTGAACACGCTGCACCGGGACCAGGACGCCACGGAGCTCGGGCTCAACGAGATGGGGCGGGTCACGTTGCGCGTCCAGCAGCCGGTGATGGTCGACGCCTACGAGCAGAACCGGATCACCGGTTCGTTCATCGTCGTGGACCCGTCCACCGGAGTCACGGTCGGCGCGGGCATGGTCCGGGTCTGAACCTACCGGACGAAGAGCTCCTTCAGTGCGGCCACCTGCTCCTCGGTCAGCTCCAGGGTGCCGGCGGCGGCGTTGTCCTCGAGCTGGGCGACGCTGGAGGAGGACGGGATCTGGGTGCCCATCCCGTCCAGGGTGAGGATGTAGGCGAGGGTCAGCGTGCTCACCTTCACCTCCCACTCCTTGGCCAGCTCGCCGAGGCGGCGCACGGTGGCGAGCTTCTCCTCGCTGATCCCGGAGAACGTGCCCTCGTCGAACAGCCGGTCGCCGGGGCCCACCTTGTCCGGGTCCAGGTAGCGCTCGGTGAGCAGGCCCTGGGCGAGCGGGGAGTAGGGCACGAAGGAGACCCCTTCGCGGGTGCACAGATCGAGCACGCCGGGCAGGCTCTCTCCGTTCAGCGGGTCGAACCGGTTCTGCACCGCGATCGGTCGGGTGCGCCGGGACAGGGACTCGCTGATCCGCAGGCACTCACCGAGCTGGGCGGCGGAGAAGTTGGACACTGCCAGGTAGCGCACCAGGCCCTGGCGGACCAGGTCCTCCACCGTCTCCAGGCTCTCCTCCAGCGGCACGTTCTCGTCGAACCGGTGGAACCAGAGCACATCCAGGTAGTCGGTCTGCAGCCGTTCCAGGGACGCCTTCACCGATTCGATGATCTGCAGGCGGGACAGCCCGGCGTGGTTCGGGGTCCAGCCGTCCATGCCGCCATGGGTCTTGGTGGCCAGCACCACGTCTCTGCGCCGTTGCGGGTTGGCGGCCAACCACCGGCCGATCAGCCGCTCAGAGTTGCCGGAGGCGGCGTTGTACCGGTTCGCGGTGTCCCAGAACATCACGCCCAGCTCACAAGCGCGGTCCATGATCGCCGCTGCACCCTCCGGGTCGATCCGGGCACCGTCTCCGGTGTCCGGGAAGCCGAACTTCCACGTGCCCAGGCCGATCGCCGCGCCCTGCAGCCCACTGCGGCCCAGGTAGCGGTAGGGCATCCCCCGGTAGTCGTGTGCCTGGTAGGGCACGTTGTACAGGTCGGTGTTCGGTGTCAGTGGATCCATGCCCCGATCCTGGCACACCTGCCCCCGGGGACTCAGGTCGTCCGCTCAGCCCGTGCCCACCGGCCGGACGGAGGCGATCCGGTGCGCTGCCACGGTGATCTCGGCGTCCCGGCGCACGTCCAGCACCCGGATCCGTCCGGCGTCCACGGTCAGCGGTCGCACCACCCGGGACTGCACACCGCCCTGCGCGCCGGCCATCACCAGCTCCACGTCCGACCCGCGGGAGGCTGCCACCCGCAGTGCCTCCAACGTGTCCGCCGGCGGCCCTGGTTGCTCCGCACGGGACCGGAGCAGCTGGTGCGCGCGCTCCTCCCCGGCGCGCATCGCCGCGACCACCTCGGGCACCGGGTCCACCGTGTCCACCGGGTCCACCGGGTCGTCGGGGTCGGCCGTCGGTGCACCTGGGAGCACCGTCCGCACCCGCGGCCCCGCAGCAGAGGGGAGTCGCAGCGGTGTGCCGTCCGGCCCCTCCAGCACCCCAGCCAGCCCGGCACCGGCGAGGGCGTCGGCCACGTCCCGGGCATCGGCGCGGGCCACCAGCACTGTGGGGGCGATCGCATGCAGGCCCAGGTGGGTGAGCTCCGGGTGAGCCAGCAGCCGAGCCAGCACCGCCGGGTCCTCAGCGCGCAGGTACGCCCCCGCTGCGCCGATACGCACCGACCCGTGCGTGCGGGCCACGTCGTGCACCAGGTACTCCAGGGGTTGCGGCAACGGCGTCAACGAGGCCGCCCGGAGCTGCTCGATCAGGTCCTCGGCCGTCAGCCCGGAGTCCAGGGCCCGGCGCACAGAGTCGGCGGAGAACCGCACGGTCATCCCCGGCCCGCGGCTCTCCACGTCCGCGACCAGCTCCACCAGCGCCCGTAGCTCCGCTGCTGGTCGGCCTGGCACCACAGCGGTCAGATCGCCCTGAACGATCATCTCCCGCACCGCCGGCGGGATCGTCTCGGCCAGCTCGGCGGCCAGGCGGCCGGCCGGCTCCTGCACCTGGGCGGCGTCGCCGCGCTGTGCACCGGTGACCTCCCGCAGCAGCCGCCCCGCCGGGGTGAGCGCCCCCGCCCCGGTCAGCCCGAGCGCCGCGGCCTCGGCCAGTACCGCCTGCACCACCGGCAGCGGTGGCACTGCCTTGGCGGTGTGCCAGCCCAGGTAGGCGCGCACCTGCTCCGCACCAGGGGCGCCGTCCTCGGGCCAGGCCGCCAGCGCGGTCAGTATCCGGCGGCGCAGCACCGGTGCCCAGTGCCGCTGCAGATCCGGCTCCAGCGCCGCGCGCAGCACCCCTCGTTCAGTACGGGTGCCGGCCAGCCACGGGGTGCGGGGCCAGTCCACCCAGACCAGCAGCAGGTCCGCCCACCGCTCGGCCACTGGGCGTCCGGTCCAGTCGGCCGCATCCTCGCTCGCGGTCCACCACGAGCCGTCGGCGTCGGTGCGGTGCCCGAGCAGCCCGCTCGCCCCGGCGAGCTCGACGACCAGGGCGAGCTCCGCCGTCGTGAGCTGGAAAGAGCTGGCGAGCTGACGCAGCTCCCGCACCCCCACCCCGCCGGAGCGCAGAACCGGCACCGGCCGGGCCCCCCACGTATCCACCAGCGCCTCGATCTGCTCCAGCAGCTGCTCACCGGCCCGGGCGGACTCGGCCAGCACCATGTCGCGGGAGCGCACCGGCACTTCCGGCAGGGGCGCAGACTGTGGCACGTTCGGCGCCAGCCGGGCCCCGCGCGCCGCCAGAGCGACCTCCCGAGGCAGCACCAGCTCAGTGGCCGACATCCGCACCAGCAGATGGTTGTCCAGCAGCCACCGGGCACCGGGCGGCACCTCGTGGGAGATGGTGCCTATCGGTGGGCCCCAGGTGAGCGCTTCCAGCATCCGCCGCGCCGGCTCCGGGGCGTTGGCCAGTGCCGAACGCACCGCCTGCGGTGTGGTCGGCCACCCCTCCGCCGGCGGCACGCCGAGCTCGGCCAGGCGCGGTCCCAGCCCGAGCGGGTGCGGGCCAAGGCTCTCCCGCAGCGCCGGCACCGGGACCAACCGATCACCGCTGGGCAGCACCAGGGCGAGCGCGGCCAGGTCGGCGGTCTGCTCGCCGGTGTCCTGCCCGACGGCGGAGTCCAGCTGGGCTTGCGTCGGCGCCCTGGTCTCGGCGAGCACCACGATCGCTTCCAGCGTGGTCAAGGTGGGGGCGTCCAGGTTCGCCAGCGCCCGGGACACCGAGGCCCGCGCTCCCGCGCGGGAGGCCAGTGCGGTCAACGACGACGGTCGCGGGGTGGCCAGGTCCGGGCGGCGGCGGAGCAGCTGGTCCAGCCGTGCATCGTCCCAGGTCCGCACCGCCTCGGCGAGATCGGGTGGGGACCCTGCGGTGGGAGCATGGCCGGACATCCGCACCAGTCTACGGCGGCACTGCGGACAGTATCCCCGCGATCCGAGCAGCCGTCTCTGGGAGTAAACTGGGCGCGAATACGCACTGCGTGCCTCGAGCGTTCCCCTCCCACGAGAGAAAGACGGGTAGACACGTGCCCACCGGCAAGGTCAAGTTCTTCGACGCCGACCGCGGCTTCGGGTTCATCGGCTCGGACGACGGCGGCGAGGTCTTTCTGCACGCCTCGGCGCTGCCGGAAGGAACACCCGCACCGCGGCCCGGCACGCGGGTGGAGTTCGGCGTGGCCGACGGCCGCCGCGGGCCGCAGGCGCTGTCGGTGACCATCCTCGACCCCACCCACTCGGTGATCCGGAACCAGCGCCGCTCCGCTGAAGACATGGGCCCCATCGTGGAAGACCTGATCCGCCTGCTGGACCGGGCCGGGAACCGGCTACGGTCCGGGCGCTATCCCGACCGGGCCGAGTCCGCGAAGCTGGCGAAGATGCTGCGCGTCGTGGCTGACGAGTTCGACGTATGAGCGCCGCTGCGGCCACCCGTCCGGCCACGGGACGCAAACGCGCCTCCGATGCGGTGCTCGAGGGTGCCGTGGATCTCGCCCGCTCGGCGCTCGGGGACGAGCCGGTGGGTGAGCACCTCGGCTTCACCTTGGAGGCCGAACGGCTCGGCACGCACTACTTCGCTGCTACCGCCCCCGGCTATCACGGGTGGCGCTGGTACGTGACCCTCTCCCGGATCCCCCGCTCGCGGAACGCGACCGTGTGCGAGTCCGGGCTGCTGCCGGGGGACGACTCCCTGCTCGCCCCGGCCTGGTTGCCGTGGGCCGAGCGGCTCGCCCCAGGGGACGTAGGCCCCACTGACCGGCTGCCCTACGTGGCCAATGACGACCGCCTCGAGCCCGGCTGGACCGCCGGCACCGGCGACGAGGAGATGGACCGCCTCGCCCTGCGCGAGCTCGGTCTCGGTCGCGACCGGGTGATGAACCGCAAGGCGCTCGACGACGCGGCCACCCGGTGGTACGAAGGCTCCCGCGGTCCGGACACCGGCGGCTCGCGTGCCGCTGACGCCTCCTGCGCCAGCTGCGGGTTCGTGGTCCCGCTGGCCGGGTCGTTGGGGCAGCTGTTCGGGGTGTGCGCCAACGAGTGGTCTCCGGACGACGGCAAGGTGGTCTCCCTGGACCACGGTTGCGGGGCGCACTCGGAGACCGACCTGAGCGTGGGTGGGCACGAGTGGGACCAGCCCGACCTGCACGTGGACGAGTACGACCTGGACGTGGTGGAGGAGCCAGCGTCAGCAGGCTCCAGCGACGATGCCGAGCAAGCTCCCGTGGAATCCGCTTCCCCGAAGTCGAGCGACTAAAGGCTTTTCGGCGTAGTATCAGGCGCTACGCGGGTATCCCCGCGTATAGGCCGAGGCAGCGGCTCTTCCCGAGGAAGCGTCCAACGACATGGTTCGCTACAGTGTGGGGGACACCCGCTCTCGGGGGACTACTGGCTAAGGAGCCGAGAGATCATGAGAGACAAGACGACACGTCGGGCCCGATGGGCAGCGGTTGCCGGCGGCGCGGTGTGCGCAGTGCTGCTGGTGGCACCAGGCGCATCGGCCAGCACCACGGCAGGCTGGGGTGACGAGCTCATCCAGCTCGACCCGGGCGGTCAGCAGTCCCAAGGCTGGGGCGATGAGCTGATCAATGGCTGGGGTGACGAGCTCATCAACGGTTGGGGTGACGAGCTCATCAATAGTGGCGGCTACCAGACCAACGGTTGGGGTGACGAGCTCATCTGACCGGTGAGCTCCTTCCGGCCCGCGCTCAGCGGTCCGGACAGCGGCTCCTGAGCACCGCGTGCCCGCCAGCCAGCGGCGGGACCGACGGTTCCTCCAGCAACGGCGGCCGCGTCCGATGCACGGACGCGGCCGCCGTTGTGCTCGCAGCCTCTGGCATCATGACGGAGGTGATGTCTAGGTGAGCGGCGCGCAGCAGTTCACCTCGCTGCGCCCGCTGCTGCCGGGTGTCTACCTGCCCTCCCTGCTGTTCAGCATCGGTATCGGCGCGATGATGCCGATGATCGCCGTCAGCGCGGTGAACCTCGGTGCCGATGCGGCCGGTGCGGCGCTGCTGGTCGCGATCCTGCCGGTCGGTCAGATCATCGCCGACGTGCCCGCCGGTGCCCTCGCCGCACGCCTGGGCGACCGACTTGCGATGATCTGCTCCTCGCTGGTGGCGATGCTCGCTCTGGCCTGCTGCGCCCTGGCGCCCAACCTGGGCATCCTGGCCCTGGCCGTGGTGCTGACCGGGGCGACCAACGCCGTCTACGGTCTGGCCCGGCAGGCCTACCTCACCGAGGTGATCGCCCCGATGCGCCGGGCCCGGGCGATGTCCGCCCTGGGCGGTGTGGCCCGGATCGGGTTGTTCATCGGCCCGTTCGCCGGCGCGGCGCTCGTGCACGGCGATGAGAACCCTGCCCCGTCCTACTGGCTCGCAGTGGTCACCTCGCTGGTCTCGGCTCTCGTGGTCTGGTTCCTCGTTCCTGCTGAGGGTCACCGTCCACAGCGGGATGCGGCCACGGCGCGGGTGCGCGTGTCCACCTGGACCGTGCTACGCAGCTTCCGCGCCACCTTCGCCACCCTGGGGGTGGCGGTGCTGCTCGTCGGTGCGGTGCGTGGCGCGCGGCAGAGCGTGCTGCCACTGTGGACCGAGCACCTCGGCTTCGCCCCGGCAACCACCAGCCTGGTGTTCGGCCTGGCCGGGGCGGTCGACATGCTGCTGTTCTATCCAGCCGGGAAGGTGATGGACCGCTTCGGGCGGCTGTGGATCGCCATCCCGTCCATGCTGGTGATGGCGGTAGCGATGGCGCTGCTGCCGTGGACGCAGGCGTTGCCGGCGGTGATCGCGGTGGCGCTGCTGCTCGGCATCGGCAACGGCATCGGGTCGGGGATCCTGATGACACTCGGGGCGGACACCGCACCAGAGCAGGGGCGTGCGCAGTACCTGGGCATCTGGCGACTGTTCGGCGACACCGGCAACGCGGCCGGCCCGCTCGGTGTCTCCCTGGGCGCCGCCCTCGGCTCGCTCGGTGCCGGGGTGATGGCGATGGGGGGTGTGGGCGTGCTCGCTGCCGTCGCGCTCGGGCGATGGGTACCCCGCTGGAGCGATCATGCCAACGCGACCACCCGCCGTAGAGCCGGTCTGACCCAGATGTGACCACTCGTTGCTCTGCAGAGCCTGAGGTTGAGCAGCCCAGTGGCGACCTGCGCGTCGGCCGCGCGTCGGCCTGCACGCCTGAGTGTGACGTGGGACACTTCCGCTGAGTCATCCTTGGAGGCGGACATGATTGCGACCAATGACGAGTTGGGACCTGACGATCGCCCCGACGGCTCAGCGGCGTTCGCTCGGGTGCTGGCCTACGGCCGCAAGGTGGCACGCGACCTCGCTCTGACCGGCGTCCCGGAGGACTCCTACGCGGTGCAGGAAGCGCGCCAGCCCCCACCGCACGCCCGGTACGGGTTCGCCGGTTTCGGCGACGACGTCAGCGCCCCGATCCGGGAGCGACGATCAAGCATCGGCGGCTGGCGGGTGCACCGCCGCCTGCTCGACGAGACCATCCGGCTGGACGAGCACGGCAACCAGGTGGGACCAGCCACCTCGCGCACCGTGCGGGAGATCTGGCTGCTGCGCAGCGGCGCTCTGCAGGAGGTCGTGCTGCACACCGAGGCCGACGGCGCCTGCGCCGCTCAGTCCGACCCGCTCACCGAACAGGTCGCGCACGCGATCACGGACGCTGAGCAGTGGCGCCAGGAGCGGTCCAGCCATGCGGGGGTGCGGCTGCTGCGGCGGACCGCGATCCTCACCCCGAGCGAGGTGGATCCGGAGTTCACCGCGCTGGAGAACCTGCTCGGCGAGCTGCGCGAACGGATGGAGCGCTGAGGGGCCGGCCCCGGATCGCCGTGCTCGGCATGGCGATCGAGTCCAGCGCGTACGCCCAGCACCGGGCCGGCTACCGGGACTTCTTGGTGCTTGAGGGAGATGCGATGCTCGGCCGGTACCCCTTCCTGGCCCCCGGCGCCCCGTTGCGGGAGGCCGCCGAGTGGGTGGGGCTGTTCCAGGCCCGGTCGATCCCCGGCGGGCAGGTGCTGGGCGAGGTGTACGCCGACTTCACCGACCGGATGGTCCGCGGGCTGGCCGCGCTGGTCGAAGACGGCGGGGTGGACGGTGTGTACCTGGACATCCACGGTGCGATGAGCGTGGTCGGCATGGACGACGCCGAGGGCGCCCTGATCACCGCGCTGCGGCAGGTGGTGGGCCCGGAGGCGCTGATCGCCGCACCGATGGACCTGCACGGCAACGTCTCCCCGGTGCTCGCCCGCGAGCTGGACCTGCCCACCTGCTACCGGATGGCGCCGCACGAGGACGCCTGGCAGACCCGGGAACGCTCCGCGCGGGACCTGGTGGACTGGTTGCGGCGTGGTGCGCAGCCCGTGCGCGCCTGGGTGCGGGTGCCGATCCTGCTTGCCGGGGAGCAGACCTCCACCCGGGTGGAACCGGCGCGCAGTCTGTACGGGCGGATCCCGGAGGTGTCCGCCCGGGACGGGGTGACCGATGCGGGCATCTGGGTGGGGTACGCCTGGGCGGACGAGCCCCGCTGCCATGCGACGGTGCTGGTCACCGGGTCTTCGGCGGGGCCGGTGGCGGCCGCGGGGGAGGAGCTGGCCGTCGCGCTGTGGCGAGTGCGGGAGGAGTTCGACTTCGCCGCCCCGACCGGCACGTTGGACGAGGCGATCGACACGGCGCTGGCGCACCTGGCTGCTGGGCGAGCCGGCCCGTACCTGGTGAGCGACTCCGGCGACAACCCCGGGGCGGGCGGTTCCGGTGACGTGACCTGGACGTTGGCTCGGTTGCTGGACCGCGCGGACCTGACCGGCCCCGGCGCCCCGGTGACGTATGTGGCCTCGGTGTTCGACGCCGTCGGCATCGAGGAGCTGTTCGCCGCGCAGCCGGGCGAGCAGGTGAGCGTGACGGTGGGGGCCAGGGTGGATGACCGGGTGAGCGGGCCGGTGGGAGTGACAGGCACGTTGCGCAGCCGGCACGACGGCGACCCTGCGGCAGGTCGGATCGCGGTGCTGGCCGTGGGCGGGCTGCGGGTGATCATCACCGAGTTCCGCAAGGCGTTCCACGCGGTGGAGGACTTCGCCCAGATCGGGCTGGACCCGGCTGAGGCAGACATCATCGTGACCAAGATCGGCTACCTGGAGCCCACCCTGTACGAGGTGGCCACCGGGTGGACCCTGGCGCTCACCCCGGGGCCGGTGGACCAGGACCTGGCCCGGCTCGGGCACGAGCGGATCCGGCGGCCGATGTTCCCGTTCGATGTCTTTGCTGGGGAGCCGGCGCTCGCGGCGACCGTGCTGCGCGGGCGCGAGGTGGTCGCCGGGGTCGATCGGTTGTCCGGGGACGGGGAGGCAGAAAAGGCATGGGAGGCAGAGAAGGCATGGGAGGCATGGTGACGGCGGTCGAGCTGGCGGTCCAGGACGTCGCCGGGGTGCGGGTCGCCCGGGCGGTGGGGGTGGACCGGATCGAGCTGTGCACCGGTCTGGCGCTGGGCGGGTTGACCCCGTCGGTGGCGCTGGTGGAGCGTGCGGTGGCCTCCGGGCTGGGTGTGCACGTGCTGCTGCGCCCGCGGGCCGGCGGGTTCGACTACGACGCGGACGAGCGCGCCCTCATCGTGGCCGATGCGCGGGCGGCGGTGGCGGCTGGGGCTGCGGGCGTGGTGGTTGGTGGAACAGTGGCGGGGCCTTCCGGCTGGGCCGTGGACGAAGCGCTGCTGCGGGCCGTGCTGGAGGTGGCCGGGCAGGTGACCGTCCACCGCGCCTTCGACGTGCTGGCTGACCCGGAGCGCGCGCTGGAGCGGCTCGCGGAGATCGGGGTGCGTCGGGTGCTCACCACCGGCGGAGGGGCTCGGGCGGTGGACTCGCTCGCGGCGCTTGCTCGGCTGCAGCAGCTGGCCGGGGACGAGGTGGAGATCATGGCCGGCGGCGGGATCGGGCCGGAGAACGTCGCTCGGGTGGCCGCCACCGGGGTGGCCGCAGTGCATGCGTCGGCCAAGCGCCGGGTGGCCGCGGCGGGCGGGCGCGTCCAGGCGGGCGGGCTCGTGCTCGGCTCGGCGGACACGGGTGAGTACGAGACCACGGACGAGGCGCTGGCGCGAGGAATCGTCACCGCGCTGCGCGGGGTCGGCCAGTGAGCGCGCTGCTGGGCATCGACTACGGCGCCACCCGCACCAAGTTGCTGCTCGCCGCGGCCGATGGGCGGGTTATCGCCCGCGACGAGGTGCCCACCGGCAGCCTGACCGACCTGGCCGCCAACGTGCGCACCTTTGCGGCCGGCCGGGAGGTGACCAGGTTCGGAATGACCGTGACGGGCACCTTCCACGCCGCCACCGGTGTCGTGGGCCGCAGCACCAACATGCCCTGGCTGGACGGCACCGCTCCCGCGGGAGCGCTCGCTGACCTGGTCGGCATCCCCGGGGTGGCGGTGCGGGACGGTGCGGCCACCGCGACCGCCGAGGCGCAGCTGGGCGCGGGCCGCGGCGCAGAGGACGTGTTCCTGCTCGCCCTGGGCACCGGGATCGCCGGTGCGCACGTGGTGGACGGTGAGGTGCGGGCCGGGTCGCACGGCGCGGCCGGGGAGATCGGGCACGTGGTGGTCGGCGGGTCGCACACCTGCTCCTGCGGGCAGACCGGCTGTCTGGAGACGCTGATCGGCGGGGCGCAGCTGGGTCGCCGGTGGGCAGAGGAGCGGGGCATCGGCCCGGATCCGGGCTGCACCGCCCAGGAGGTGGTGGCGGCTGCGGAGTCGGGAGACGAGGCAGCCGTGCGCGTGCTCGAGCGTGGTGCCCGCGGGCTGGCCCGGGCGATCCTGTCCTTGTGCGCCTTGCTGGATCCGGGCGTGCTGGTGCTCGGCGGTGGTGTGGCTCGCTCACCGGAGTGGACGGTGTGGCCGGCAGTGGAGCGCGCCCGCGATCAGGCCACGTTCCATCACCTGCCCAAGGTGCGGCTGGCCGAGCTGGGCGTGTGGGCCGGTGCGCACGGCGCGGTGCTCGCGGCTTCGGCGCCCTGCGCGCCGTGACGTCCTTCACCGTCCTCACCCGCGCGTACCTGTCCCGGACGCGCGAGGCCCGGGTGCAGCACGCGGATCATGGTGGATCCGCAGGCGCACACCTCTCGCGGGGGTTGGGTCGCAACTGGCCTAGCCTTGGTGCTCACGACGACATCTTGAGCAGGCATGCCAGTACCCGTTCGGCAGCTGGCCCGCGGCGTCGATACCGCAGAGCACGACTCGGCGTCGCAAGTCACGAATGCATCGATTCAACCGGGTGGGACGGCGCTGTGGGGAGGGGCTGGGCGGTTTCGGTGACGGGCTCAGCGGACCAGGTTCTGCAGGTGGTCGCCGGCGAGGAGGCGGCGCAGGTTCTCCTCGATCAGGGCCTCCGGGTGGTCCGGGCGGCCGCCGGCGCAGTGCGGGGTGAGGATCACGTTCGGCGCCCGCCACAGCGGTGAGGTGGCCGGCAGGGGCTCAGTGGCGAACACGTCCAGCGCGGCGCCGGCCAGGCTGCCCGCCTCCAGCGCGGCCACCAGATCGTCCTCGTTCACAGTGGCGCCTCGGCCCACGTTCACCAGCCAGGCATGCTCGGGCAGAGCCGCCAGCACATCTGTGTCGACGATGGCGGCGGTCGCCGGGGTGGCGGGCAGGATGTTCACCAGCACGTCCGCGGTCGGCAGCACGTCGGGCAGCTCGTGGGCAGTGACCACCGGGTACCCGTCCCGCTCACCGGCAGACTGTGCCACCCCGGTCACCCGGGCGCCGAGCATCTGCAGGAAGCCGGCCAACCGGGTGCCGATCCCGCCGAAGCCCCAGATCAGCACGTGCGCCCCGGTGAGCGTGGTGAACGCCTTGGGTGAGGCGAACGGCAGGTTCGCGTCCTGGGACGGGCGCCATTCGCCGTCGGCCTGGGCGGCGAGCGTCCGGTCCAGCCGCCGCGCTGCGGCCAGGATCAGCGCGAGGGTGTGCTCGGCGACCGGCGCATCGTGCAATCCTCGCCCGGAGGTGAGCAGCACGCCCGGGTCGAAACCGGCTGCCTCGATCGCATCGGTGCCGGCCATCAACGACTGGATCCACCGCAGCCGCGGCAGCTCCCCGGGCATGGCGGCGAGCCGGTCAGCAGGCGACTGCCAGATGACCAGCACCTCAGCATCGCGATGGGCGACCGGGATGGGCCGGTGCACGTCGTAGACCACTGAGGCCACGCCGTCGGGCAGGGACACGGACAGCGGAATCGAGTCCGGCAGCAGAACCTTCACTCGCTCATCCCGTCATGGTCGACCAGGTGCACTACATGGACCCACCAGTACCCGATGACGCCGAGCAGGATCCCGGCCACACACACCAGCGCCAGCCTCGGGTCCGGCGACCGGTCGGCCAGGAACGCCACACCCACCCCGAGCAGCCCGGCCAACCATGCGATGGTGCCGGCCAGGAACAGTGCCTTGACGTTCACCCGTGCGGGCCTGAGCTCCGGGGGAGTGGGGTGGGGGTGGGTCACAGAATGATCGTAGCCACCGCTGAAAGTTGCTTGCCAAACGGGCGCTCTCTGCCAAGATGCCTGCTATGACCCCCTCGTCGCAGGCGCCGGAGCAGTCCGTGGGCGCGATCGACCGATTCTTCAAGATCACCCAACGTGGCTCCACCGTCGGCAGAGAGATCCGCGGCGGACTGGTCACCTTCTTCGCGATGAGCTACATCATCGTGCTCAACCCGCTGATCATCGGAACTGTGGCCGACGGCAGCGGCAGCTTCATCGGCGGTGACCCGGACCAGGCGATCGCCCGGGTCGCGGCAGCGACCGCACTCGTGGCCGGTGTGATGTGCATCGCGATGGGGGCGATCGCGAACTTCCCGATCGCGCTGGCCGCCGGGCTCGGCCTGAACGCCGTGGTCGCCTTCTCCATCGCTGTGCTGCCGGAGATGACCTGGGCCGATGCCATGGGCCTGGTGGTGATCGAAGGTCTGGTGATCCTGTTGCTGGTGCTCACCGGGTTCCGGGAAGCGGTGTTCCGGGCGGTGCCCAAGGAGCTGCGCACCGCGATCAGCGTCGGTATCGGCCTGTTCATCGCACTGATCGGGCTGGTGGACGCCGGCATCGTGCGCATCCCCGCCTCGCAGGCCACCCCGGTGGAGCTCGGGGTGGACGGGTCGCTGGCCGGCTGGCCGACGCTGGTGTTCGTGATCGGCCTGCTCGCCGCGATCATCCTGTACCTGCGCCAGGTGCGCGGCGCGCTGCTGATCGCCATCATCGGTGCCACGGTGCTCGCGCTGGTCGTCGAGGCGTTCGCACAGGTGGGCGGGTCGATGAACGCCGACGGATCGCCGAACCCGACCGGGTGGCGGCTGAACGTGCCCGAGCTGCCGGACCAGTGGGTCACCCTGCCCGACTTCGGCCTGCTCGGGCAGTTCTCCCTGCTCGGCTCGTGGAGCAAGATCGGCGGGGTCACGGTGATCCTGCTGGTGTTCTCGCTGCTGCTGGCCGACTTCTTCGACACGATGGGCACGATGGTCGCGGTCGGCACAGAGGCCAAGCTGCTGGACGAGGACGGCAGCCCGATCGGCACCCGCCAGATCCTGATCGTGGACTCGATCGCCGCTGCGGCCGGCGGTGCAGCCTCGGTGTCCTCGAACACCTCCTACATCGAGTCCACCGCCGGTGTCGGTGACGGCGCCCGGACGGGTCTGGCCTCGATCGTCACCGGGATCGCGTTCCTGCTGGCCACGTTCCTGTCCCCGATCGTGGACATCGTCCCCTCTGAGGCGGCCACCCCCGCACTGGTGGTGGTCGGCTTCCTGATGATGACCCAGGTGCTCGGCATCGACTGGGCCCGCGCAGAGGCAGCGGTGCCGGCGTTCCTGACCATCGTCCTGATGCCGTTCACCTACTCGATCACGGCGGGGATGGGTGCCGGGTTCATCGCGTTCGTGGTGATCCAGGTGTTCATGGGCAAGGCCCGCCGGGTGCACCCGCTGATGTGGGTCACCGCCGTGCTGTTCATCTTGTACTTCCTCCGCGGTCCGCTGCAGATCGCGTTCGGCTGACAGCTCGGGCGGTGCTCCCGTCGCAAGCCCGGGCGCTGCTCTCCCTGGAGCGCAGCGCCCGAGGTCGTGCTGGCGGGTACCCTCAGGCGGCGGTGATGCTCAGCTCCGCTGCCGGGCCGTCCCAGGTGAGGGCCTCGTCCTCGATGCCGACGGTGACCTGCGGCTCGAGCACCACGGTCACGGTCTCGGAGTCGGCCGGGATGAGGAAGACCGGGTTCTCCCGGAACGGGGAGGACAGGTAGGAGGCCGGGTCGTGCTGGCGCACCGTGGTGCCGTCGGCGAGCTCCACGTAGATGCCGGTCTCATCGTCGCTCACCGACTCGAACTCGGCCCACTCCAGCTCCACGGACAGGTACATCTGACCGTTACCGGCCCAGCCCTGGCCGTTGTCGCTCCGGCCCAGCCAGGGCGTGACGAACCCGGCGACGACGCTGCCGGCGAGCCGCTGCTCACCGGTCAGGCCCTCGAAGGTCTCCTCGAACTCCTCCGCGCTGGTGACCTCCACCTGGTGACCGGCCACCTGGTAGATGTGCTCCACGTCGCTGGCGACTCGGGTGCCGTCCAGCAGGCTGAGCTCCTGGAACTTCTCATCCGTCTCCACCTGCAGCACGCCGGCGTCCGGGCCGGAGTCGGCCGGCAGGCTCGCCACCACCGTGCCGCGGTGCATCGTGCCGTCCGAGGTGGTGAACACGTCGGCCACCTCGTTGCCGGACAGGGCCAGCGTCGCGGTGCTGTCCGGGACCTCCCCGCGAGGCTCCCACTGTGGGTCGTCGCTGCTGTACCGGGCGATCCAGAACACGTGCCCGTCGGCAGCGTGCACCGTCTCCACAGGTGCCTCGTCCTCGGTCTGCTCCACCTCGCCGCCGAGGTCCTCGACCACCTCGACGCTGAGCGCGTCGGTCTGGGCCACCTCGGTGATGCGCAGGTCCACACCCGGCGCCAGCAGGCGGGCCTCGTCGCTCTCCTGCACGGCGGTGAACTCGGCCTCGATGGACAGCGACGTGCTGCCGGCCAGGTCCGCCGGGGCCTGCACGATCGCGGCGTCGTCGATCTGCTCGCCGCTGTCGTCCTCCTGTGCACCAGCCGTGGAGCCGCCGCTGCCGCGAGAGCCGTCTGCTGCCCCTGCGGAGCAACCGGCAAGACCGAGCGCGGCCGCAGCGGCGGCCGCCACTATCGCGCAACCCACTTGACGTGACCACAGGCGTTTCATCTGAGGATCCTTTCCTGCGCACAGGGCAGCGCCGTGACGCTGTGTGCGGCTCCGCTTGATCGACGGGTGCCGCAGCCGGCCCCCTGGTAGGCACCCCTGACCATAGCCAGCCTCCAGCCGGACTGCATCCGCCGGTGTGGCCCCCACCACGATCCTCGGATGTCCCCGGGGCGACGCACGGCTGTGACACAAGGCACCGGCCCCAATCTTTACTTAGCCAAAGTAATGATCTAGGATGATCGGCGATGTCATCCGAGCGCGCAGGTCCCGCAGCCGGAGGCAGTCCTTCGGGAAGTGGGCGGAGACGATCCGGTGGCCGGGACGGTCAACGGCCGCCGGAGTGCCTGCCCAAGCCGCCCGGCGGGCTCGCCTCCCGGCTCCGAGTGACGCTGCTGCGCTCCTCCCGCCGGTTGCGTGCCGAGCGGGCGGGACGCCTCTCCGACGCGCACGGCTCCGTGCTCGGGGCGGTGGTGGCGCACGGCCCCTTCACCCCCGGTGAGCTCGCCGCCCGTGAGCACGTGCGGCCGCCGTCGATGACCCGGACCATCAAGGCGCTGGAGACCGACGGGCTGGTGCGTCGCACCGAGCACCCCACGGACCGCCGTCAGGTGCTTGTGGAGGCCACCGAGGCCGGCCGGGAGTACGTGGCCGAGACTCGCCGCCGCCGCGACCAGTGGCTCTCCCGCCGACTCGCCGCGCTGACCGTGGAAGAACGAAGCACCCTGTCCCAGGCAGAGGAGATCTTGAGGAGGATCACCACCTAGTGAGCACCATGTTCGCGTCTCTGCGACAGTTCAACTACCGGCTCTGGTTCGCCGGCGCCCTGGTGGCGAACATCGGCACCTGGATGCAGCGTGTCGGGCAGGACTGGTTGGTGCTCGCCTACCTCTCCGGGGAGTCCGGGACCGCGGTCGGGGTCGTCACCGCCCTCCAGTTCATCCCGTCGCTGTTCCTCAGCCCGCTCGCGGGGGTGCTCGCCGACCGCGTGGACCAGCGCAAGCTGCTGATGGTCACCCAGGGCCTGATGGGGCTGCTGGCCGCCGGTCTGGGCCTGCTGGTGCTCGGTGGGCACGCCGAGCTGTGGCAGGTGTACATCTTCGCCTTCCTGCTCGGTATCGCCAGCGCTTTCGACGCCCCCGCCCGGCAGACGTTCGTCGCCGAGCTGGTGCCGGCCGACGGGCTGGCGAACGCCGTAGCGCTGAACAGTGCCTCGTTCAACGCCGCCCGCCTGATCGGACCCGGCCTGGCCGGTCTGCTCATCGCCGCCGTCGGCCCGGGCTGGGTGTTCATCATCAACGCCGTCTCCTTCGCCGCCACCATCGGGGCGATGATGGTGATGCGTACCGGCGAGCTACGCCACGCCCCACGGACGAAGAAGGCCAAGGGCCAGCTGCGCGAGGGCCTGGCCTACGTGCGTCACCGCAGCGACATCGTCATGATCATGATCACCGTGTTCCTGGTCGGCGGGGTCGGGCTGAAGTTCCAGCTCACCTCCGCGGTGATGGCGCGGGTGGAGTTCGGCATGGACGCCGGTGAGTACGGTGTGCTCGGGTCCGTGCTGGCGATCGGGTCCCTGGGTGGGGCGCTGATGGCCGCCCGGCGAAAGCAACCCAGGGTGCGCACCGTGCTCATCGCCGCCGCCGGGTTCGCCGTGGCGACCACGTTGCTGGCCCTCGCACCCACCTACGAGCTGTTCGCGCTGGCGTGCATCCCGGTGGGGTTCACCTCGCTGACCATGCTCACCTCGGCGAACGCTGCGATCCAGATCAGCACCGACCCGGCGATCCGTGGCCGGGTGATGGCGCTGTACATGATGGTGCTGTTCGCCGGGAACCCGCTCGGCGCCCCGCTGGTCGGGTGGGTCGCCGACGCCTGGGGCCCCCGCTGGTCCATCGGGATCGGAGCGATCGTGGCGGGCTCGGTGGTGATCGTCGCCTCGATCTGGGCGCGCAAGCACTGGCACGTGCAGGTGCGCTACTCGCTGCGCCAGCGCCCGCACATGACGTTCACCAACGCCGAGGAGCGTGCCGCTCGCCGGGCCGCTCAGGTGGAGGAGGCGGTGCGGGAGAGCACGGACGCCACCACGGCGGCCTGAGCCTGGTCGCTGGGACGGTGCTCCCGGGGTCGGCTCAGGCAGGCCCGGCGCCGAAGACCTCCGTCTGCAGCCGGTCCAGCAGCTTCTCGCAGGTGCGCTGCTTGATCAGACCCTCCCGTGCGTGGGCGACGGCCTGCAGCCCGGAGGCGTCCCAGACCGTCTCGATGACGCACGGGTTCAGGTTCATCGACCCGGAGCCGACCATCGCGTACAGGCCGACGACCGAGGACCCGTCCGGTGCCGTCAGCTCGCGCTGCTGCGGGTGCTGCAGGAACTGGTGCAGCCGGTCAGCCAGCTCCGGGGTGCTCGGTTGCGGCCAGTGCCGGCGGCGGCTGTCGAGCTTGGTGAACAGCCTGGTGCCCAGCCGGGCGCCGAGCCGGCCGCCGCTGGCCCCGCCGGCGGCACCTGCGGCGCCCCCGACCATCCCGACGGACGCACCGCCCCCGATACCGCCGCCGACCGCACCACCGACGGCCCCGAGGTGGGCGAGGCCACCCTCCAGGGCAGCAGTGACCTCAGCGAGCGACAGGAAGAGCGGTGATTCCGGCATGAGCCGACCCTACCGAGAGCTGTACCGTGCCCGCCGCTGCAGGGCCTCGTGTGGATGATCACTGGGGTCATGACACCAGCAACCTTCCACACGAGCCCGGGCAGGCGGATGTGCCGGTCGTCACCGCGGGGTAGGCTGGCGGGGACAAGCCCCCGGGGAGCGCGTTAGCGCTGAGAGTGCGGTCGGGACACCGGCCGCAGACCCGAGGAACCTGACCCGGTTAGCACCGGCGTAGGGAGATGGGCAGCAGACCGGCCGTCGCGCGCACCCCGCGGGGCGACCGCTCGGCGCAGTTGCCCGGGGGCCTTCGACACGAGGAGGCACCCATGACCACCCCACCCACCCCACAGGCCTACGGCGTGGGGGCACGCTTCAGCCTGCACCCGATGACCGACGGCTTCGCCGACCTGATCCTGAACGCCCTCGCCGAGACAGACGACCGCGGTCTGGAGATCAGCACCGACGACGTCTCCACCCACGTGCGTGGCCCCGAGTCCGACCTGCTCGGCTACCTGGTGGACGTGATCGGCGCCGTGGCCCGCACCGGGGTGCACACCGCCGCGCACGTGCTGCTCTCCCGCGGCTGCCCCGGCGAGGTCGACTGCTCGGTGGCCGGCGGCACCGCCCACGCACCCGAACAGCTGCCCACCAGCCCGCCGGCCGGGGTCCGCGCCGCCGCGCACTGGTCCCTCTACCCGCTCGACGACGGCCCGGACTCCGATCACATGGCCGGCATCTACGCCGCCATCGACCACGCCCGCGACCTGGGCGTGCTCACCGGTTCGGAGCACTACGCCACCCGCCTGGACGGCGACCTGGCCGATGTGCTCGCCGCAGTGACCGGCGGGTGGCTGCTGGTCGGGCGGGACGTGCGGCACGTGACCAGCCACGTGAGCCTGTCGCTGAACTCACCCACGAAGACCGCCACGGCAGCGGCAGGTGCCCGATGAGCGCCGGCACCGTCTCCCGCCGCCGCCCGATCACCCTGCACGACCTGGTGCTGCTGGCAGTGCTGGCGGTCGTGTTCGGTTTCCTGTACTGGGTGCTGGTCCAGCTCTGGGGCTGGCTGCAGGTGGCGATGGGCCCGCTGGGGGACCTGGCGCAGAACGTGCTCGTCGGCGGCTGGATGGTGGTCGCCCCGCTGGCGATCTACATCGTGCGCAAACCCGGGGTGGGCATCCTGGTGGAGATCATCGCCTCGATCGTGGAGGTGGTGTTCCTCGCCTCCCCGGTGGGCCCGATGCTCATCCTGGTCGGCTTCATCCAGGGCGCCGGGGCCGAGGTGGCGTTCACCGCCACCCGGTACCGCCGGTACGGCTGGGGCGTGTTCCTGGCCTCCGGGCTGACGGCGGCACTCGCCAACCTCCTGCTCGGCATGGTCCGGATGGGCTGGGCCGGGCAGGCGTTCTTCGAGCTCCGGGTAGTCTTCCAGCTCGCCTCCGGAGTGCTGCTGTGCGGGCTGCTGGCCAAGGTGATCGGCGACGCCCTGCTGCGTACCGGCGTGCTGGACAACTACGCCATCGGCCGCGCCGCGCGAGCCGACCGAGCCGCCCGCGCTGCGGAGACCGAGGCTACCGGGCAGCAGACCGACCGCGAGGCCCGCGATGGCTGACCTGGCCCGCACCACCGACCTGACGGTGACCTACCCCGGCGCCCCGGCACCGCACCTGCGGCAGGTGAGCATCGCCGTCGAGCCAGGGGAGCGGGTGCTGCTGCTCGGACCCAGCGGTGCGGGCAAGTCCACCCTGCTGCGCACCCTGGCCGGGGTGGTCCCACAGACTGTGGAGGCCGAGGTCACCGGCGAGCTCACTGTCTGTGGCACCGACCCCCGCACCACGCCGGTGCCGCAGCTGGCCGGCCGGGTGGCCACCCTCACCCAGGACCCCGCCGACCAGCTCTGTCTGCCCACTGTGGTCGACGAGGTCGCCTTCGCGCTGGAGAACCGAGCCGTGCCGCCCGAGCAGATCCCGCCTCGGGTGGACCGCGCCCTGCACGCCGTGGGTGCCGGGCACCTGGCCGGCCGGCGCACCAGCGAGCTCTCCGGCGGGGAGGGGCAACGGGTGGCGCTCGCCGCCGCCCTGGTGGCCGGCCCCGACCTGCTGCTGCTGGACGAGCCCACAGCGCTGCTGGATCCGGCGGCCGCCCGCGGGGTGGGCGCGCTGCTTGCGGGACTGGCCGGCGGCAGCCTGCTCATCGAGCACCGGCTGGATGAGCTCGGCGAGCTGCCGCCACGCTGCGTGGTGCTCGATGGTCGCGGGAGCGTGGTCGCCGATGGTCCCAGTGCGGAGGTGCTCACCTCCGCCGAGGTTGCCGCCACCGGGTCCTGGCTGCCGGCGACGGCGGAGCTCACCCGGGCGCTGGGTCGTCCGGTCTCCCGGGGCCAGCTGGGTGGCGCGCTCGCGGACCTGGCCGAGCGCGGTCCGACCGGCGGGCGGCGACCCGGCTCGGCGGGGCCGGTGCTGCTGGCTGCCCGCGATGCGCAGGTGCGCCGTGGGGACCGGACCGTGTGCCAGGGTGTGGACCTGGACCTGCGTGCCGGGCAGGTCACTGCAGTGCTCGGCGTGAACGGCTCGGGAAAGAGCTCGCTGCTGCTCGGTCTGGCCGGGCTGCTGGAGGCCACCGGCATCAGCGGCGGCGCACGGGTGGGCATGGTGTTCCAGAACCCGGAGCACCAGTTTCTCGCCCGGACCGTGGCCGAGGAGATCCGCTACGGCATGCCCGAGGGTCCTGGCGTCGACCTGAGCGCTGTGCTGCACCGCTACGACCTTGACGGCCGGGAGGAGCACGACCCGTTCCGGCTCTCCGGCGGGCAGCAGCGCCGCCTGTCCCTGGCCGCGATGACCGTGATGGACGACGAGGTGCTGCTCGCCGACGAACCCACCTTCGGCCAGGACCGGCGCACCACCGCCGCGGTGGCCGCCGAGCTGGACCGGCTCGCCGACGAGGGGCGCGCGGTGGTGCTGGTCAGCCACGACCTGCGCCTGGTCGCCGGTCTGGCTGACCAGGTGCTGCTGCTGGCTGGCGGGCGACCGGTGGCCCGCGGTGGCGTGGACGAGGTGCTCACCTCGGACGTGCTCGCCCGCGCCGGGCTGCAGCTCCCGCCGCTGCTGGCTGCCTGGCCCGGTGGGCTCGGTGATGCGCGCGGTGTGCTCGGTCTGCTCGAGCGGCGGGCCTCCGCTGGGGAGGTGGCGGCATGAGGCCGGCGTTCGGGCGCCCGCTGGCAGTGGACTCCGTGCTGCACCGCCGCGACCCTACGGTCAAGCTCGCCGTGCTCCTGGTCATCTGCCTGGTACTGACCGCTGTGACCGACCCGGTCACCCCGGGCGTGCTCTACCTGCTCGCCTGGCCGGTGGCGCTGCGGGCCGGGCGGATCCCGGCCGACACCCTGCTGCGCGCACACCTGCCGTTCGCCGCGTTCGCGTTCAGCCTGCTGCTGGTGAACGCCTGCACCCGACCTGGTGACCTGCTCGCCCGGCTCGGGCCGGTGCCGATCACCACCGACGGGCTGAGCATCGGTACCGGGCTGGCAGTGCGCACCCTGCTGATCGGGATCACCTCGGTGACGTTCGTGCTCACCACCGACGGCGCCCGGCTGATGACCAGCCTGCACCAGCACCTGCGCCTGGACGGCCGGTTCGCCTACGCCGTGCTCGCCGGCTACCGGCTGCTGGAGCAGCTCCCGGAGACCTGGGCCACGATCCGCGCCGCGCAGGCGGCCCGGGACGGGCGCCGCCGGGGGCGCGGTCCCTCCCGGTCGGCCCGGGCGCTGTCCCGGGCGGCGTTCACCCTGCTGGTGACCTCGCTGCGCCGCGGGGAGCGGATGTCGATCGCCCTGGAGACCCGTGGGCTCGGTGCCGGGCCCCGGACCATCGCCGCACCCTCCCCGCTCCAGGTGGGCGATGCGGTCCTGGCCGGGACCGCCCTGGTGAGCACCGCCGTCGTGCTCTGGGGCTCCTGGCAGGCCGGCACGCTGCGCGGGCTGGGTGCCCTCGGCGTGTTCGGCTGACCGCCCCCCACACACACGGCCGAAATTGCTCGTGGATCTGGTCCCTGTCAGTAGCCAGATCGACGAGCAATTTCGGGACAGGGTGGAGGTCAGAGGTGCTCGACCACGTAGTCCACGCACGCGGTCAGCGCCTGCACGTCGGCCGGGTCCACCGACGGGTACATACCCACCCGGATCTGGTTCCGGCCGAGCTTGCGGTAGGGCTCGATGTCCACGACCCCGTTCTCCCGCAGCACGGCGCACACCCGGGCCGCGTCCACCTCCGCGGCGAAGTCGATCGTGCCCACCACCGGGGATCGGGCCTCAGCCTGCTGCACGAACGGGTCGGTGTACTCCCGGCTCTCCGCCCAGGAGTAGAGGAGCTGCGCTGAAGCAGCCGATCGGCCGGCGGCGAACTCCATGCCACCGTGTTCCAGCAGCCAGTCGATCTGCTCGGCCATCAGCACCAGCGTGGCGATCGCCGGAGTGTTCAGCGTCTGGTCCTTGCGTGAGCTGGCCACCGCTGCAGCCAGCGACAGCGACTCCGGCACCCACCGCTCGTCCAGCTCCTCGATCCGGGCCAGCGCTGCCGGGGAGAGCACCGCCAGCCACAGCCCGCCGTCGGAACCGAGCGCTTTCTGCGGGGCGAAGTAGTAGGCATCGGTGTGGGACAGGTCGGTGTGCACGCCACCAGCTGCCGAGGTGCCGTCCACCAGCATCAGCGCCTCGTCCGCGACCCGCTGCACCGGGGCGAGCACGCCGGTGGACGTCTCGTTCTGCGCCCAGGCGTAGGCATCCACCCCCTCGGCCGGAGCAGGCAGCGCGAGCGTGCCCGGCTCGGCGCGCACCACCTGCGGCTCGTCCAGGAACGGCGCCCGGGCCGCGGCAGTGGCGAACTTCGCCCCGACCTCCCCGGTGGCCACGTGCTGAGAACGCTGCCGGATGAGGGCGAACGTGGCCGCGTCCCAGAAGAACGTGGACCCGCCGTTGCCGAGCACCACCTCATAACCGTCGGGCACCCCGAGCAGCTCGCGCAGGCCCGCGCGCACCCGCGCGACCAGCTGCTTCACCGGCGCCTGCCGGTGCGAGGTGCCCATCAGGGTGCTGCCCACAGCGGCCAGCGCCGCAGACTGCGCCGGGCGGATGCGGCTCGGCCCGGACCCGAAGCGACCATCGGCGGGCAGGAGGTCGGTGGGCAGGGCCAGCGTCGTCATGAGCTCATCTTCCCAGGTGCGCTCGGCTGGCTGCGACAGCCGTTCAGATGGTGACCACCATCTCTCCCGGCCGACAAAGGGGTACCCAGGAGCGACCTGGCCGATAGGGTGTAAGTTGCACCGCCTGCCATGGAGGGAAAGGGCCCCGTGAGCGATCTCATCGATACGACGGAGATGTACCTGAAGACTGTCTTCGAGCTGATCGAGGATGGCATCGTACCGCTGCGTGCGCGGATCGCCGAGCGGCTGGGGCATTCCGGCCCGACCGTCTCCCAGACGGTGGCGAGGCTCGAGCGCGACGGGCTGATGGTGGTCACCGGTGACCGGCACCTGGAGCTCACCGACGAGGGCATGGCCCGCGCCACCCGGGTGATGCGCAAGCACCGGCTCGCCGAACGGCTGCTCACCGACGTGATCGGACTGGACTGGCCGCACGTGCACGAGGAGGCCTGCCGCTGGGAGCACGTGATGAGCGACCAGGTGGAGCAGCGGCTGATCGGGCTGCTCGACCACCCGCAGCACGACCCGTACGGCAACCCGATCCCCGGTCTGGAGGAGCTCGGCGAGACCAGCGTCGACGGGCTGCGCGGTACGTCCCTGGCCGAGGCGTTGCGCACCGGCGAGGACCAGTTCGTCGTCGCCCGGATCGGTGAGCCGCTGCAGGTGGACGTCGCCCTGATGCGCGACCTGCAGCAGGCGGGCGTGGAGCCGGCTGCCCGGCTGCGCGCCACCCGGCAGAAGGACGCCATCACGGTCCAGGTCGATGGCGCCGAGACTGTGCTCGACCTGCCGGAGGAGACGGCTCGGCACGTGTTCGTCACGGCGGGCTGAACCGTTTCCGCCGCCGCCCGCCGACACGCGACACGCCGCAGCAACCCGTGCAATGTGTCACATCCGCGACCGAATCGTGACCGGAACGTGACAATTGCCGCAGACCTGATGTAGCGTCAGTCCCGCTCGCCGAAACCCTCCTTCGACGAGTACCTCGGACAGACGCCGAACCCTGTCACTGCCCGAGGTCAGAACGAAACCCGTGACAGGGGCGGGGGACCCAATCTCGCGGTGCTGAGAAGCATCTTGGGGTGAAGTCCCAACCGGCCGAGAGGCAGGCGGACCGGGTGACACTCCCACCCGAACCCGACAGCTCACCTCGTAGGCGGCAGGAGAGGCACAAAGTTGACCGAGACCACCAAGACTGCGCGACACCGCGCCGCCTGCCGGCCGGCGACACCGCTGACGACGTTCGGACAGGCCGTCACCGGCACTGTGGGTCGTCGCACCGCCGTCGCCGTCGCATCGTCAGGAATCATCCTCAGCCTGGGCGCCTCCAGCGCGATGGCTGCTCCGAACGCTGGTACCACCCCGGTGCGCACCGGCAACCTCGCCGCAGCATCGATCGCCGATGTTGCCACTGAGGACACCGTAGCCACCAACGCCACCATCAGCGTGGACGCTGACGTGAGCTGGAACCTGGGCACCAACGTGGAGGTGGAGTCCGAGGCTCCGCCGCCGCCCCCGGAGCCTGAGCCGGAGCCCGAGCCGGAGCCGGAAGCGGAGACCACCTACGAGCGCACCAGCACGCAGACCTCCCGCAGCAACGAGCGCACTGCGGCGACCACTGAGTCGTCGGAGAGCACTGAGAGCTCCGAGAGCTCCGAGAGCAGCGAGAGCAGCGAGAGCGAGTCGAGCGAGTCCGCGTCGGCGTCCACCGACGCCACCGGAGTGGCCGCCCAGGTGGTCGAGATCGCCCACCGGTACGTGGGCACGCCGTACGTGTACGGCGGGGCCACCCCCTCCGGGTTCGACTGCTCCGGCTTCACCGCCTACGTCTACAACCAGGTGGGCATCTCTCTGCCGCGCTCCTCCTCCGCACAAGGCAGCGCCGGCCGTCAGGTGTCCGCCTCCGAGGCCAAGCCCGGCGACCTGGTCTGGTGGCCCGGTCACGTCGGCATCTACCTCGGCGGCAACCAGCACATCGCGGCGCGTAACCCAGGAACCCCGCTGCACGCCAGCCAGATCTGGCGCTCCAACCCGACCTTCATCCGCGTGATCGACTGAGGTCGCAGGCTCTACGACGACGGCCCGCCACTGCTCCGGCAGCGGCGGGCCGTCGTCGTCTGCACCCGGGCGCGTCCACCTTCCGGTACGGGAGGACCAGCACGTGGACCAGGAATCGCCTTGGCGGGCCGGTGCGGCAGTCCAGCAGGTGATCGATCGGCAATTGGTGCGCAGCATCGGCTCGGACAGGGCAGACTTGACCCCAAGAGATCACCAAGGACCGGGGGTGAACTGGTCATGGAGCACGAGCAGGTCATCCTGGTCGGCGTCGACGGGTCGCCGGCCAGCTTGAACGCGCTGGAGTGGGCAGTCGCACAGGCGCGACAGGTCGGCTGGCGGCTGCACCTGGTGTGCGCCTACGCGGTGCCCACGTTCGCCGCCGCCTCCCTGGACGGCGGCTACGCAGCCCTCGACGACACCGCCATCCGGGAAGGTGCGCAGGCGGTGCTGGACGAGGCGGCCACCCGCGTCTCGGACCGCGGGGTGGAGGTGACCAGCGCGCTGGAGACCGGGGACCCTGCCGGGGTGCTGGTGGACCTGAGCAAGCAGGTCTGCCTGGTCGTGGTCGGCACCCGCGGTCGCAGCGGCTTCGCCGAACGCGTCCTGGGCACCGTGTCCTCGGCCCTCCCGGCGCACGCGCACTGTCCCACCGTGGTGGTGCCGCTGCACGAGGGCGATGATGATGAGGACAACGCCCCACCGCTGCCGATCACCCGGATCGTGGTCGGCGTGGATGGTTCCGACTCGGCCAAGGTCGCCCTGAACCGCGCGATCGAGCAGGCTGAGGTGTGGGACGCCGAGCTGACCGCGGTGGTGGCGGTACCGATCGGCGCCGGGGCCGGGCTCCTCGGCTGGCTGCCGGCCGCCGTGGACCGGGAGAACGTCCTCGCCGACGTCAAGGAAGGACTGAACGTCGCAGTGGACCGTGCCCTGGAGGGTCGGGACCTGGTGGTCCGCCGGCACGCCCTGGACGGTAACGGAGCAGCGTTGTTGTCCGAGTTCTCCACCGCCGTGGACCTGGTGGTGGTCGGCTCGCGCGGGCGCGGTGGGTTCGCCGGCATGCTGCTCGGCTCCACCTCCCAGCAGGTGCTGCACCACTCCGCCTGTCCGGTGATGGTGGTACCCACCCGGGTGCAGGACGAGGGCCTGCCGCCGATCGCGATGGGCTGGAAGCGGCGCAAGTAGCCCCGCGCCCGGGCGAGTGCTGCTCGCCCCAGGTGGGCTCCGCCGTCAGCGGCTGTGCGGCTCCGCCGGCGGAGGCTGGGCCCAGCGTCAGCGCAGCACCAGCGGGGCCTCCCGGTCCAGCCCGGTGAGCTTTTCCGGGTTGCGCACGTAGTACAGCGCATCGATCAGCCCGTCGGCCACGGACACTGCGATCGCGCCATCGAAGGTGCCGCGCAGGTGCACCAGCAACCCGGCGCTGCCGTTCACCGGGGCCACAGCGGTGGCGAACTCGCCACCGGCGATCCGTACTGCACCCTGCAGCAGCTTGTGCACCACCTCTGCTCCCACCACCGGATGCCGGGCGGCCGTGCGTACCCCGCCACCGTCGGCCATGTAGACCACGTCCGGTGCGAGCACGTCCACCAGGGCCTCCAGGTCACCGGTCATCAGTGCCTCGTTGAACTTCTCGACGACGGCACGCGCCTGGTCCGGTGAGCTCGCCTGCCGGGGTCGTCGGGCCTGCACGTGCGCGCGGGCGCGCCGAGCGGTCTGCCGCACCGCCGCAGGGGTCTTCTCCAGCGACTCGGCGACCTCCGTCAACGGCACACCGAACACCTCGTGCAGCACGAACACCACACGCTCGGTGGCCGAGAGCGTCTCCAGCACGAGCAGCAGCGCCATGGACACGCTCTCGGCCAGCTCGACGTCCTCGGCCACGTCCGGGGTGGTGAGCACCGGTTCGGGCAACCAGCAGCCGACGTAGGTCTCCTTGCGGCGGCTCAGCGTGCGTAGCCGGTTCAACGCCAGCCGGGTGGCGATCCGCACCAGGTAGGCACGCGGCTCGCGGATGCTGCCGACGTCCGTGCCGGCCCAGCGCAACCAGGTCTCCTGCAGCACGTCCTCAGCGTCCGCCGCCGAGCCGAGGACCTCGTAGACCACGGTGAACAGCAGGTTGCGGTGGGTGATGAACTGCTCGGTCGCCGCCTCGGTCATCGGTCTGGGCCCGTCTCCTGTGCCGTGTGCTCGGTGCTCTGCAGCGTACGGGTGCGCACGGGATCGGTCATCCAGCCGTCCACCCGACCGGGATGGCGAGCCTCGAACCGCAGCTGGAGCACAGTGCCGGAGCAGATCAGCTCCTTCGCCACCACGCCGGCTCGGCCACGCAGGTGCACCGGCAGGGCGGCATCGTTGCGGCGGGTGACCTGGAGCAGACCGGCGCGCCGGCCCACGCTCAGGCACAGGGCGACGAACGCCACCCCGACCGGCCGCGGCGCCTGGCCGGCGATCCGCCGGAGCACGGTCTCCGCCGCCTGCCGGCCCAGCTGTACCGCCGCCTGGCAGCTCATCCGCACCGGCCGGTCGGACGGCGCACCCGCATCCCCGGCGGCCACGATGTGCGGATCGTCGATGCTGGTGAGCGTCTCGTCAGTGCGCAGCCGGCCCGCCTCATCGGTGCTCAGACCGGAGCGGGCCGCCAGGTCCGGTAGGTCGAACCCGGCGGCCTGGACGGTCAGCGAGCTCCGGA
>DATGRZ010000134.1:0-6608 GCA_035303065.1 Ruania sp.
CGGTCGGAGACCTCGCGGAGCACCACAGACATCGGGATGCTCAGTGCGGTACAGATCGAGGAGAGCAGCTCCGAGGAGGCCTCCTTCTGCCCGCGCTCCACCTCGGACAGGTAGCCGAGAGACACCCGTGCCGCTGAAGAGACCTCGCGCAGCGTGCGGCCCTGGCCCTGGCGGGCACCACGAAGGACGTCACCGATCTCACGCCTCAGTACCACCATGGTGCGTCCCTCCTCCCGAGTACCTTCGCCTGTTGCTGTGCTACTACCGTACCCTGCCGCACCGACAGGTGCGCGGTTGGCTGTGCGCGGTGGTCGGGTACTGGACCATCCCGCGCGCGGCCCGGTCGCCGACCGGGGCCTCTGGAGTGAACGTGTCTGCATCATCACTCTGTCCAACGCCGACGCCGGTGGTTCTGTTCCGAAGGTGAACCGCACCACACGTGTGGCACAGTGTCACGACGATCCGGGCACCGGTGCCCGGTGTTGCTTGACGTTGTGGCTAGTCCAGCAGCAGGGCGAGCGCCACCTGCACCGCTGTGCTACGTATGGCCGCCCGAGGCCCGGCGACCAGGTGCCGGCGCACGGCTGGCGAACGTCCGAGCCCGGTGCAGGCGACGTAGAACGTGCCTGCCGGGTGCGCGTCAGCCGAGCCCGGCCCGGCCACGCCAGTCGTGGCCAGGGCGACATCAGTATCGAAGAGCGACCGGGCGCCGTCTGCCATCTGCACGGCCACCTCTGGGTGCACCGGACCTTCCACCGTCAACAGCTCCGCGTCGACACCGAGCACGCTCGCCTTGGTATCGGTGGCGTAGGTGAGCGCCCCGCCACGGACCACTGCCGAGGCCCCGGGGACAGCCACCAGCTCAGCCCCGAGCAGCCCTCCGGTGAGAGACTCGGCGACCGAGAGCGTAGCGCCGGCCGCACCGAGCCGGTCGATCACCTGGGCCGCAATGCCGGAGGAGGTCACGCCTTCTGCTCGCGCACGATCCGCCAGGCGCGCCAGCAGTAGTCCAGTCCGGTGACCACCGTGACCAGTGTGGCCAGCACCATGACCACGTAGGCGACGATGTCCCACCAGTCCCCCACCGGGGCGGGGAAGAGCGCCGTGGCCGGCAGCATCATCATCGACAGGAACACCACCTGCAGCACCGTCTTCAGCTTGCCGCCGCTGGAGGCTGCGATCACCGACCGACGCACCATCACGAACCGCAGCACAGTGATGCCGATCTCTCGGACCAGGATGAGGATCGTGGCCCACCAGGGCATGAGCCCCATCAGGGAGAGCACCATCATCGCCGCCCCGGTGAGCAGCTTGTCCGCGAACGGGTCGGCGATCTTGCCGAAGTTGGTGACGATGCCGCGGCGGCGGGCGATGGTGCCGTCCAGCTTGTCGGTGGCAGCGGCCAGGAGGAACACGGCGAGCGCGATCAGTGCGGTCACGGTGGTGTCCTGCCAGAGCAGCACCACGAACACCGGGACCAGCACGATGCGCAGCATGGTGAGCACGTTCGGCAGGTTCCACACCGGGGCGATGGGGCTGCCCGCCGCGGTGGGGGGCTGCTGTGCCGGGTGCTCGGGGGTGCTGGTCACCTCTCCAGCCTAGGGGACGGAGCACTCAGCCGGCGGCGCTACAGTGCTCTTCCATGTCGACTTCCTCCCGGCAGCGCTGGGTGCTTCCGGCTGCACTGACAGCCGTCGCGATCGTGGTGGCCGTGGCCGTGGTGCTGTTCTTCACCCGGCCGTGGGAACCAGCCTCCTCCGCCGAACCCAGCAGCCAGCCCGACGCCACGTCGAGCGACCCGGCCGGTGAGGAGACTCACGAACCGAGCCCCACGCCGTCGCAGCCGGAGCAGGAAGAGGCCACGTTCACCATCGGCGCAGCTGGCGACGTGCTTCCGCACGACACCCCGATCCGGGAGGCTCGCACCGACGACGGCTATGACTTCACCCCGATGCTGGCGGCCACCCAGGACTGGAGCGAAGGGGTGGACCTGGCGCTGTGCAACATGGAGGTGCCGCTCTCCCTGCCGGACGAGGAACCGACCGGCTACCCACTGTTCGGCGCTCCCGACCAGCTGCCGCAGAACCTGGTGGACCTGGGCTGGGACGGCTGCTCCACCGGCACCAACCATTCTCTGGACCGCGGTTATGACAACCTGGCCTACACCTTGGACGTCTTCGACGAGGTGGGTCTGGGGCACGCAGGCACCGCGCGCAGCCAGGAGGAGGCCGACACTGCTCAGCTCTACCGGCTCGAGCGCGGTGGCCAGAAGCTCACCGTCGCGCAGATCGGCGGCACCTACGGCACCAACGGGCTGCCGATCCCGGACGAGCAGCCCTGGTCGGTGAGCATCCTGGACGCCGACACGCTGATCGCCCAGGCCAGCGCCGCCCGGGAGGCCGGCGCCGACCTGGTGGTGGCCACGCTGCACTGGGGGGTGGAGTACCAGAGCCACCCGAACGACGACCAGACCGAGCTGGCCGAGGCGCTAGCCGCCTCCGGCCAGGTGGACCTGATCATCGGCAACCACTCGCACGTACCGCAGCCGTTCGCGCTGCTCGACGGCGGTCCGGACGGGGACGGCATGTGGGTCGCCTACTCGTTGGGGAACTTCATCTCCAACCAGGACGACGACTGCTGCGTGCCGGAGACCGGCACCGGTCTGTTCATGACTGCCACGGTGGTCAAACCGGTGGACGGCCCCGCCCGGGTCACCGGTCTGGAGTGGACGCCGATGACTGTGGACCGCCTCGGTGGGCAGCGGGTCTACCCGCTGACGAACCTGCTCGCCGGTGAACGCCCGGAGGGGCTGGAGCTGTCGGAGTCGGTGCTCGAGTCCCGGAACGAGGGCGTCGAGGTCGTGATGGCGGACTCCTCGGGCGCAGACTTCCCGGAACGCACCGAGCCGCCCGAGCCCACCGGTGATCCGGCGGAGGTCGTCCCCCGCTCCTGAGCCATCCCACCTCCGCCACCCACCCTCCGCCCGTCACCCGCCACCACCACCCGCCCCGGGCCGCGCTGAATCCATTCAGGCGATACTTCCTGCGCCGGGTAGTGCTCTGCGGTATCGCCCGCACGGAGCAGCTGCCGCTTTCCTGCCAGGGCCGCACGATCGGATGGCGGGCGAGCCCAGCCGTGACGAGCGCACGCTCCAGGCCGTCGACGGCGGAACTCTGCTCTCCCTGGTGGTCACCTGACCGGCCCACTGCTGAGGCACTCCTGGGACACAGAGGCAGGAAAATCGCACCTCGGTGTCACACGAGTGCCTCCGTGACGCGCGGCGCCGGGGGGCGGCGGGCCGGAGGCGGGCGCCGGGGGCGGGTTCCGCCGGGGCGGGGCGCCGGCGGGTCAGCGGCGGTCGGTGAGCTCCCAGGCGTCCTCGGACTCACTCTCTTCGGCATAGTCGCCCAGGTCGTCGTCGGGGTACTCCTGGGAGCCACCGGCCGCAGCGTCGTCATAGACCTCGCCACCGTCGTCACCGGAGGCCGCCGGCGGGCTCTCCCCACGCAGCATCGCGAGCGTGGCCGGCAGGTCGTCCGGCTGCACCAACACGTCGCGGGCCTTCGAGCCCTCCGAGGGGCCGACGATCTCGCGGGACTCCAGCAGATCCATCAGCCGGCCGGCCTTGGCGAAGCCCACCCGGAGCTTGCGCTGCAGCATCGAGGTGGATCCGAACTGGCTGGTCACCACCAGCTCGGCGGCCTGCAGCAGCAGGTCCAGGTCGTCGCCGATGTCCTCGTCCACCTGCTTCTTCGCCGCCGGGACGATCACGTCCTCCCGATAGGTGGGCTTGAGCTGGCCCTTCACGTGCTCGACGACAGTGTGGATCTCCGACTCGGTGACCCACGCCCCCTGCACACGCATCGGTTTCGCCGCACCCATCGGCAGGAACAGCGCATCACCCTGGCCGATGAGCTTCTCCGCACCAGGCTGGTCCAGCACCACACGGGAGTCGGCCAGCGAGCTGGTGGCGAACGCCAGCCGGGAGGGCACGTTCGCCTTGATCAGTCCGGTGACCACGTCCACGCTGGGCCGCTGGGTGGCGAGCACCAGGTGGATGCCAGCCGCACGCGCGAGCTGGGTGATCCGTTGGATAGAGGCCTCCACGTCCCGAGGAGCCACCATCATCAGGTCGGCGAGCTCGTCCACGATCACCAGCAGATAGGGGTAGGCGGCGAGCTTGCGTTCGCTGCCCGGGGGCGGGGTGAGCTTGCCGAGATGGACTGCGTTGTTGAAGTCGTCGATGTGCTTGAAACCGTAGGTGGCCAGATCGTCGTAACGGGCGTCCATCTCCCGGACCACCCAGTCCAGGGCCTCGGCGGCCTTCTTCGGGTTGGTGATGATCGGAGTGATCAGGTGCGGGATGCCCTCGTAGATGGTCAGCTCCACCCGCTTGGGATCCACCAGCACCATGCGCACCTCCTCCGGGGTGGCACGCATCATGATCGAGGTGATCATCGAGTTCACGAACGAGGACTTACCGGCACCGGTGGCACCAGCGACCAGGATGTGCGGCATCTTCGCGAGGTTGGCCACCACATAGCCACCCTCCACGTCCTTGCCGACGCCGATCACCATCGGATGCTCGTTACGCCGGGCAGGACCGGAGCGGAGCACGTCGCCGAGCGCCACCGTCTCCCGGTCCGCGTTCGGGATCTCGATGCCGATCGCCTTCTTCCCCGGGATCGGGGAGAGGATGCGCACGTCCGCCGACGCGACCGCGTAGGCGATGTTCTTGCTCAGCGCGGTCACCCGCTCCACCTTCACCCCGGCACCGAGCTCCACCTCGTACCGGGTGACGGTCGGGCCTCGGGTGAACCCACTGACCTCGGCGTTCACACCGAAGTCGGTGAGCACAGTGGTGAGCGCCTCCACCACCCGGTCGTTCACTGCGGACCGGGTCTTGTGCGGCGGTCCGGCGATCAGCGCCTCGTCGCCAGGCAGCGTGTAGGTCAGCCCGGGGTCGAGCACGAGCTGCTCGGCGCGGGCGGGCAGCGCCTGGGTGGGTGGGGCCTGCAGATCGTCGGTGTCCTGCCCGGCCCCTTCGGCAGGTGCGGTTCCTTGGCCCGCGGAAGCTGCGCCGTCGTGCTCCTCCTGCGCTGCGGGAGCGTCGTCAGCGCTCGCCTCAGCGAGCTCGTGCGCCTGCTCGAACGCCTCATCGCCGTGGAAAGCGCCGGGTTCGACGGCCTTGGTGGCCCCCTTGCGTGGCTTCCGGCTGCTGCGCGCACGAGCAGGCTCCTCGTCCTCCTCCTCGCGACCGACGTCGTTGCCGGTGATCCAGTCGACACCCTGCCGGATCCGCCGCGGGATGGCCGCGACCGGGGTGGCGGTGACCACGAGCAGGCCGAAGAAGCCGAGCAGCACCATCAGCGGGATGGTGACCCACTGGGTCAGCGCGGCGGTGAGCGGGTTCGCCACCGCGTAGCCGATCAGCCCGCCGGCAGCGAACACCCCGGACCAGTCCGGTGGGGAGGGCAGGCCAGAGGCGACCTGGATCATGGCGCACACCGCCACCACGATCGCGGTCAAGCCGATCGAGATGCGACCGTTCACCTCACCGCGCTCGGGGTGGCGCATCAGCCGGATGGCCAGGAACAACAGGATCAGGGGGATGACCACGGCCAGCACGCCCACCCCGCCGGCGGCTGCCGCGTGCACGATGTCACCGGCGGAGCCGGACAGGCCGAACCACTCCCGCACTGCCACGATCACCGCGAAGGCCAGGAGCAGGAACGCCAGCCCGTCCCGGCGGTGGGCAGGATCGAGACCACGGGCACCGGAACCGATCGAACGTGCGGTGCCACCGATCACGTGCGCAGTACCCATCCACAGGCCGCGCAGGATCCGGATCGGCAGCGCCGGGCGGGTCTCCTGCGCGCGGCCACGGGACTTCGAGCTCTTCGCTCTGGCCGCGCTGGACTTCGCCGGCGCGTTCTTCTTTCGTCCTGGTGCGGCGGACCGTCCGGGGGAAGTCGTACGGGTCGCCATGATGAATGTCGTCCTCCTCGCTCAGGCATGCCGAAACAAGCCTGCTCCCCTCCACTCAACCAGACGATCGGCCTGGCGGCAGGCAGGAACACGCGTCCGGGCACCGATCCGCACTCACAGAAGGTCACGAGGATCCGGGCACGCGTGCCCGGATCCTCGTGACGCTGATTATGGGAGGTGCCGGAGAGGTCAGGCGGTGAGCAGACCGATCGCCAGCGTGATCAGCCCGGCCACCAGGATCGCGCCACCCGCCCAGACGACCACGATCGCCCGGTTCGGGCGGCTGCGTTCCGCACCCATCGCGGAGAAGAAGAACCCGGCGGGGAGCACGATCGCCGAGACGAGCACTCCGGTGGCGGCCAGCCAGTGGGCGAACCCGGTCAGCGCCGTGGCCTCCGAGAGCAGCAGGCAGACCAGCCCGAAGACGATGAGAACGCCGGCGTGGCCGTGTCCGGCGCGGAAGAACGACTTCTGGAAGTCGGTGGCCGGCACCCCACCGGTGGCCACCTTCGCCAGGAACGCACCACCGGAGGTCACCGTGACGGCGGCGAGCAGCACGATCCCCGCCGTCACCTGGGCACTCTGGGACAGCTCGAGCATGGTCGGACTCCTTCGGGTGG
>DATGRZ010000135.1:0-3519 GCA_035303065.1 Ruania sp.
GACCACCATCGTGATACCGGCTCGGATCCCGCGCCGGGTCATCGGTCGCAGCTGGTGCCACCACTCCACCCGGTGGCGCGGGGCATCGTCTGGCGACCCCACCTCTGCTGGCGAGCTGTCCTCCTCCGGTGACGGCGCGGACGCCTGTGGACTCTCCTCTGACCTCACTGGTAGCTCACGTAGTCCGGCTGGGGCTCGATGCGGTAGGTCTGTGCAGGAGTGAGCGTGGGGTCATCTTCGTCGATGAAGTTCTTCCAGCCCCAGTGCATGCCCTCCGGCGCGTCGTCCCGCACGTTCCGCCAGGTGGCGCGCTTGTCCCGCGGGGTGCCGTTCCCGTCGGCGTGGATCAGCAACGCCACCTCACCGCGGCTGGTGTCCAGGTCGGCCCGGTGGCGGATCATCCGCTGCTGGAACTGGTGCAGCACCACCATCTTCTGCGGCAGGGCGTTCTCCCGGGTGAAGTCGGCGAGGTATTCCACCACCTGGTTCACCTCCCGGATCCCGACCGAACCGATCTGTTCCAGCGGCACCTGGTCGTCGGTCAGCCGCCACTCCGGGTCGAGCGCGACGCCGACGTTCGGGTAGGCGAGCAGCTCTTCGTACTGGCGCACCTGGTCCAGGAAGCTGGAACGGCCCGGCTGGAAGTCGAGCACCACGTACTGACCGGCCTCGGCGGCAGCCTCGATCAGCGGGACGAAGTCCTCGGCCGGGAACTCGCTGGAGTAGTTGCCGTCCGAGCCGGCCGAGCCGGCGGCCACGGTGACGATCACCTCGAGGGTGGGGACCACGGTGTCCTCGGTGAGGTCGGCATAGTCGGCTGCTCGGTCGGCGGCCAGGTCGATCGTCTCGGCGGTGCCCTGTTCGCCGAGCACGCCCAGGCTGGGGGTCCCGGGGTGCCCGTAGAGGGCCACGTAGCGTTTGTGGTCGAACACCAGCTGCCCACCACCGGGCAGCTCGTCGCCGGTGGCTGCAGTGGCTGCCTGCCAGGCGAACGTGGTCTCGTCACCGTAGCTGGTGCCGTAGCCGACCACGGCCTCCGGCTCGCCCAGGGCGCTGACCGTCTCCACCGAGGCTCGCGGGTCGCCGGAGACGATGGCCACCTCGGCCCCGGCCGCGCGGGAGTTGGCGACCGCCACGGCCTGGTAGTCCTGCCCGTCAGCGAGCACGTGCAGACCCTCCACCCTCTCCCCGCGCAGCAGCGGGGGCATGTGTCCGCTGCGCTCGGGGCTCTCCCCCGCGGTGTCCGCGTCGGCGGCCGGGTAGAGCTGGCCCGGTTCCAGCGTGGCCATGGACTGGGTGAGGTCCTCCGCCTCCGGGGCCGGCGCGTCGGTGAACGCGGTGTCCAGGTGCTCACCGACCAGCTCGGTCAGCCCGTCGGTGTCACCGGGATCGGGCTGCACGTTCATGCTGGTCAGGTCGATGCCACCGAGATCCACCGCGCCGACCGGGATGAGCGTGCGCACGCCGAGCCGGAGCAGCTCAGCCTCCAGGTCCTCGGTGTCCACACCGGTGAGCAGGACCGGGGCGCCGAGCGCGATGCCGATCGAGGAGGCCCGCAGCACCGCGGCCTGGTCGTCGGCCGCGGCGAGCACGGCCGCCTGCGCGGAGGCGAAGAACTCCCCGCTGCTGCTCAGTGCGAGCGCGGCCGGGTCGGTCTGCTGCACCAGGGTGCTGTCCTGCTCCGGCAGCTGGGCCTCAGCGGCCGGTTCCGGCTCCGGCGGCGGAGAGGTGGGATCGGGATCGACGGTGGTGGTCCCGGTGCAGCCGGCGAGAGCGAGGGTGAGCGCAGTCAGCGCGGCCCAGACGGTCACAGGTCGCAATCGCACGAGTCCCCCAGAATCACGTAGGGTCAGGTCCGCGCCCCCCGCGGCGTGCCTACTGTACGCCCCCGTCCTGGGGATCCTCCGGTCCGGTGGTGGTGGCGTCCGTCTCACTCCGGCCACCGGCCGGGGCCTTCCGCTCCCCCCTGCGCAGCAGCCCACGGTGCGGCCTGCTCTGCCCGGGGGCACCGGAGGGCGCACCCTCGCCCCTGGTGCGCAGCTCGGCCCGGCTCCGGCGCAGCCACCGCCAGCCGAGCACGCCGCCGACCACCCCGACCACCGCCAGGATCGCCCCGACGAGCGAGGCTCCGGTGAAGGCCGGCGCGCCGATGATCATGTCCAGCCGGGCGTCGTAGGCCGAAGAGGTGGAACCGACGTCGATCACCAGGGTGAGCACGTTCGGCAGCGCCAGCACTGCGGCCGCCGCGGCGACGATCAACCGGGTCCGCCACGGCCACCTGGAGCGCAGCGCGAAGGCGATGATCCCGGCGGGCAGGGCGGTGAACACCACCCCGCAGACGAGCCCGGCGAGGATGCCAGCACTGGTGATGCCCTGCACCCAGCCGGTGACCACCCCGGCCCACCACCCGGGCAGCACGATGCTGCCGACCACGCCGAGCAGCACCAGCACGACCAGCACCCCCAGCGCCACGGTGACCTTGCGCAACCACGCCGGGGGAACGCCGTCGGCGAACCGCCAGCGGGAGGGGGTGGGCGCACCGGAGGGGCCCGGGTGCCCGGACTCCCCTGGTGGATCCGCCCCGTGGTGCGGCTCGGAAGTGCTCATGTCCTCATCCTGGCACTGCCTGGCTCAGACGAGCGAGTCCTGCCAGGCCTTGTGCAGTGCGGCGAACGATCCGGAGCCGCCGATCAGCTCCTCCGGCGAACCGTCCTCGACCACCTCACCCTGGCTCATCACCAGGACCCGGTCGGCGATCGCCACTGTGGACAACCGGTGCGCGATGATCAGCGCCGTCCGGTCCGCCAGCAGCGTCTGCAGACCGCGCTGCACCAGCCGCTCGCCGGGGATGTCCAACGAGCTCGTGGCCTCGTCCAGGATGAGCACTGCCGGGTCGGCCAGGAACGCCCGGGCGAAGGAGATCAGCTGCCGCTGCCCGGCACTGACCCGCCCGCCGCGCTTGTTCACGTCGGTGTCGTAGCCGTCCGGCAGCGCGGTGATGAAGTCGTGCGCACCGACCGCACGGGCAGCGGCCTCGATGTCGGCGTCCGGGGCGTCCGGGCGCGCCAGGGCGATGTTGTCCCGGACCGTCCCGGAGAACAGGTACGCCTCCTGGGTGACCATCACCACCGCGCGGCGCAGGTCCCGCGGGGCGACCTCGCGCAGGTCCACCCCGTCCAGGGTGATCCGGCCGTCGTTGACGTCGTAGAACCTGGCGACCAGCTTGGCCACAGTGGACTTGCCGGCCCCGGTCTGCCCGACCAGGGCGATGATCTGCCCGGAGGGGATGTCCAGGTCGAGGTTCGGCAGCACGGTCTCCTCGCCGTAGCCGAACCGGACCTGTTCGAAGCGCAGGTGCCCGTACGGCTTGGGCAGTGCGACCGGGTCGGTGGCCGCCCGCACCGTGGGCACCTCCTCGAGCAGCCCGGAGATCTTCTCCAGGGCGGCGGAGGCGGACTGGAAGGAGTTGTAGAACATACCCATCTGCTGCACCGGCTGGAAGAACCGCTTGGTGTACAG
>DATGRZ010000136.1:0-3055 GCA_035303065.1 Ruania sp.
CCCGGAGGCGATCATCGCCGCGGTCCACCGGGAGATCTCCGCCCGGTCCATCCCGCGCAGCAGGATCGCCATCGCCAGGGCGGACATCTGCTCCTCGGCGACCACCCCGCGGGTGTAGGCGTCCACCACCCAGTCGATCTGCTCGGGGGTGAGGGCGGCCCCGTCGCGCTTGGCGATGATGACGTCGGTGGCATCGAAGGATTCGCTCATGCTGCCCACACTAACCGGGCAGGTTGTCCGGGCCGAACGCCTGCGGGAGCACCTCGGTCATCGGCAGCACGCCCTCTGGCGTCTCGACCAGCAGCGCGGGTCCGCCGTGCTCCCAGAGCAGCTGTCGGCACCGTCCGCACGGCATCAGCACCTGACCCTGGCCGTCGCAGCAGGTGAAGGCGACCAGGCGCCCACCACCGGAGCCGATCAGCGCCGAGACCAGCGAGCACTCTGCGCACAGGGTGACCCCGTAGGAGGCGTTCTCCACGTTGCAGCCGACGACGACGTCCCCTCGGTCGGTCAGCGCGGCCGCCCCCACGGGATAGTGGGAGTAGGGCACGTAGGCGTTGCCCATCGCATCGGTCGCTGCGGTGCGCAGGGTGGTCCAGTCGACGGCGGAGGGCGGGGTGGGGTTGCTCATCTCACCACCGTCTCATGGCTCGGCCAGGCTGATCGGGAGGTCAGGCTCACGGGTACGGCTTGCCATCGGCGGCCGGGGGCCGGACCCGCCCGACCAGGCCGGCGACGGCGAAGATGGTGGCCAGGTAGGGCAGCATCGACATCAGCTCGTAGTCCACCGGGGAGCCGATGTTGCGCAGCACCCGGTTCAGGGCGTCGGTGAAGCCGAACAGCACCGCGGCGGCCAGTGCACCCTTCGGCGACCAGCGGCCGAGGATCATCGCGGCCAGGGCGATGTACCCGCGCCCGGCGGAGACCTCCTTGGTGAACGCCAGCCCGGCGGCCAGGAAGGAGGCGCCGCCGAAGCCGGCCACGGCCGAACCGAGCACCACGGCCCGGTACCGGGTGCGGTTCACCTGGATCCCGACAGTGTCGGCGGCCTTCGGGTGCTCGCCCACGGACCGCAGCCGCAGCCCCCACCGGCTGCGGAAGAGCATGTACTGCAGCACGAACACGGCCACGTACATGGCGTAGACGATCACGGTCTGGTTGAACAGCGCATCACCGATCACCGGGATGTCCGCCAGGCCGGGGATCCGCCAGGTGGGCAGCGGCGGTGGGGAGTTGAACTCCTGCGGGTTCTCGCTGAGCACAGTGGAGAACAGGTAGTTGGTCAGGCCGAGGACCAGCACGTTGACCACCACGCCGACGATGATCTGGTCCACCTTGTAGGTGATGGAGAAGACCGCCAGGATCAGCCCGACGAGCGCGCCGGCGATGGGTGCGGCGATCAGGCCCACGTAGGCGTTGCCGGTGATCGAGGCGGCGATGGCGCACAGGAACGCGCCGCCGAGGAGCTGGCCCTCGATGGCGATGTTGATCACGCCGGCCCGTTCGCACAGCACCCCGGCGAAAGCGCCGAACACCAGCGGCACCGCCCAGGTCATCGTCAGCCCGAGCAGGAACGGCAACCGTAGGGTGCCGGTGCTGGCGGACATCACCCAGACCAGGAACATCACCAGCACCAGGGCGCCGAAGGCCACCAGGTACCAGCGGCGGGGCCTGCGGGCGGCCGCGGCGATGAAGGCGGCAGCGGTGAGTGCGAAGGTGCCGATGGTGCACACGATCAGCACCAGCTTGGCCGGTGCGTGCCAGACGGGCCACTGCCAGGACGCATCCGGTTCGGTGAACGCGAACTGGGCGAGCGCCGTCGAGGGGGTGAACAGCACGAACGCGAACAGCGCAGCGATGCTGATCACCGCCAGGGTGATCGGCGTGCGCCAGGAGACGGTGCCGAACACATCGGCGCGCAGCACACCGTCCGGGCCGACCGGGCCGGGGGTGCCGGCCATCATCGGGGCGCTCATGCGGTCCTCCTTCGGCACGACCACTGCGGTGCCTCACTCCGGCAGGCCTCCTCCGTCGACCTACCTCCGCGGGGGCTCCTCGCACTCATGCAGCCACCTCCACGGCGCGCCGGCTGCCGGGTCTGCCGGGCAGGTGGAACATGGTGCGCACCAACGGCGGGGCGGCGATGAACAGCACGATCACCGCCTGGATCACCAGCACGATGTCGATCGGGGTCTGCGAGGCGGTCTGCATCAGCGGGGAGCCGGCGCGCAGCGCCCCGAACAGCAAGGAGGCACCCACGATCCCGGCGGGCCGGTTCCGGCCGAGCAGCGCCACGGTGATCGCATCGAAGCCGATCGAGCCGGCCGAGCTGGCGCGCAGGGTGTGGTCGGCGCCGAGGATCTGCGCGGCACCGCCCAGGCCGGCGAGCAGGCCGGCGGTGACCATCACCATGACGAACACCAGGTTCACGTTGATGCCGGCGGTGCGGGCGGCGTTCATGTTCGCGCCCACCGCCCGGAACTTGAAGCCGATGGTGGAGCGTTCCATCAGCCACCACACGCCCACGGCGGCCAGCAGCGCCAGCACGAAGCCCCAGTGCAGCCGGAACTGCGAGCCGAGCATCAGCGGCAGCCTGGCGCTGGGGTCCACCTCCGGGCTGATCGGCCGGTTCGGGGCCCGGGCAAGGATGCTGGTGGTCAGCAGCCAGGTGATCAGCCAGGTGGCGATCCAGTTGAGCATGATCGTCACGATCACCTCGTTGGCGCCGGTGCGGGCCTTGAGCACACCGGCGATCGCGGCCCACAGGCCGCCGACCACGGCAGCGCCGAGCAGTGCGACGATCAGGTGCAGCACGATCGGCAGGTCCAGGGCGAAACCGATCCAGGCGGCCATCGCACCACCCATCAGCACCTGCCCCTGGGCGCCGATGTTGAACAGGCCGGCGCGGAAGCCGATGCCCAGGCCGAGCGCGGCGAACAGCAGCGGGGTGGCCGCGACCATCGTCTCGGTGATCGGCCGGATCGTCCGGGCGCCGGTCGCCTGGTAGTCGAAGATCGCGCCGCGGAACAGGCTGGTGTAGGCGCCGGAGACCGCG
>DATGRZ010000137.1:0-21051 GCA_035303065.1 Ruania sp.
GTGACCGGCGGCCGGGCCGACCAGTCGTACCCGTGCCGGGTCAGGGATCTGGTGATCTCCTGGGCCACGGCCAGGTTGAACGCCGGCCCGTACCGTGGGTCCGCGGAGACCAGCACCCGCAACGCGTTGCGCACGTTGATCAGCTTGGCCGGCCAGGCCGCCACCGGAACGCGCTGCCAGCGGTGCAGCCGACCCCAGAACCAGGTGGTGGCGCGCTGGGTGAGGCCGCGGTTCTCCACCGCGTACGGGAAGACGTCCGCAGCCACCACCGCGTCCGGTAGCCGCTGTGCGACCGCCGTCAGCACCGCTCGCTCCCGCCGCGACCCGCTCAGCCCGTCCACGGTGCCGATCCCGGACAGGTACACCACGAATAGGCGAGCCTTGATGTGCCCGGAGGCTGCGCCGTCATCGGCCGTGCTGTGCGCGAACGACCCTAACGTGGGCTCGTCCCGGCGACGGGACCACCAGCGCAACGACTCGATCGGGGCGAGGAAGGCCAGCAGCAGGAGCACGGCGAGCGCAGCGAGCAGGGCGCGTTCGATCATGTCGGGTGCCCCTGCCGCTCCAGCGGGACGAACGGGGCGCCGGCGAGGATGTCCTGGCTGGTGATGAACGTGTCCCGGCCGGTGGCCAGCGACCAGACACGCGAGGAGACCACCGCCAGCGGCTTGGCCAGCAGGTGAGAGAGCAGCTGACCGGTGAGCCACGCCGCACCGGCGATCGCCACCGCCGGCAGCCGGCCGATCGCCAGCACGTGCACCAGCAGCGCCGCCAGGCACACCAGCGTCCAGACTTCCAGCAGCCGACCGATGACCAGGCCGAAGTGCGGCACGAACACCAGGAACGCCAGCAGGTGCGGAGCCACAGCGAGCAGGTAGACCACGGCGAGCAGCTCGCCGTCCACAGCACCGCGGGAGACGGTCAGGGCGAGCAGGGCGATCACCACAGCGGTCAGGCTGCGCAGCACTGCGAGGTACAGCGCCCCGAGCGCCATGCCGGCGGCCATCCGCAGGCCGGTCACCCGGTTGATGGCGAAGACCACGGTGTGCCCGATCATGGTGGCGATACCGGCCAGCACGGCGACACCAGCAGCCACCGGGATCGACGCCCGTGGACCGAGCTTCAGCACCTCGGGTGCGCGCAGCGTCCACACGTCACCGGCGGCGCTGAACACCTGTGCCCACCAGTCCACCATGGTCATGGACACCTATCCTCTCGCGTCCTGGCGTACTGGCCGACAGGCGGCGGAGGGTGACCACTGCCCACCCCGGCGGAGGATATCCACTTGCGCTGGACCTGGAGAGGGGCGCTACGATGCCTCGACTGTTCGCAAGCGGCCGGGGGGCCCCGCGCGTTCATGGAGTCCCCTGTGCCTTGACACCTGCTGACGTCTGGACTCTGTGATGACGAACCCTTCTGATGCCTCAAGCTCACACGGCCAGGGCCGGCCGGGACCCCACCCGGCGGGCGGGTCCTGGCCGGCCTACGGCGCTCCGCAAGGCGGCGCTGAGTCTGCGGGTGCTCCGCAGCACGGCGGCCCGGGCTATGGTGGCCCACCAGCTGGTGCACCGGGACAGCCGCACCCGCCTGGCGGGCCAGGGTCACCCCGAACCGGCCCGCGCACCTGGCACCTGCTGCTAGCGGCCGTCATCGCCCTGGTTCTGGGAGGTGTGGCCGGCTTCGCCGGTGGCTTCTATGTTCTCGGGGGTGGCATCACCGGTGCTGAGGCGCAGGAACAGCGAGACCGCATCGCCGAGCTGGAACGGCAGGTCTCGGAGCTCGAGGAAGCAGCCGCGGCAGAGGATGACGGCACAACAGACGGCACCGACGACGACACCGGCACCGACAGCGGCACCGTCGGCGGCACCTCGGTGCGTATCGGCGTCCCCCAGGGCTGGGCCGAGATCGCCGCCGCCTCACAGGTATGGGCACAGGCGCTGGAGGCGACCGGCTACGAGGCGGAGATCGTCGAGCTCCCGGACATCGCCGTCCTCTACACGGCCCTGGCGAACGGGGAGGTGGACATGAGCTTCGGGTCCTGGGTTCCCTCGAACCAGGAGTACATCGACCAGCACGGCGAGGATCTGGAGGATCTGGGCAGCTGGTTCGACGACGCCCGATTGGGCATCGTGGTCAACGAGGACGCGCCGATCAGCTCGCTGACCGAGCTGGCTGACCATGCCGAGGAGTTCAACGGCCAGATCCTCGGTATCGAGGAGAACGCCGGGGTGGTGCAGCTCACGAACCAGGAGGCGGTGCCGGCCTACGGTCTGGAAGACCTGACTGTGAGCACCGGCTCGACCGCGGACCTGCTGGAGGGCGTCGCGGAGGCGATGGACGCCGGCGAGAACGTCGCCGCGACCTTCTGGTCTCCGCATCGGGCGCTCGACGAGCTGCCGCTGCGGTTCCTGGAGGATCCGGAAGGGGCGTTCGGTGAGCCGGAGTCGATCCACGCCTACGCTATGGAGGGCTTCTCCACAGACCAGCCGGAGCTGGCCAGCTGCCTGACCGAGATCTCCCTCACCGCCGACCAGGTGAACTCGATGGTGAACACTGCGCTGACCGACGCGGGCCAAGTCGACCCTTCCGGCGCCCAGCAGTGGTTGGCCGACAACCCGGACGTCGTCTGCGACGCACTGTCCTGAACAGTCTCCGGTTGCAGGGCCGATCCCGCCGTCGCATCCTGCCAGGAGGAGCGCCGCTCCGGCCCGGGGAGACAGGAGGCCCAGATGGCCAGCACGCCGCAACCTGCGCTCGCAACGCTCAGCCACGAGCGGTTCTGGGCCGACGGCTGGATCTACGAGCGGAAGCTGGACGGTCAGCGCTGCCTCGCTGTGCGTGAGGGCGGATCCGCCCGGCTGTACTCCCGCAGCGGGCACGATGCCTCGACGGCGTTCCCGGAGGTGGCAGATGCGCTCACCGGGGCAGGGGCGGACTTCATCGTGGACGGCGAAGTGGTCGCCTTCTCCGGGTCGCGCACCAGCTTCGCTCGGCTTCAGCCGCGTATCCACGTCTCCGACGCCCGCCGCGCCCGGGCCACCGGTGTGGCGGTGTACTACTACGTGTTCGACCTGCTCAGCCTCGACGGCCAGGACGTGCGGGACGAGACGCTCACCGAACGCAAGCGCCGGTTGCGGACGCTGCTGCAGTGGACCGACCCGGTCCGCTGGACCCCGCACCGCAGGAACGCGGGTGAGGAGTACTTCGGGCAGATCTGCGGCCGCGGCTGGGAAGGGCTGATCGCCAAGCGCACGGACGCCGCCTACGCCCGCGGCCGCACGAAGGACTGGTTGAAGTTCAAGTGCGAGGCGGGTCAGGAGCTGGTGGTGGTCGGCTGGACCGAGCCGGAGGGATCCCGGGTAGCGCTCGGTGCGCTGCTGCTCGGCTACTACGACCGGTCGGGTGGGTCTGAGGAGCTCGTGTACGCCGGCAAGGTCGGCACCGGGTTCACCGAGCAGGTGCTGCAGGATCTGCACTCCTGGCTGACCGGGCTCGAGGTGAAGAGCTCGCCGTGCACCCGGGGGAAGCTGCCCTCGGTCGGGGTGCACTGGGTGCGTCCGGAGCTGGTGGCCCAGGTGGCATTCACCGAGTGGACGTCCGCTAACCAGCTGCGCCACCCGCGGTTCCAGGGCCTGCGCACCGACAAGGCCGCCCGCGACGTGGTCCGGGAGGCGTGATGAGCAGGGAGGTCACCATCGCCGGCGTGAGCATCAGCAGGCCGGAGAAGGAGATGTACCCGGCCACCGATGAGGCTGTGGCGGTCACCAAGGCGGACGTGGCGGGCTACTACGCCGACCTGGCCGAGGCGATGCTGCCACACCTGCGCGGCCGGCCGATCAGCATGCAACGGTTCCCGGACGGGATCGAGGGCAGCTCGTTCTACGAGAAGAAGGTGCCCGGCCACTTCCCGGACTTCGTCACCCGCGTGGAGGTGGACACTGCCGACGGGGCGCAGCAGCAGGTGACGATCGAGGACCAGCGCACCCTGGTCTACCTCGCCGACCAGGCCTGCCTCACCCCGCACGTGTGGCTGGCCACCGCCGAGCACCTGCACCAGCCGAACCAGCTGATCATCGACCTGGACCCGTCGGTGCCGGGCCTGGCCGCCGTGCGCAGGGCCACGACTGCGGTCGGCGAGCTGCTCGACGAGATCGGCCTCACCTCCTTCGTGAAGACCACCGGGTCCCGCGGGTACCACGTGCTCGTGCCGTTGCGTCCGGAGCGGGACTTCGACGGCGTACGCGAGTTCGCGAGGTCCTTCGCCCAGGTGCTCATCGCCCGGGCGCCGGACCTGCTCACCCTCGAGGCCCGCAAGAACAAGCGGGGGGAGCGGGTGCTGGTGGACATCCAGCGCAACGCCTACGGCCAGACGGCGGTCCCTCCCTATGTGCTCCGGGCCCGCCCGGGCGCTCCGGTCGCCACTCCGATCGGCTGGGACGAGGTCTCCCGGGTGGCGCCGGGTGGGCACACGATCAGGTCGATCAAGCGTCGGCTGGCGCAGATCGACGACCCCTGGGCCGGCATCGGGCGCCGCCGGCAGACGCTGACCAAGGCAGCAGAACGTCTGCGTCGGCTGACCGATTGAGGGAGCATCCCCAGGCTTCTCAGCTGTCGGACACGCCCGGAACACTGGTGAACTGGGAGGCGTCGTTCACGGATGTGCCGAGGTGTTCCTGCTGGAGCCCGGACGGCACGAGGTCCTGGTAGTAGCCGAGCCGGTTGTGCCAGGGATCCGTGAAGTTTACGAAGGCGACGACTCCTGGAAGCTGCGAAGGCTGTGAGTGCACGATGGCGCGATCATCGAGAAAGGCCACCGCAGCTTGCAGATCGAGCACGCGGAACCGAATCCGGTTCGTCAGCGGACTGGGTTCGGGGTGCGCTGCGACCTGGACCCAGCACTCCTGCCCGTCGACCGGTGACCACTCAAAGAAGTCGTCATGCGGCTGGAAGTCCGGCTCGCGACCGAATAGGTCCACGTAGTACTCGCGTGCTGCAGCAGTCGCCTGGGCGGGTACGTACAGCTGGATCGTGAAGCCGCTCGTGACCGGTGCGGATGGTCCGTTTGCCATAGCTCCACAGTGCGGAACCCACGGCTGCGCGTCAATCGTCGGATGCTACGAGAACAGGGCGAGCCCGTACACCGCGAACAGCACCAGGTGCGCGGCCCCGTGCATGGCGGTCACTCGGCGTGCGCTGAAGGTGGTCACCGACAGCCCCGCGGTCACCCCGAGCAGCAGCAGGTTCACCGGGGACTCCGCGAGCACCACCTGCTGCCCGGTGAGCAGTCCGATCACCAGCACCGACGGGATGGTCACGCCCACCGTGGAGACCAGGCCGCCGTGGCACAGGTTGTTCACCCGCTGGATTTCCCCGCTCAGGGCGGCGCGCACGGAGGTGATCGACTCCGGCAGGAACACGATCATCGCGATCAGCACCCCGGACAGGGCGGTCGGGGCACTGAGGCGGCCGAGCCCGTCGTCGAGGAGGGCGGCCATGTGCTGGGAGAGCAGCACGATCGGCAGCACTGTGGTGACCAGCAGGCCGAGACGCAGCAGCACCTCGCCCCGGTGCTCAGCCAGCACCTCGCGGATGCCCTGCGCCGGAGAAGGGTCCGCTGCCCCGGTGAGCTCCGCCGTCATGCTGGTGCGCTCGCCTGCCCCGGCGAGCTGCGTTGCCCGGGTCAGCTCCGTTGCCCCGGTGAGCTCCGCCGTCCCGCTGGTCACGCGCGGGTCGACCTCGCGGAAGTCTCCGGCCTGAGCGCCCATCTGCCGGAACAGGAAGAACGTGTACACGCCCACGGTGAGCAGGACGATCGGGATCTCCTGTGCCGGGGTGTAGGAACCGTCGACGCCGATCACCGCAGGTAGCGCGAAGGCGAGGGAAGCGAGCACCACGATCATCGCCAGGTAGGCGGACGTGCCCGTGCGGTTGTGCCTCATCCCGCCGTGCCGCAGGCCGCCGACGAGCAGGCACAGCCCGACCACGAGGTTCAGGATGATCATCGAGACCGCCAGCACCGAGTCCCGCGCGATCGTGGTGTGCACACCCGGGCCGAGCATCACCGCGGAGATGAGGATGACCTCGATGGTCACGATGGACAGGGTGAGCACCAGAGAGCCATACGGGTCACCCAGGCGGCGGGCCAGGTGTTCGGCCTCACCCACCACGCCGAACGCGCAGCCGAGGATGACTGCGATGATCGCCGCGAGGAGCGCGATCAGCAGCAGCGCCGGGACCGGCGGCGTCAGCAGCGGGGCCGCCAGGGCCATCGCGAGGACGGCGCTCCAGCCGACGGCGAGCCGGACCAGGGCGGCAGGGGTGAGGATCGAGCGTAGAAGAGCGGACATCGGTGATGCCTGTGTTCTACGAGGTCGTCCCCGTTCGTACTTCGGCGATCGGGTCGTCCCGTCGCGCGCGTGCTGCTTGACCAGGGTAGCCGGTCCTACTGCTATGGGTGGTGAGCCGCCTCACTCCTCCAGGTCGGTGGTGGTGCGGTCGGTCAGTACGGACTCGTTCTGCGTGGAGGTGGGCTTTCGACGGCGGTCCGCACCGTGGTCGTCCACCTTCACCAGCATCCAGTTCGCCTCGTCCCCGCCCATCTTCGTGTGCGTGAGCGCGAACGCGCCGGTGAGCTTCTGGCCGTACAGCTCCACCTTGAGGTGCCCGGCAGCCAGCGCATCCTCGGCGCTGACCGGCTCGCCGCCGGTCTCGGTGAGGTTCTCGAAGCCGCCGGTGTCCCAGACGATCACCGTGCCGGCCCCGTAACCCTCCTCGATCCGGCCCTCGTAGTCCACGTAGTCCAGCGGGTGGTCCTCGGTGCGGTGCGCGAGCCGCTTGTCCGAGGGGTTCACCGACGGTCCCTTGGGTACCGCCCAGGAGACGAGCACGCCGTCGATCTCCAGCCGGAAGTCAAAATGCAGGCTGGAGGCGTCGTGGCGCTGGACCACGAAGCGGGGCTGCTTCGTGCCGCCCTTCGAGCCCTCGCCGCTGTTCGACGAACCGGAGCGGCGGTTCGTGCCGGCGCCGGACGGTTCGTCGGTGTGCGAGCCCTTCCGCTTCTTGCGGTAGTCGCTGAGCTTGTCCTCGGCCATGGTGGCTGCCTCCTGGACCCAGCCTCACACCCGGCGGCGCGGTGTGCACCTGCTCGGCTCGTTCGACGCGTGGTGTCACCGGCACCTACTACCCTGAACGCGTGATCACAGGTGAGCTGCGCAGGAAGGTCGATCGCGTCTGGGGCGCCTTCCGAGGAGCACCATGACCGCCATCCCCACCTGGGACCAGTTCATGGCTCCCGCACTTCGAGTGCTCTCTGATGGTGAGGTGCACAAGGCACGTTGGATCTGCAACGCGGTCGCAGACGAGCTCGGTGTGACCGACGAGCAACGTGCCGAGCTCATCCCTTCTGGTCAGCCTCGGTACCTGAACCGTTCTTTGTGGGCCCTCTCCTATCTGAGCCGCGCCGACGCTGCGGAGCGGCCGAAACGCGGTCACTACCGAATCACCGACGCGGGGCGAGAGCTCCTTGCTGCCCATCCAGAGGGGATTACGGAGCACGACCTGAGAGAGATGCCCAGCTACGTCTCTCCGCGAGAGACCCGAGCGACTTCGCCGGCTGCAGCGCCGGGTGAGGAATTGGTCGAGTCGACGAACCTTTCACCGTCGGAACAGGTGGAAGAGGGCATCGCCCGGCTCAGTGCGGAGGTTGCCGCAGACCTGCTCAGCCGCCTGCACGCGAATGAGCCGGCGTTCTTCGAGCAGGCGGTGCTCGATCTCCTCATTGCCATGGGCTACGGCGGTGCTGAGGGGCACGCCACCCGCACCCAGCTTTCCAACGACGGCGGCATCGACGGCATCGTCGACCAGGATGCCCTCGGGCTCAGCCGCATCTACGTCCAGGCGAAGCGCTACGCCCTGGACGCCGCTGTCGGTCGCCCAGAGATCCAGGCCTTCGTCGGCGCACTGCACGGGAACCAGGCGAATCAGGGAGTGTTCATTACCACTGCACGGTTCAGTCGCGGCGCACAAGACTACGCGGGCTCGGTCCCGACAAGGGTGGTTCTCATCGATGGCGCTCGGCTCGCCAGCCTGATGATCCGCTATGGCGTCGGTGTGCAGACCAAGCGCACTGTCAACATCGTCGAGGTGGACGAGGACTTCTTCGAATGATCGCGTCCGTCAGGTGCGCAGGCACCGTGCTGGGTCGATGCTTGGGGAGCTCGTGATGGCACGCGTGTACATGTACGCCGACGAAACCGGCGATCTTGGATACGGCAGTGACGCGCCATACTTCGGTATCGGCACCGCGACGTACCGCGGCGAGCACTCTCAGGCCCTGTGGGCAGGCTTGGAGCTCCGAACACAGCTGGAGGCGAAGGGCGTCCGGGTGCAGCACGGACTTCATGCGAAGAACGACAGTCGAAGTACCCGCAGTGCGATGTTCGATGTCATTGCCCATCAGGCACCACGGTTCGACACGACCTTTCTCTATAAAGAGAAAGCCTATGCTCGCGTGCAGCAGCGAGGTCCGGTCTACCTCTACCAGCAAGCGATCTACCTGCATTTCAAGGAGATATTGCGGCAAGTCTCCTGCGCAGGGGACGAGGTCTTCGTGATTGCCGGCCACCTGCAGACGAATGCCAAACGTGCTGCAAGCTACCAAGCTGTTCGCGCGGTGTGCAGCCAGATCGCTACCGACCGAACAGTGGTGCCCTGCGTCTGGGATGCGCCTAGCTCGTGGGGTATCCAGGTTGCCGACTACGGACTGTGGAGCACGCAACGAGTACTCCTCGGACGGACGAGTCCGTGGCACGTGCGGTGCGTAGAACCCACCTTGAAGTCAGTCTTCAAACCGTGGGGGACGCCGTAGCTGGGGCATGAGGCGAGCCGGCTATCTGGATTCACCAGAAGCGGTCCCCTGGACCTCTTGTCACCGGCTCACTTCAAGTATGACCCATCCTCCGACGAGGTCAAGTAGCGGCACGGTGTCCCTCGTATACGGCAGGCTAGGCACCAGCCGCGCGGAGGAGAGGGGACGCTATGAGCAACTTAGCGTTCCTGCGTGAGACGCTGCCCGCCGTCCATTCCGACTGTGCCCGCGCCGAGTCCTGCCTAGCAGCGATCCGCGCTCGGCCTGCTTCTATGCCCGCCGCGCGGTCGAGCTACTTGTCTAACCACCTCTATGACCTGTGGGACCTACCCGAGCCATACCGGGACGACTTGGCCGCCCGCATCAGCGACGCAACGTTCAAGACCAGGATGGGCAACGCCGTCAGGCAGAAGCTGAACCTGATCCGCAACCTCGGCAACCGAGCGGTGCACGACACCCAGCCCATCCCCACGAACGCCGCCATGCATGCGCTGCGCGAGCCGCTCAGGCTGCCCGCTCTCCCGGCAGGAGGTTCAGCGCCTCACGGAGAAGTTCGCCGGGCAGGACGAGGCGCACGCCAAGCAGCTGCAGGAGAAGGGCGGCCCGCCGCCGAGCACCAGGCTGAGATCCAGAGCCTGCGGGCACAGGTCGCCGTCGCCCAGGCGGACAAGACCGCAGTCGACGACCGTGACTACAACGAGGCTGAGACCAGGGATTCCGTCATCGACGCCCGCCTGCGCGAAGCCGGCTGGCCGCTGGATCAGGAACGCGACCGCGAGTACCCGGTGACCGGCATGCCGAACGCACAGGGCACGGGGTGTGTGGACTACGCGCTCTGGGGTGCCGACGGGCTCCGGCTCGCGGTCGTCGAGGCAAAGCCACCAGCAAGAGCCCCCAGGTCGGGCAGCAGCAGACGGTGCTGTACGCGGACTTCCTGGAGCAAGAGCTCGGCCTTCGCCCGGTGGTCTTCTACACCGCGCCAACGCTATGCCCGCCGGCGTGGCGTGATCGCGAGCCTGTGCCCACGGCTTAGCGCGCCCACTCGCGCGGTGGCAGGTTCCCGGGTTCGGGGGCCGCGAATGCTTGACAGCCAGCCATGCTGCACTAGTGTGAGCGCTCACACCTCGGGGGAGGTCTGCGGGTGTGACGAGACTGCGTCGACCTTCCTGGATCGAAGGAGATGGTTGGCGTGGTCGGACGTTCGCGATGGTTCCTGACGGTCTGCGTGAGTGCAGTGGCGATGGCCTTGAGCGCAGGTCCGGCTGTCGGAGCCGGAACCGGTGCCGCGCCCCCCGGTGCAGGCCATGCCGAAGATCCGACGGACACCTCGGCCGCCTGGGCGCAGGCCGATGCCATCCGGGAGCGCGTCCAGCCGCCGGAGTTTCCGGACTTCGAGGTCAGTATCGTCGACCTCGGTGCTGATCCGACTGGTGTGGAGAAGAGCACGGAAGCCTTCGATGCTGCGATAACACTGGTCAGCGAGAGCGGTGGTGGGCGCGTCATCGTCCCGGACGGCACCTTCCTCACCGGGGCGATCCACCTCCAGGACAACGTCGACCTGCACCTGGAGGACGACGCCACGATCCGGTTCAGCCAGGACAAAAGCGACTACCTGCCGGTGGTGAAGACTCGCTTCGAAGGGGTGGAGCTGTACAACTACTCCCCGTTCATCTACGGCTATCAGGTGCGGAACGTCGCCGTCACAGGGAACGGCACCCTCGACGGCAACGCTGATGCCGACCACTGGTGGAACTGGAAGAACCCGCGCCCGGCGCTGGAGGAGGAGGACCGGCAGGCGCTGTTCCAGATGGCCGAGGACGGCGTGCCGGTCGAGGACCGCGTCTTCGGTGCCGATCACCTGCTCCGCACGAATTTCGTGGAGTTCTACCAGAGCGAGAACATCCTGGTCCAAGGTGTCACGCTGAACAACTCACCGATGTGGCTGCTGCACCCCGTGCTGTGCGAGAACGTCACGATCGACGGGGTGCACCTGGAGAGCTTGGGCCCGAACAACGACGGCGTGAACCCGGAGTCCAGTCGGGACGTGGTCATCAAGAACACGTTCTTCAACACCGGCGATGACAACGTCGCGATCAAGTCGGGTCGGAACGCCGATGGTCGGCGGATCGGTGTGCCCAGCGAGAACATCCTGATCGAGGACAACTTCATGGAAGCCGGGCACGGTGCGATCGTGGTCGGCAGCGAGATCTCCGGTGGGGTCCGCAACGTCTTCGCCCAGAACAACGTGATGGACAGCCCGGAGCTGGACCGCATCGTGCGGGTGAAGACCAACTCGGTACGCGGCGGCGTCGTGGAGAACATCTACGTGCGGGACAACGACGTCCGCGAGCTGGGCGGTGAGGTCGTGTGGGTCGACTTCTTCTACGAGGAGGGCGACGTCGGCAGCTTCACGCCGATCGTGCGCAACATCTACGTGGAGGGCGTCGACAGCAACGGTGGTTCGTACGGTGTCTATCTGCGCGGCTATGAACGGTCGCCGATCACCAATGTCACCATCACCGACTCGAACATGAACGATGTCGAGACCCCGATGCTGGTGCAGAACGCCCAGGGACTGCGGTTCATCGACACGACGATCAACGGCGAGGTGGTCGACGACGTGATCTGCCAGAACACCGTGTGGTTGGGTGTGCCGGAGACGCTGGTCGACTCCGGTGTGCCGGACCGTGCCTTGCCTGATCGGTGGTGCCTGTCGGAGCAGTTCGACGAGGACGAGGACTGGTCCCCGGGCCGGTTCCGCGGCCACGTGGCGCAGGTGAGTACGCAGTTGCTCCGGCAGGAGCTCATCGACAGTGATGAGCGGAGGGCGTTGATGGCGGCTGCGCGAGCGGCGGGCGGCACGGTCGGATAGTGCGGTCTCCGGACGCGGTCAGGGCCCGGCGAGACCGAGGGCGTCTGCGGTCTCCCGACGAATGTCCATCGCCCAGTCCTCGTCGGTGTTCATCGCCCGGCCCAGTGACGGCACCAGCTCGCGAAGCGGGCCGTTCCACCGGGTCGAGTGGTCCGGGAAGGCCTGCTGCAGCAGCCGGATCATCACCGAGACTGCTGTGGAAGCGCCGGGAGAGGCGCCGAGCAGACCGGCCAGACCGTTGTCCGGCGAGACCACCAGCTCGGTGCCGAACTGCAACCGCCCTCGCCCCCGGGAGTCCTTGGCGATCACCTGCACCCGCTGACCGGCGGTGATCAGCTCCCAGTCCTCCGCCGTGGCGCTGGGCATCATCCGGCGCAGCGCGCGCATCTGCTTGGACTTCGAGGCAGTGATCTCCCGCACCAGGTAGGCCACCAGGTCGAAGTTGTCGACTGCGACGTTCAGCAGGGCGCCGATGTTCCCAGCGCGGATGGTGCGCAGCAGGTCCAGCCGGGAGCCGTTCTTCAGGAACCGAGGGTCGAACCCGGCGAACGGGCCGAACAGCACCGACCCCTCTCCCTCCACGGTCCGGTAGTCCAGGTGCGGTGCGCCGAGCCCCGGGACGCCCTGCTCCGCCCGGCCGTAGGCCTTCACCCGGTGCGCGGTGACCACCTCCGGGGCACGGGTGCGTAAGAACTTCCCGCTCACCGGGAAGCCGGCGAACCCGTCCGCCTCCGGGATGCCGGCCCGCTGCAGCAGCTGCAGCGCCCCACCGCCGGCACCGACGAACACGAAGTGGGCCCGGCTGGTGCCAGTGCCTGCGGGCGAGCGGTGCGTGATCCGCCAGGCATCACCGTCGCGGTCCAGGTCCACCACCCGGTGCTGCAGGTGCACTGCTGCGCCGGCGGCGGCTGCGGCATCGATGAGGGCACGCGCCAGAGCGCCGTAGTCGACATCGGACCCGGACGCCTCATAGGTGGCGGCGATCGGCTCGTTCGGATCACGACCCTGGACCAGGGCAGACGACCACTGACCGATCTGGTCGCGTTCGTCGCTATAACGCAGGTTCGCGAACAGCGGCTCGCCCTTGAGCGCGTCGTACCACTGTCGTAGGAACGCCACGTCCTGCGCACCGGAGACGAACGCCAGGTGCGGAGTGCTGTGCACGAACGCCTCCGCCGTCGGCAATACACCCTTGGACAGCAGTGAGGACCAGAGCTGGCGAGTGACCTGGAACTGTTCATTGATGGTGACGGCGTTGGTCACCTCCAGCGTGCCGTTCGGCAGCGGGGTGGCGTAGTCCAGCTCGCAGAACCCTGCGTGCCCGGTGCCGGCGTTGTGCCACGCGTTCGAGCTCTCCCCGGCCGGGCTCGCCAACGACTCGAAGATCTCGATCGACCAGTCGGGCTCCAGCTGTTGCAGCAGCGACGCCAGCGTGGCGCTCATGATGCCGGCGCCGACCAGGGCGACGTCAGCGGTGGTGGAGCTCATGCTCGAAGGGTACCCACGCAGCGCAGCGGTCACCGCTGCGGCGTCCGCGATGCGCCGGTGCACGGTTTGACATGATCTGAGGATGACGCCTGAGACACGGACCGACTGTGTGTTCTGCGCGATGGTCGCCGGCACGGAGGCCACCCCGGTGGTGCTGGACGAGCCAGACGTGTTCGCGTTCCTCGACTTCCGGCCGCTGTTCAAGGGGCACGTGCTGGTGATCCCGCGGGAGCACCACGTCACCCTGCCGGACCTGCCTGCTGAGCAGGTCGGGCCGTTCTTCGCCGCGGTGCAGCGGGTGGCCGCCGTGCTTCCGGACGCTCTGGACGCGCACGGCACGTTCGTGGCGGTGAACAACGTGGTCAGCCAGACCGTGCACCACCTGCACGCGCACGTGGTGCCGCGGCGCCGCAAGGACGGGCTGCGCGGCTTCTTCTGGCCACGGGAGAAGTACGCCGAAGGTGAGGCGGCGCAGTACGCGGAGCGGATCGCGGCAGCGCTGAGTGCTTCGAGAAGCTGACCGGTCAGCGCTTCCTGCCGAAGGCGAAGTAGCTGATCGGTCCGACGAGGTTCACGAAGCTCACCGCTGCCCAGACCCCCTTGCGGCCCCGCACCTCCTCGGCCGGCCGACGCTTCAGGTCCACCAGAGCGGCGACCAGCAGGCTGAGCTCGACCAGGGCGGCCCCGATGATCGTCACCTGCTGCACCGGGGTGAAGTCCTGCCAGCGAACCTGTCGGTGCTCGGGTGACACGTGCTCGGGTGACACGTGCTCAGGTTCGATGTCCTCAGCGTCCATGCTTCTCAGCGTACGACCGGAGCATCCGTAGGGCCGGGTGTGGCCGGATCTACACTCGACCCGGGATGAAACGGGCCAGAGACAGTGTTCTCGCCGGTAATGACCAGGAGGGAACAACAGGTGCAGGCGCGCAGCGAGACCGGGGACGCCGACTTCGCTCCGCAACCCGTTCGCTGGCGCATCCTGATCGTGCTCCTCGCGGCGATCTTCATGTCGCTGATCGCAGTGAGCATCGTCAACGTCGCCCTGCCGTCGATCCAGGATGGTCTGGGCGCCAGCGAGTCCGACCTGCAGTGGGTGCTCTCCGGTTATGCGCTCACCTTCGGTGTGGTGCTCGTGGCCGCGGGTCGCGCAGGCGACATCGTCGGGCGCGGCGGGATCTTCGTCATCGGGGTCGTGGTGTTCACGGCAGCATCGGTGGCCTCCAGCATCGCGCCGAACCCGGAGATGCTGAACGCGGCCCGGTTCGTGCAGGGCGTTGGCTCCGGCCTGCTCAACCCCCAGGGCGTGGGCATGATCCAGCAGTATTTCCGCGGGGCCGAACGGGGACGGGCGTTCGGATACTTCGGCAGCGTGGTCGGAGTGGCGGTCGGTATCGGCCCGGTCCTCGGTGGCCTGCTGATCCGGCTCGGCGGACCCGACTTCGGCTGGCGACTGACGTTCCTGGTGAACGTGCCGGTCGGCATCGTGACCATCATCTTGGCGTTCCTCTGGTTCCCCAAGCCGCTCATCCGGCGTCGCCCCGCCGGGGAGGTGAGCAGCGCCGGCCGTACGTCGATCGACCCGGTCGGTTCTCTGCTGCTCGGGCTGGCAGTGCTGGCGATGCTGTTCCCGTTCATGGAGTCTCGGACCGCGCCGAGCACCTGGCTGCTGCTCCCGGTCGGCGTGCTCCTCGTGGTCGTCTGGGTGAAGTGGGAGCGTCGCTATGCCGCCCGCGGGCGTAGCCCGATGGTCGACCTGCGGATCTTCCGCACGAAGAGCTTCACGAACGGCAGTGTGATCGTCACCCTCTACTTCCTCGGGATGACCAGCATCTGGGTACTGGTCGCGATGTACATGCAGCAAGGCGCCGGGAAGTCTGCGCTGGAGGCGGGGATGGTCGGCATCCCTTCGGCGATCTTGTCCGCGATCGCGGCGAACTGGGCCGGCAAACGAGTCACCCAGCTGGGCCGGAAGATCGTCATCGGTGGGCTGTACTTCGCACTGTTCGGCCTCGCCCTGAGTGTCGCGGTAGCGCTGCTGCACGAGGCCGTCGGGCTGAGCGTGTGGTGGCTGATGCTCACCCTGGCGTTCATCGGTATCGCGCAGGGATCGGTGATCAGCCCGAACCAGACCCTCACCCTGGCTGAGGTGCCGTTGCAGTACGCCGGCAGCTCCGGGGCGATCATGCAGACCGGTCAGCGGATGGGAACCTCGATCGGTATCGCAGTGATCACCGCCGCAGTGTTCGTCTCCCTGGAGAGCACCAGCTGGTCGACGGCTGTGGCCATCGGCTTCGGCCTGATCGCCCTGGTGGTGACCACGGCCCTGTTGATGGCCTACAAGGACCAGTGGGACCGGCGGCGGGCCGGCACGCCGCACGCCTGAGGGATACACCTCGGTACGCTGAGCCCCGATGTCCTGCGCACCGACCTACCGCCCTGCGCTGCTCCAGCCGTGCACCCGTTGACGGCAGCGGCCGCCGGTACGCCGTCGGCGGCGAACCTGGTGCTGCTGCGCCACGGGGAGTCGGTCGCCAATGCCCGAGAGCTGTTCACCGGCGTGATCGACGTCGGCCTCACTCCCGCTGGAGAGCAGGAGTGCCTCCTCGCTGGACGACGCCTGGCCGAGACGGGCTGGGCGCCAGACGTGGTGTGCACCTCGGAGCTGGTGCGCGGCTGGCGCACGGCCGAGCTCGCCGTCACCGCCTGGCCGGAGCCCATCACCGTGGAGCGGGACTGGCGGCTGAACGAACGCAACTACGGGGCACTCTCCGGGTACCTGAAGTCCGAGATCGCTGACCGGTTCGGCTACGAGCAGTTCCTGCACTGGCGCCGCTCCCTGCATGGACGCCCACCTGCACTGCCGGCCGAGACGCTCGCACTGTGGCGCCGGCTCCCGCCGTTCGACCGGCTGCCGGAGGAGGCACTGAACGCCACCGAGTCGCTGGCGGACGTGGTCGAGCGGGTCCGCCCCTGGGTCGCTGGTGCGCTCACGGACCATCTCGCGGCCGGCCGCCGAGTGCTGGTGGTGGCACACGGCAACTCGCTGCGCGCCCTGTGCGCGGTGCTGGACCGGCTCGATGCCGTGCAGCTGGCGGCGCTGAACCTGCCGAACGCCCGCCCGCTGGCCTACCGGTTGCACCCGGACGCGGCGGGAGAGCTGTGGCCGGAGGTCCGCGGCGGGGAGTACCTGGACGCGGCCGCCGCGCACGCCGAAGCAGCGGTGATCGCCGCCGAGGGCGGCACCTGAGCGACCGAGCGTTTCCGGCTGTCGGTGCTGACTGTCGGTTCTCACCGGAGACTGCGGTGCCGCCGAGGCGGGAAAGACGTTGGCACCCGCCGATACCGTTGCCAGCATGTTCCTGCTCGTCTCCGGCGCCTCCGGCTCCGGCAAGTCCACCGCCCGGCGGCACGCAGCAGCGCACCTGCCGGAGAGCATCGAGGCCGTCGAGCTGAAGGACCTCGGTGAGGTGCCCGCGATACCAACCGTCGCCTGGCGGCAGCAGCAGGTGGAGGTCGCCGTGCGCCGCGCGATCGAGCTGGCCGACCAGGGCCGGCACCTGCTGTTCGCCGGCGACCCGGTCCCTGCCGGCGAGGTGCTGGCCGCCCCGTCCGCCGACCAGGTCGACGTGGCGGTCTGCCTGCTGGACGTGGACCAGGACACCCAGTCCGCCCGCCTGGACGAGCGCGGTGACCCACCGGAGCACCGACACCTGCACCATGGGTTCGCCGACTGGATGCGCCGCCACGCCAGCGACCCCAGCCATGCGCCAGAGGCAGTCACCACCGACGCCTGGCCACAGATGCGCTGGCACCGGTGGACCGGCCGCGACCCGGGTCCGGAGTGGGCGATGACCGTGATCGACACCAGCCCGCTCACCGAGGCGGAAGTCGGTGCGCAGGTGGCGACCTGGTGCCAGGACGCGATCACCGGCCGAGCACCGATCTTCCGCACCGGCTGGTGGCAGGCGTGAGCGGGACGGAGCTGCTGCTGATCGGTGGCCGCTCCGGTGCCGGGAAGACGGCCGTGGCCTCGGCGCTGCACCACCTGCTCAGCAGCGCGCGGGTGCGCCACGCACTCATCGAGGGCGACATGCTCGACCTGGCCTGGCCGCCCCCGTGGGAGCACCACCTGGCGGAACGCAACCTGGCGGCGATCTGGGCGGGCTACCGGGAGCTCGGCTACCGACGCCTCGTCTACACGAACACCCTCAGCGTGCTGGCCGCTGACGCGCTCGCGGCAGCGATGGGTGACGACCCCACAGTCACCGCAGTGCTGCTCACCGCCTCGGACGCCACCGCCGGCGCCAGGCTCGCCCGGCGCGAGCACGGCGACTCCCTAGCGGCGCACGCGGAACGCTCGGCCCGTGCTGCTCGCCGCCTGGAGGAGCGCGCAGGGGCCCACGTGCACCGCGTCGCCACCGAGGACCGACCGGTCGAGCAGATCGCAGCCGAGCTGGCCCGGCTCTGGCTCGGGGACGCCCTACCGGCGGAAGCGCATCGATGATCGACACTGTCGCCGTCGCCGGCTACCGCTCGTTGCGCAGCCTGGTGCTGGACCTCGGCCGGCTCACCGTGGTCACCGGCGGGAACGGTACCGGCAAGTCCGGTCTGTACCGCTCGCTGCGGCTGCTCGCCGAGTGCGCCCTCGGCGGCGCGGTCGGCGCCCTGGCCCGAGAAGGCGGCCTGACCTCCACCCTGTGGGCCGGACCGGAGCAGGGCACCGGCCACCTCGGCGGGCCCGCGCTACCAACGGTGCGTCATGCCCCAGCAGCCCTGCGCCTGGGGTTCGCCAGCAACGACGACCTGGGCTACGCCGTCGACCTGGGCCTGCCGCAGGAGGGCGGGAGCGCCTTCGCTCACGACCCGGAGATCAAGACCGAGCAGATCTTCTCCGGGCCGCTGGCCCGCCCCGGCGCCGTGCTCGCCGAACGCCGCGGACCAGCAGTGCGGGTCCGCGACAGCAGCGGTGACTGGGACCAGGTCGCCACGTTGCGCACCTTCGACTCGATGCTTTCCGAGGTGGTCGACCCCACCGGCGCCCCGGAGATCGTCGCGATGCGCGAACGACTGCGTGGCTGGCGGTTCTACGACCACCTGCGCACCGACGCCGACGCTCCCGCCCGGCAGGCGCAGGTCGGTACCCGTACGATGGCGCTCGCCCACGACGGCGCCGACCTGGCCGCAGCGCTGGCCACCGCTCGCGAGCTCGGCCGTGGGGAGGAGATCGACCAGGCCGTCGCGCTCGCCTTCCCTGGTGCGACAGTCAGGGTCCAGGTCGACGGCGGTCGTTTCGTCGTGCAGCTGTCTCGCCCGGGTCTGCTGCGTGAGCTGAGCGCGGCCGAGCTGTCCGACGGCACGCTGCGCTACCTGCTCTGGGTGGCCGCGCTGCTCAGCCCGCGACCACCGGAGCTGCTGGTGCTGAACGAACCGGAGACCAGCCTGCACCCCGACCTGCTGCCGGCGCTCGCGGAGCTGATGCGGCGGGCCGCGCAGGACTCCCAGCTGGTGGTGGTCACCCACTCCGAGCTGCTTGCCGAGGCTCTCGGCAGCGACGGCGTCACTCGCCACGAGCTCGAGCTGGACGCAGGGGAGACCGTGGTCGCAGGGCGGTAGGGGCCGCTGGACCAGCCCGCCTGGCACTGGCCGAAGCGGTAGTCCACGAGCAGTGTCAATACAGAACGGTCACAGGTGACCGCTTCTGCGTGACGCTGATGGTCAGACGCTCGCCGTCTCCTCGGCGGGCTCCGCCTCGGCCTCGTGCGGGTGCCGGCGCTCCAGCTTCGCGCCCTCCACGTCCACGTCCGGCAGGATCTTGTCCAACCAGCGGGGCAGCCACCAGGCACCGCGCCCGAACAGGTGCATCAACGCCGGCACGATCAGCATCCGCACCACGAACGCGTCCACCAGCACACCGAAGGCGAGGGCGAACCCGATCGGGCGGATCATCGCCGACTCGGCGAAGATGAACCCGCCGAAGACGCTGACCATGATGATCGCTGCTGCGGTCACCACCGAGCGGCCGGCCCGGAAGCCGCGGGCCACCGCCAGCCGGGCCGGTGCCCCGTGGGCGTACGCCTCCCGCATGCCGGTGCCGAGGAAGAGCATGTAGTCCATCGCCAGCCCGAACAGGATGCCGACCAGGATCGTGGGCAGGAAGTTCAGGATCGGGCCGGGACTCTCCACCCCGAAGATCGCAGACAGCCAGCCCCACTGGTAGATCGCCACCACCCCGCCGAGCGCGGCGAAGTAGGACAGGATGAACCCGGCGGTGGCGATGACCGGCACCAGGATGGACCGGAACACCAGGATCAGGATGAGCAGTGACAGTCCCACGACCACGGCCAGGTAGACCGGCAGCGCCTCGGCCAGCTTGTCCGAGATGTCGATGTTGCCGCTGGCCTGACCGGCGACGGCGATGCTCACGTCTCCCTCGAGGTCCAGCGTGCGCAGGTCGTGCACGAGCTCGTCGGTGGACTCGGCGGTCGGGCCCTCGGCGGGGATCACCTGGAAGCCGAGCACTGTGCCGTCGGTGGAGGCGCCGAACGGGGCCACTGCGGCGACGTCGTCCTCGGCGATCAGCTGTTCACCGATCGCCAGCTGCTCGGCGGGCAGCTCCTCCTCACCGACCGGGTCCGGCAGGTCGGCGACCACCAGCAGCGGGCCGTTCATCCCCTCGCCGAACTTCTCCGCGATGGTGGTGTACGCCTGGTACTGGGTGGAGTCGTGCGGCTCGGAGGACCCGTCCGGCAGGTTCAGCCGCAGGTCCAGCGCCGGGATGGCGATCACCACCAGCGCGGCGATACCGAGCACCGCCCGGGCGACGGCGCTGAGGGTGGACATCGGCTTCGGCGTGGCCTTGGCGGCGCCGCCGGAAGCCGCGGCGCCGTCAGCGGCTCCGCTGGCCTGGGCGAGCCGGGCGCGCTCCCGCCGGGAGAGCGCCCGCATGCCGATCAGCTTCAACCACGCCGGGGTGAGCGTGATCGCCACCAGCACCGCCACTGCGATGCTCACCGCGCCGACCGTACCCATCAGGCCGAGGAACGGGATACCGGTGACGTTCAGCGCCACCAGTGCGATCAGCACGGTGATCCCGGCGAACACCACGGCGTTGCCGGAGGTGCCGTTCGCCAGCCCGATGGACTCCTCCAGCTCGAAGCCGTCCTTGAGCTGCTGGCGGTGCCGGTTGATGATGAACAGCGAGTAGTCGATCCCTACCGCGAGGCCGAGCATCACCCCGAGGATCGGCGTCACCGACACCATGTCCACCACGCTGGACAGCGAGAGCGCACCGAGGGCGCTGATCGCCACCCCGATCAGGGCGTTCAGGATGGGCAGCCCGGCCGCTACCAGGGAGCCGAGCATCACCAGCAGCACCACGGCAGCCACCAGCACGCCGACCGCCTCGCCGACGCCGAGGATCGAGGGGATTCCCTGCACGATCTCGGTGGAGAAGTCGACCTGCACACCGTCGATCGGGTTGTCCTCGAACAGTGCGACCAGGGCGTCCTTGGTCTCCTGCGGCACCTCGAAGGCGGGGTCGTCGAAGGTGACCGGGATGACCGCCGCAGAACCGTCGTCGGAGACCTGCTGGACGCCGTCGGTCAGGTCCAGCATCCGCTGCCCGAGCTCGATCTGCTGCAGCTGGGCAGCGACCTCGCTCGCGCCCTGCTCCAGCTCCTGCTGCTGGGCGTCCATCTCTGCCAGGCCCTGGCTGATCTCCTCCAGCTGGGCGTCCAGCTCTGGCCCGACGTAGGCGATGGACCCGTCCTCCTCGGCCTGTGCGCGGGCGGCCTCCAGCTGTTCCTGCTGCTCTTCGAGCTCGGC
>DATGRZ010000138.1:0-4592 GCA_035303065.1 Ruania sp.
TCCGCGTGGCGTCGCCGGATCCGGGCGGCCGCCCAGCACCGGTGGTCGGCCGTACGCCGCACCGCCCAGGCCGGGATGGCCACCGCCGAGTATGCGATCGCGACGTTGGCCGCGGTGGCGTTCGCCACCCTGCTGCTGACGGTCTTGCGTAGCGACGAGGTCCGCGGCCTGCTGCTGGGCCTCATCCGCCAGGCGCTGTCGATCGGCGGCTGAGATGAAACCCGTCCGCGCACCACACCCGTCCCGGCGTCGGCACCGCACCAGGGCAGCGAGCGAACGGGGCTCGGTCACCGCCGAGCTCGCTGTGCTGCTGCCGGGTGTGGTGCTGGCGATCGTGGTCATCCTCGCGGTCGCGTCCGCGGGAGTGATGCAGGTGCGGTGCGCGGACGCGGCACGTGCCGGTGCCCGGGCCGCGGCACTCGGGCAGGACGATGCGCAGGTCGTAGGGATCGTGCAGCAGCTGGCCGGTGAGGACGCGACGGTCACCGTCAGCCGGTCTGAGGAGTGGGTGGACGTGCGGGTCTCGGCCGAGGTGCCGCTCGGTCCGCTCAGCGGGGTGCTGCACACCGACGTGGTCTTCTCCGCGCTGCCGGAGCCCACCGGGGCCGCCGCACCTCAGGAGGGGACATGAGACAGAAGCTCGCCGGTGGCGCCGACGACAGAGGCTCGATGACAGTGATGGTGCTCGGCGTGATCGCCGGGGCCCTCGTGCTCGCCGTCCTGGTCGGGGGCCTGGTCCGCGGCGTGACCGCCCGCGGGCAGGCGCAGGCCGCGGCCGACCTGGCCGCGCTCGCCGCCGGGGAGGTGGCAGCCGGGGGCGGTGACGCACCGTGTGAGACCGGTCGCCGGGTCGCTGAGCGGAACGGTGCAGCCCTGGTCTCCTGCCAGATCGGTGACGGCGGGATGGTCAACTTGGCCACGATAGTTGCGGTGCAACCACTGCCCGGTTGGCAGCAGGCCGGCCGGGCGACATCACGCGCCGGTCCGGTCGGCCGGCCCTGACGGCCCGTCTGCGTCGCACAGTATGGCGCCCGTCGCGGAAGCGGTCACGAAGGCCGCGCACCGCCGCGAGACGTGCCGTCGGTAGTCGGCGGTCCGGGCAGCGCCGGTGACACCGCTGGCTGCGAGAATGCCGGTGTGGACAGCGGCACCAGCAGCAGCGAGCGGGACACGCTCGCCACGTTGCTCACCCCGCAGCGCGCCCAGGACTGCCTGGTGCACACCCACCACGTCCACCCCCGCCCGGGGGAGTCGGCCGACTGGCCGGAGTGGGCCGACCCCGACCTGGTGGCCGCCTACCGCGCGCGCGGCATCGACAAACCGTGGCGCCACCAGGTCACCGCCGCCGATGCCAGCTGGTCCGGCCGGCACGTGGTGCTGGCCACCGCCACGGGGTCCGGAAAGTCCCTGGCGGCCTGGCTGCCGGCCGTCACCGCGATCCGCACCACCCCGCTCGGCACCAGCATCGCCACCCTGCAGCGCCGTCCCACCGCGCTCTACCTCAGCCCCACCAAGGCGCTCGCGGCCGATCAGCTGCACGGCCTGCAGACGGTGCTCAGCGCTGGAGAGATCACCGACGTGCGGGTGGCCACCTGCGACGGCGACACGCCCACCGACGAGCGCACCTGGGTGCGCGAGCATGCCGACGTGGTGCTGTCCAACCCCGACTTCCTGCACTTCTCTCTCCTGCCCGGCCACCGCAGGTGGCAACGGCTGCTCCGCGGCCTGCGCTACGTCGTCGTGGACGAGTGCCACGCCTACCGGGGTGTGCTCGGTGCGCACGTGGCCCTGGTGCTGCGCCGGCTGCTCCGCCTGGCCGAGCACTACGGTGCCAGCCCGGTGGCCATCCTGGCCTCGGCGACCACGGGGGAGCCGGAGGAGAGTGCCGCCCGGCTGCTCGGTGTGGACCAGACCGACGTGACCGCCGTCGGGCAGAGCAGCGCACCCCGCGGACACACCACGGTGGCGCTCTGGCAACCGGCCATCCTGCCCGGCGCCGAGGAACAGGTGTGGGCACAGGAGCCCGCGGACGGCCCGCCGGCCTGGCGGCCCAGCGGCACCCCCGAGGACGCCCCGCGCCGCTCCGCGCTCGCCGAGACCTCCGAGCTGCTCACCGACCTGGTCCGGGCCGGCAGACGCACCCTGGCCTTCGTGCGGTCCCGGGTGGGCGCCGAGGCGATCGCCGACCAGACCCGCTCCCGGCTGGCCGACAGTGCCCTGCCGACAGCGGCCGGCACCCTGGCCGGCCGGGTGGCTGCCTACCGGGGCGGCTACCTGCCCGAGGAACGTCGCGAGCTGGAACGCGCCCTGCGCACCGGTGACCTGCTCGCCCTGTCCTCCACGAACGCCCTGGAGCTCGGTGTGGACGTCTCCGGCCTGGACGTCGTGCTGATCGCTGGCTGGCCCGGTACCCGGGTCTCCCTGTGGCAGCAGATCGGTCGCGCCGGGCGGGCCGGGGCCGACGGGCTGGCCGTGCTGGTCGCCAGCGACAACCCGCTGGACACCTACCTGGTGCACCACCCGGAAGCGATCTTCGAGGCCGGTGTGGAGGCCACCGCGTTCGACCCGGGCAACCCGTACGTGCTCGCCCCGCACCTGTGCGCCGCCGCTTCCGAGACCCCGCTGGTGGCGGCCGACGTGGACCGGTTCGGGCCCGGCACACCGGCGCTGCTGCGGGACCTGGTCGCCCGCGGGTTCCTGCGCGAACGCCCGAACGGGTGGTACTGGAACTACTCCCGCCCGGAGTCGCCGCAGGACCTGACCGACCTGCGCGGCGGCTCCGGGGCCCCGGTGCAGGTGGTGGAGCACGGCACCGGCCGGGTGCTCGGCACCGTGGACGCCGCCCGCGCCGACGCCACGGTGCACACCGGCGCGATCTACGTGCACCAGGGCCGCACGTTCCGGGTGGAGTCCTATGCGGACGACGTTGCGGTGGTCACCGAACGGTCCGTGGGCTACCGGACCCGCCCGCACGTGGACAAGCACGTCTCCATCGTGCGCACCGGCACCGAGTCCGCCTGGGGTCCGGTCACCTGGGGGTACGGCGTGGTGGACGTGACCGAGCAGGTCACCGGGTACGACCGACGGCGTATCCCCGGCATGGACCTGATCGGCACCTACCCGTTGGAGCTGCCCACGCACACGCTGCGCACCACGGCCTGCTGGTGGCACGCCGACGCCACTGTGCTCGCCGAGGCCGGGGTGGCACCCGGTGACCTGCCGGGAGCGCTGCACGCGGCCGAGCATGCGGCGATCGGGCTGCTCGGCCTGATCGCCACCTGCGACCGGTGGGACATCGGCGGTCTGTCCACCGCGGTGCACGGCGACACGTTGGAACCGACCGTGTTCGTCTACGACGGCTACCCCGGAGGCGCCGGCTTCGCCCAGCGCGGCTACTCGGCCGCCGCCCGCTGGATGGCCGCCACCCGGGACGCGATCGCCTCCTGCCGGTGCGCCACCGGCTGCCCCAGCTGCGTGCAGTCACCCAAGTGCGGGAACAACAACTCCCCGCTGGACAAGGCCGGTGCCCTGCTGCTGCTGACCATGCTCACCGGCTTCGCCCCACGCTCCTGAGTATCGCGAACGCCCGCTCTCGCGGGGGAAGCGGTGCCTCGGGTCGCGAAAGCCAGCGTTCGCGGTGCGGTAGGTGCGGTAGTGCGGCGGTGCGGTAGGTGCGGCTGTGGGCGGGGCGTGGGTCAGTGCTCGGGAAGGGCTGCCAGCTCGCGCAGCGGGGCGGCCAGGCGGGACGCCAGGGCTGGATCGTGCCCGGCGACCTCGTCGGCGAAGACCTCCAGGAGCGCGCGTGCAGGGCGTACAGCCAGCCCATGCCGATCAGGTGGCCGGTCTCCGGGTCGTTCGGGGCGGTGGCCGGCTGCGGAGTACCGAACAGCAGCTCGAACCCGGGTTCGGTGCCGCGGAAGGTGTCCTCCGGCCAGAAGGAGAGGTCGACCTGGAGGGAAGAGGCCAGCAGGAACACCCGGTACAGCACACCGCCGGCGATCACGTCCAGGTGGTCGACCGCCCCGCGCTCGTAGAGCCTCTCGGTCCACCGCGCAGCCACGGTGGCCGGGTCGACGTCCCGGGCGACCTGCAGCACCAGGTCGATGTCGGACCAGTCGTCCTCGCGGCCCGCGGCCACCGAACCGACCAGTGCGGCCCCGACCACGTCATCGTCGGCGCGGGCAGCAGCGATCAGCTCTTCGCGCAGCCTCGCTCGGCCGGTGGGCATGAACACGTCGGCAGACTACCGAGCCGCGCGTGCGGCGGACGCCCCTCCAGCGTCCGCCGCACGCGCCTTCATCCCCCTGGTCTGTGCCCCTCTTGCCCGCGAACGCTCGTCCTAGCGGCGCTCCGCGTGGCGAGCCGCGGAAGCGGGCGTTCGCGATGGGTGGGTGGGTTACTCGGTCACCTCGATGGTCTGGCCCTCGCTGACGGCGAGCACCGCCCGCTCCCCGCTGTCCCAGTACGCACCGGCGTCCAGCAGCAGCACGTAGGCGGTGTACTCCCCGGACGGCACGCTCGGGCCGACACCGGTCCAGGACTCGTCGCAGTAGTCCCACAGCTGATGACCAGCCGTCTGTGTGGTGTCCTCC
>DATGRZ010000139.1:0-15245 GCA_035303065.1 Ruania sp.
GAGGTGGCGCACCGGCACGGGGACGAGCTGCTGCTCTGGGACCTGTGGGGCCAGCGCGCCGATCCGATGGCCGATCCCGCCCTGGTCGACGAGGTCGCTGGGCTGCTGGCCGCTGCCGACAGCGAGGAGCGCCGCGGCAACCTGGACGGACCGGTCGCCCGCGAGCTGGCCGGCCGGTACGCCGCCGACGACCGGCTGCACCCGGGCAGCTCGGTGATGCTGCTCAGCCCGCTGGCGGCCACACCGGTGCCGGTGCGGGTGCCGCTGCGCTGAGCGCTCAGCCGCGGGCCCGCGGGTGGCTGGCGGCGTACACCTCTCGCAGGGTGTCCGGGGTGACCATCGTGTAGATCTGCGTGGTGGTCACCGAGGCGTGCCCGAGCAGCTCCTGCACCACTCGCACGTCCGCACCGCCGGCGAGCAGGTGGGTGGCGTAGGAGTGGCGCAGCGTGTGCGGGGAGATGTGCCCGGCCACCCCGCCGCGTTCGGCCGCCGCCTGCAGCACCGCCCAGGCGCTCTGCCGGCTGAGCGGGTTGCCGCGCTGGTTCAGGAACACCGCCGAGTTTCCGCGCCCGGACTGGGCGAGCACCGGCCGGGAGCGCACCAGGTAGGCTTCCAGCGCCTCCACCGCGAACCGGCCGACGGGCACGATACGTTCTTTGCGCCCCTTGCCGAACAGCCGCAGGCTCGGGTGCTGGACGTCGATGTCCACATCGTCGACGGCCAGGCCGACCGCCTCGGAGATCCGGGCACCGGTGCCGTAGAGCACCTCCACCAGGGCGCGGTCGCGCAGGCCCAGCACGCCCTCGGCCATCGAGGCCCCGGCGAGCAGCTTGTCCACCTCCTCCACCGCGATCGCCTTCGGCAGCCGCTTGGTGGTCCCCGGCGGCCGCACCGCTGCGGCCGGGTCGGTGTCGGTGTGCCCCTCCAGGCGGGAGAACCGGTGCCAGCCGCGCACGGCGACCACCGCACGCGAGGTGGACGTCGGGGAGAGGGGATGTCCGCCGTCGGCGCCGGTACGGACCGCCTCTACGTAGGAGGCGACGTCCTCCTCGACGACCTGGTCGAAACCGGTACGACCCCGGGAGGCGAGGAACCGGGCATAGCGGCGCAGGTCCCGCCGGTAGGCGGCCAGAGTGTGCTCGGACAGGCCACGCTCGACACCCAGGTGCGCCAGGTACTCGGTCAGCTCGACCTCGAACGGCGCCTCCGGAGACTCCGGCGTGGGGTCAGCCATCAGTCACCAGGGCAGGAACGGATCGATCGAGATCGCCACGAACACGATGGTCAGGTACATGATCGAGGCGTGGAAGACCTTCATCGCGCCCAGCTTGCGGGGGGTGCCGGCGGCGGTGCGCCGGTACAGCTGGATGCAGGCGGTGCCGAACCAGGCACCGGCGGCTACCGCGACCACGGAGTAGAACCAGCCCATCTGCGCCACCGGGATGAGCAGCAGGGTGCAGGCCACCATCGCGGCGGCGTAGCCGATCATCTGCCGGGCGACCTTGGTGTCCGCTGCGACCACCGGCAGCATCGGCACCCCGGCGGCCGCATAGTCCTTCTTGAACTTCATCGACAGCGGCCAGTAGTGCGGCGGGGTCCAGAAGAAGATGATCCCGAACAGCAGGAAGGGTGCCACGTCCAGGGACCCGGTGACCGCCGCCCATCCGATCAGCACCGGCATGCAGCCGGCGGCCCCGCCCCAGACGATGTTCTGCCGGGTGTGCCGCTTCAGCAGCACGGTGTAGCCGTAGGAGTACATGATGTTCGCTGCCGCGGCGAGCGCTGCGGCCACCCAGTTCACCGTCAACCACAGCCACACCACCGAGAACGTGCCGAGCAGCAGACCGAACACCAGCGCGGCCCGTGGGGTCACCTCGCCGGTGACCAGCGGGCGCTTCCGGGTGCGGGCCATCACCGCGTCGATGTCCCGGTCGTAGTACATGTTGAAGGTGTTCGCCGAGCCGGCCGCAGCAGCACCACCGACCAGGGTGGCGATGATCAGCCACCAGGACGGGAACCCGCCGGCCGCCAGGATCATCGTGGGCACCGTGGTGATCAGCAGCAGCTCGATGATCCGTGGCTTGGTCAGGGCCAGGTAGGCACGCAGCTTGGTGCGCAGCGGGAGCCGGTCCCGGACAGCCCCCGTGGTGGTGGACTCCGCTACGGACGGGCGCACGTGGGGCACTGGGACATCACTCTCTGTGGTCTCGGGTCGCGCTGGGACGCACCGCGCGGACGGCTCGCACACCGTCCTGCCCAGTGTAGGCCGTCCCCGGCGTTGTCCATCCTGCGAATGCCGGACGCTGGGCTGCCCCACGATTGAGTAGGGTTTCCTCCAGGACCTGCACAGGTCAGACACGCGAACACCGATTCACCGCGCCCGCCGCCGTGGGCGTCGAACGCAGGAAGAAGGCCACGTGAACGCTCCAGCTCCCAAGTCCGACACCGTCGGGTGGACCGACCTCGACGTGAAGGCCGTGAACACGATCCGCGCACTCGCTGCGGACGCCGTGGAGAAGACCGGCAACGGCCACCCGGGTGCAGCGATCTCGCTCGCACCGCTGGCCTACCTGCTCTACCAGCAGACGATGCGGCTCGACCCGGCGGATCCGGACTGGCTCGGCCGGGACCGGTTCGTGCTGTCGGCCGGCCACTCCTCGCTCACCCAGTACATCCAGCTCTACCTGTCCGGCTACGGTCTGGAGCTCTCCGACATCGAGGCGCTGCGCACCTGGGGCTCGCTGACCCCGGGGCACCCGGAGGTGGGGCACACCAAGGGGGTGGAGACCACCACCGGTCCGCTCGGGCAGGGGCTGGCCACCGCCGTGGGGATGGCCTTCGCCCAGCGCCGGGTGCGCGGTCTGTTCGACCCGGACGCCCCCGAGGGCACCTCCCCGTTCGACCACCGCGTGTACGTGATCGCCTCCGACGGTGACCTGCAGGAGGGTGTCGCCTCCGAGGCCTCCTCCCTGGCGGGCACGCAGGAGCTGGGTAACCTCATCGTCTTCTGGGACGACAACCACATCTCCATCGAGGGTGACACCGACGTGGCGTTCACCGAGGACGTGATCGCCCGCTACGACGCCTACGGCTGGCACACGCAGAGCGTGGACTGGACCGCCGGCGGAGAGTACCGGGAGGACGTGGACGCCCTGGCGGCGGCGATCGAGGAGGCGAAGAAGGTCACCGACCGGCCCTCCTTCATCGCGCTGCGCACCATCATCGCCTGGCCCTCCCCCGGCAAGCAGGGCACCGGTGCCGCGCACGGCGCCAAGCTCGGTGCCGAAGAGGTGGCCGGGCTGAAGAAGGCCATCGGGTTCGACCCGGAGAAGCACTTCGACGTGGACCCGGCCGTGCTGGAGCACACCCGTTCGGTGATCGCTCGCGGGGCTGCTGCGCACCTGGAGTGGGACCGCAGCTTCGAAGAGTGGGCAGCCGCCAACCCGGAGCGGGCCGCGCTGCTGCAGCGGCTGCGCGCGAAGGAGCTGCCGGAGTCCTGGGCCAGTGCGCTGCCCCGGTTCGAGGCGGGCAAGGCGCTGGCCACCCGCGCAGCGTCCGGGCAGGTGCTGAACGCGCTCGCCCCGGTGCTGCCGGAGCTGTGGGGTGGCTCGGCGGACCTGGCCGGGTCGAACAACACCACGATGGACGGGGAGCCGTCGTTCCTGCCGGCGGACCGGTCCACCGACGACTTCTCCGGGAACATCTACGGCCGCACGATGCACTTCGGCATCCGCGAGCACGCGATGGGTGCGATCGTCAACGGCATCGCCCTGGACGGCATCACCCGTCCTTACGGCGGCACGTTCTTCACCTTCAGCGACTACATGCGGGCCGCGGTGCGGCTGGCGGCGCTGATGCAGGCACCGTCGATCTACGTGTGGACGCACGACTCGATCGGTCTCGGTGAGGACGGTCCCACCCACCAGCCGGTGGAGCACCTGGCCGCCTGCCGGGCGATCCCCGGGCTGGCGGTGGTCCGTCCGGCCGATGCGAACGAGACCGCGGCCGCCTGGCGCGCGGTGCTGGAGAACCGGGAGGGCCCGGCCGGTCTGGTGCTCACCCGCCAGGGTGTGCCGACCTTCCCCCGTGGGGAGGACGGCTTCGCCGAGGCCGACGGCGTGGCTCGCGGTGCGTACGTGCTGCTGGAGTCCTCCACCGCTGCTCCGGAGGTGATCCTGATCGGCACCGGGTCCGAGGTGCAGCTGGCCGTCGAGGCCCGCACCCAGCTCGAGGCGGAGGGTATCGGTACCCGGGTGGTGTCCGCGCCCTGCCTGGAGTGGTTCGACGCCCAGGACGAGGCCTACCGGGAGCAGGTGCTGCCGGCCGCGGTGCGGGCGCGGGTGAGCGTGGAAGCCGGGATCGCGATGCCGTGGCACCGCTACCTCGGTGAGGCTGGCCGGGCAGTCTCGCTGGAGCACTACGGTGCCTCGGCCGACTACAAGACGCTGTTCGAGCAGTTCGGCCTCACCGCCGAGGCCACTGTGGCGGCGGCGAAGGAATCCATCGCGGCCGCCTCGGCCGCAGGCAGCGAAGGGAACTGACGATGACGAACGCCACCCACGCACTCCAGCGGATCAGCGACGCCGGCGTGTCCATCTGGTTGGACGACCTCTCCCGGGAGTCGCTCACCTCGGGTGAGCTGGCCGGCCTGATCACCGAGCGGAACGTCGTCGGCGTGACGACCAACCCGACCATCTTCGCCAAGGCGCTCTCGGAGGGCACCGCCTACGACGCACAGCTCGGCCAGCTGGCCGCAGCCGGTGCGGACACCGAGGCAGCGGTGCTCACCCTCACCACCGACGACGTGCGCAACGCCTGTGACGCGTTCGCCGAGACGTTCCGCGCCACCGACGGCAAGGACGGGCGGGTGTCCATCGAGGTGGACCCACGGCTGGCCCGGGACACCCAGGGCACGATCGAGGCCGCGCACCGGCTGTGGAACACCGTGGACCGGCCGAACCTGTGCGTGAAGATCCCCGCCACAGTGGAGGGCCTGCCGGCGATCACCGCTGCCACCGCTGCCGGGATCAGCGTGAACGTGACGCTGATCTTCAGCCTGGACCGGTACCGGGCAGTCACCCAGGCCTACGTGGACGGCCTGGAGCAGGCGCACCAGGCCGGTATCGACCTGACCACCATCCGCTCGGTGGCCTCGGTGTTCCTCTCCCGGATCGACACCAAGGTGGACGACGCTCTGGACGAGGTCGGCACCGACGAGGCGCTGGCGCTGCGCGGCAAGGCGGCGATCGCCGGAGCCCGGCTGTGCTACCAGGTGTTCGAGGAGGTGTTCTCCACGCCACGGTTCGCGGCGCTGGCCGCCGCAGGGGCGCACCGGCAGCGGCCGCTGTGGGCCTCCACCGGCACGAAGAACCCGGACTACCCGGACACCATGTACGTGGACGAGCTGGTGGCCGCCGATGTGGTGAACACCATGCCGCACAAGACCCTGGAAGCGGTCTACGACCACGCCCAGACCACTGGCGCAGACACGGTGCACGGCACCTACGAGGCCTCTCGTGCCGTGCTCGACGACGTGGTCCGGGTGGGCGTGCCGTACGAGAAGATCCTGGCCGACCTGGAGACCGCCGGTGTGGACTCCTTCGCCAAGAGCTGGGCCGAGCTGCTGCAGACGGTGACCGAGGGTCTGCAGGCCGCCGCAGAGAAGGGCTGACCGACCCGCATGCCGTCTGCTGCACGAGACAACCCGCTGCGCGATCCGGCCGACCGCCGACTGCCCCGCATCGCCGGACCTGGTGGTCTGGTGCTGTTCGGGGTGACCGGCGACCTGTCCCGGAAGAAGCTGCTGCCTGCTGTCTACGACCTGTCCAACCGGGGGCTGCTGCCACCCGGGTTCGGGCTGACCGGCTTCGCCCGGCGGGAGTGGGACGACGAGGACTTCCGTCAGATAGCCCACGACGCGATCCGCGCGAACTCCCGCACCCCGTTCGACGAGGGGGTCTGGGAGCAGCTCGCGAAGGGTTTCCGGTTCGTCCAGGGCCAGTTCGGTGACGACGACTCCTTCGCCCGCCTGGCGGAGACGGTGGAGCGGCTGGACATCGAGCGCGGCACCGGTGGTAACCACGCGTTCTACCTGTCCATCCCGCCCTCGCAGTTCCCGGTGGTGTGCCAGCAGCTGTCCGAGTCCGGGCTCTCCTCACCGAAGCCGGGGACCTGGCGGCGGGTGGTGATCGAGAAGCCGTTCGGGCACGACCTGACCTCCGCACGCGAGCTGAACGACGTGGTGGAGAAGGTGTTCCCACCGGATGCGGTCTTCCGCATCGATCACTACCTGGGCAAGGAGACGGTGCAGAACCTGCTGGCGCTGCGGTTTGCCAACCAGCTGTTCGAGCCGATCTGGAACGCCCACTACGTGGACCACGTGCAGATCACCATGGCCGAGGACATCGGCATCGGCTCGCGCGCCGGCTACTACGACGGTATCGGCGCCGCCCGGGACGTGATCCAGAACCACCTGCTGCAGCTGCTCGCCCTGACCGCGATGGAGGAGCCGGTCTCCTTCGATGCCGAAGCGTTGCGGATGGAGAAGGAGAAGGTGCTCTCCGCCGTCCAGGTGCCGGTCGACCTGGAGCGGCACACCGCTCGTGGACAGTACACCGGTGGCTGGCAGGGTGGGGCTCAGGTGCAGGGCTACCTGGAGGAGGACGGCGTGCCGCCGAACTCGGTCACCGAGACCTACGCAGCGGTGCGGCTGGACGTGGACACCCGGCGTTGGGCCGGTGTGCCGTTCTACCTGCGCACCGGCAAGCGGCTCGGTCGCCGGGTCACCGAGATCGCCGTGGTGTTCAAGCGGGCCCCGCACCTGCCGTTCGACTTCAGCGAGACCCAGGAGCTGGGTCAGAACGCCCTGGTGATCCGGGTGCAGCCGGACGAAGGGGTGACCATCCGGTTCGGGTCGAAGGTCCCCGGGACCGCGATGGAGGTCCGGGACGTCACGATGGACTTCGGGTACGGGCACGCGTTCACCGAGTCCTCCCCGGAGGCCTACGAACGGCTGCTGCTGGACGTGCTGCTCGGCGACCCGCCGCTGTTCCCGCACCAGGGTGAGGTGGAGCTGTCCTGGCAGATCCTGGACCCGATCATCAACTACTGGTACCGCAACGGGCAGCCGGAACCGTACCGCGCCGGCACCTGGGGCCCGGCCTCGGCCGATGCCATGCTGGGCCGGGACGGACGAACCTGGAGGCGACCGTGATCATCACGCTCGAGGACACCAGCACCGCCGAGATCGGTGCCCGGCTGGTGGACCTGCGCGAGGAGGGCGGTGTGGTGGCGCTCGGCCGGGTGCTCACCCTGGTGATCATCGCCACCGGGGACGAGGCCGAGACCGCGGTCGAGGCCGCCAACCGAGCAAGCCGGGAGCATCCCTGCCGGGTGATCGTGGTGGACCGGGCGAACGGCCGCGACGACGTCGCCCTGGACGCGGAGATCCGCATCGGGGCAGACGCCGGCGCCTCTGACGTGGTGGTGCTGCGCCCGTCCGGCGGAGCACGTGCCGAGGTGGACACGCTGGTGATGCCGCTGCTGCTGCCCGACGCGCCGATCGTGGTGTGGTGGCCGAGCCGCCCGCCGGCCGTGCTGGGTGCCGACCCATTGGGTGCGATGGCCTACCGGCGGATCAGCGACGTGGGCGAGTGCGAGGGTGCGATCGGGCTGCTCACCGGGCTGGGCGCGAGCTACACCGCCGGCGACACCGACCTGTCCTGGGCACGGACCACGCTCTGGCGGGGTATCACCGCCGCCGCACTCGACGGCACGGACGGGACGGTGCAGCGGGTGACTGTGCGGGGCTCGGTGGAGCGCCCCTCGACGCACCTGTTCGCCGCGTGGTTGACGGCCTACCTGGATGTTCCGAGCGTGGTGGAGGCCGACCCGGAAGCGACCGCGATCACCGGTGTCGACCTGGAGCTGGTCGACGGTGTCATCTCCATGCTCCGCCCGGAGGGCTCGTCCGTGGTGACCATCAACCAGCCGGGGCAGCCGGAGCACCAGATCGCGATGCCGAAACGACCGTTGGAGGACTGCTTGATGGAGGACCTGCGCCGACTCGACCCGGACGAGGTGTACCGCAGGAGCCTGGTGGAGGGCCTGCCGAGAGTGCAGGTCGTGTCGGCGGAGGTGGCCCGATGAGCGGCCCTCAGCGCTTTGTGGTGGTGCACCCGGACGCCGACACCTTGGCGCGTGCGACTGCGGCCCGGTTCCTGCTCGCGCTGGCGGATGCGCAGTCGTTGCGCCACCCGGTGCACGTGGCGATCACTGGCGGCACGATCGGCACCCAGGTGCTGGCGGAGATCGGCCGGTCCGAGCTGCTCGGTGTGGTGGACTTCACCGGAGTGCACGTGTGGTGGATCGACGAACGGTTCGTGCCCACCGGAGACCCGGACCGGAACGAGGGGCAGGCCGGAGAGGCGCTGCTCGCCCGGCTGCCGATCCCGGAGGAGAACGTGCACCGGATGCCCTCCAGCGACCAGGCCAAGGACGCGGAGGCCGCCGCGCGGGACTATGCGGCGGAGCTGGCCCGGTTCGCCCCGGAGGGCGCCCTTGCTCCCGAGCTCGACCTGGTGCTGCTCGGCATGGGACCGGACGGGCACATCGCCTCACTGTTCCCCGGTCAGGGCACCGTGGCGATCACCGATCGGGCGGTGATCGGGGTGCACGACTCCCCCAAGCCGCCGCCGGAGCGGATCTCGCTCACCCTGCCGGTGCTGAACAACACCCGGCAGACCTGGATCGTGGTGTCCGGAGCGGCGAAGGCGGACCCGGTGCGGCAGGCGCTCGAGGGAGCCGACCCGGACGAGCTTCCGGTGGCGGCCGCTGCGGGTCGGGACGTGACTGTCTGGTTGGTGGACGCGGAGGCGGCCGGACAGGACTGATGCTCCCGCGGGAGCACCTGGCCCGCTCAGGCAGCGTCCGGTTCACGGGCCTGTGCCTGTGCCCGCAGCTGGCGGTTCACCAGCAGCGTGGAGACGGCGTAGCCCAGGTTGAACGGACGGGCGTCGGTAGCGGTGAGGTCGCCGGTGCACTCGTCCCGGGTCGGCTCCGACCGAGCCGGCATCTGCGTCGCGGCAACAGGTTCGACCGGTGCGGGTGTGGTGGCCGGTGTCGGCATGTTCCGCACCGGCCGTCCGTCCGGACCGGATGTGTGCAGGGTCCCGTCCGGCCCACGGCGCAGGTCGAAGCCGCCCTCATGGTGTGCGCGATGATGCTCGCCGCAGAGCAGCGCCATGTTCTCCAAGGTGGTCGGTCCACCGCGCGCCCAGTGCCACAGGTGGTGGGCGTGCAGATAGCGGCGTCGTCCGCAGCCGGGGAACACGCACCCCTGGTCACGGTCCCACAACGCGCGGAACAGCGCAGCACTCGGTCGGCGGCTCCGACGGCCGACGTCGATGGTGCGGCCGGGTCGCGGGACGGACGCCGACACTGTTGCCGCCTGGGCTCTTGCGGGAGCGTCCTCGTGCAGGTGCAGCAGAACCCCGGTGTCGCAGCACAGCCGCCTGGCGGTCTCCGGGTGCAGCGCCGGTCCCAGCTCTAGTCGGGTGCCGTCCAGCTGACCACCAGCGGCAACGGCGTCGGACAGGTGCTCCAGGGTGGTGTGCAGCACGGTCTCGCTACGCCGCGAGGCCCGGACGTGCTCGGCTGCGCCGTTCGTGCCCGGAGACTGGGCCTGCTCATCGATCTCTGCATCCTCCGGCGCCGCGGCCACGTCGCTCTGCGCACAGATCAGCACCAGAGCGTCCAGCAGGCTGTGCCCCGGCCGGGCGACCTCCTCCTCCACCGCCTGCACCGGATCCAGGTGCGTTGCGGCGTCGCTGCTGGCCGCCGTGCGCTCCAGGTAGTCCTGGGCGCGGCGGAGCGCCTCGAGGATCTCCGCCCCGTCCTCCGGTGAGCTGCGGATGGAGAAGCACATCGACCCGTCCTCCTCGACCCGGTAGGACAGGCGACGGCGCCGGTGCCGGACGTTGATGTCGTCGAGAGAGGCGCCGCTGCGGATGCCGGCGCACAGCCGGTCCAGCTGCACCGCACTGGCGGCCCGGGCCACCTGCACCAGCTCGTCCTCGTTCACCGCCGTACCCACACGCGTGATCGCCCGCACCTTGGAATAGCTGAGCCGACCGGTGGCGAACTCGGCCTCCGTCAGGGGCAGGTTCCGCAGTGCGCGCGCCACCCGGACGTGCTCTCGTGCGGTGGAACCGGACATGCCGCACCGCCAGGAGAGCCAGTGCGCGCACGAGCACATGCCGGCATACTCCCGCCACCCTTCCTGGGCGTCGAACTCGGCCAGCACCTGCAGGAACCGGCACGTGTGCGCTGCTACCTCTGCCGCCAGCGTGCCGAGCTCCGCCGCGATCTGGGCCACCGGTCGTATCTCCCCGGGCTCACCGGAGTCTCTGTGCTCGTCCGCAGGCTGCCCCGTCGACTGGCTCATGATGCCTTCTCCCTCCACCTGGTCGAACGGTTGTCCCAGGCTAGGGCGAGGGTCTGACATCGCCGCCGGGCCCGGCGTCCCCGAGATGCTCCCGCGGGAGCGCGGCACATGCAGGAAGCGCCGAGAGCCCGGAGCGTCGGGAGCACCTCACCTCACGCCACACGCCCCGATCGCCCCCCGCGTCCCGACGGTTGCCACCGCCACCGGGTCGTCCGGCTGCACGGGATCTTCCAAGGCGAGCCGGTTCCGCCGGCGCACCCCGCAGCGGGTGCACTCGTGCACCACCACCCAGCCCTTGCCACGGCGCTGCTCCACCGCGACCGGGTGCATCACCGCCCCGCACCCGGCGGCGCGGTCTCCCGGCTGCATGTCCAGGTGCACCGAGCACAGACAGGCCGGGCAATGGTTACGGAAACGTCCCCCTGTGCGCGGAAGGACCGCCGTCGCACAGCACATACACCGGAACGCGATGTTCTCCACGCTCCGGACCGAAGTTCTGGTCATGACCTGCTCCACGTCGTCGCGAAGACGGGTGGTGCAGGGTTCCGTTGGTTCTCCCCCGACCGTGCGGGGTCTCGGGCTGGCGGAGCGAGGGACGCGATTCACCGCGTGGTGCGATTACTTCCGGTTCCTGCTTCACCGCACGCAGAGCGGGTGCTCGGCTGCGGATCCGGACCACGACCGGGTTCCCCGGCCACTGTCACCAGCCGGCGCTGCGCAGGTGCGCTCACGCGGCGGGTGCCACCGGTAGGTGTCAGCTCCGCGCCACCGACGTCGGCGCCGTCCCCTGACGGTCAGGCCATGACGATGGCAGCAGCTGCCATGTGCTCTCCTCTATCAGAGTTCTCAGCCGCCGCGGCGGGCGCGCAGCGCTTCCAGCGCCTCGTCCAGCAGGGCGGCGCCCTCGGCGTCGCTGCGTCGTTCCTTCACGTACGCCAGGTGCGTCTTGTACGGCTCGTTCCTGGGCGCCGAGGGTGGGTTCTCCCGGTCCTGGCCGGCGGGCAGCCCGCACCGGGGGCAGTCCCAGGTCTCCGGCACCGTCAGACCGGGCTCCTCGGCGAAGCTGGGCTTCGTCTCGTGCCCGCCGGCGCACCAGTAGGACACCCACACCCGTGGCGCGGACTCCCCGCGCTCTGCCTCACCCATCGGTCCTGCCCCGACGCGGGACCCTCGGATTGCACTACCGCCTGCCATTCTGCTCCTCAGATCGCGAACCGCTGCACGAGACCGAGCAGCACGATGACGACGCCCCAGACGATGGCCGAGCCGACCGTGATCCGGTTCAGGTTACGCTCGGCCACCCCGGAGGAGCCGAGGCTGGAGGAGAGCCCGCCGCCGAACATGTCGGACAGGCCTCCGCCCTTGCCCTTGTGCATGAGGATGGTCAGCACCAGCATCGCACTGGTGAGGACCAGCAGGACCTCGAGGACGATGGTCAGAATGGTCACGGCCTGGGGTACTTCCTCATCTGGATGGCTCGCGCGCGGCATCGGCGCGCCTGGGACTGGAGGTGATTCTACGCGATGTGCGTAGCCGGTCTACAGACCGACCTGGTGGGACTGGTAGCGGGCGATCGCCGCGAACTCCTCGGCCTGCAGGCTCGCACCACCCACCAGGGCACCGTCCACGTCCGTCTGCGCCATGATCGAGGCGACGTTACCGGACTTCACCGAGCCGCCGTAGAGCACGCGCACGGCTCCGGCCACCTCGGTGGAGTACAGCTCGGCGAGCCGGGCACGGATCGCGGCACACACTTCCTGGGCGTCCTCCGGGGTGGCCACCTCGCCGGTGCCGATCGCCCAGACCGGCTCGTAGGCGACCACGGTGCGGGCAGCGTCCTCGGCGGAGATGCCTGCGTAGGCACCGTCCACCTGGGCGAGGGTGTGCGGCACCTGCTCACCGGCCTGCCGCACCTCGAGCCCTTCGCCCACGCAGATGATCGGGGTGATGTCGGCGCCCAGGGCGGCCTGCGCCTTCGCCCCGACCAGCGCGTCGTCCTCACCGTGCTGCTCACGTCGCTCGGAGTGGCCCACGACGGCGTAGCTCACCCCGAGCTTGGCCAGCATGGTGGCGGAGACCTCACCGGTGTGGGCACCCTTCTCGTGTGCGGAGATGTCCTGTGCGCCGTAGCCGATCTGCAGCTTGTCGGCATCCACGAGGGTCTGCACGGAGCGCAGATCGGTGAACGGTGGGCAGACCACCACCTCCACGGCGTCGTAGTCGTGCTTGGCGTCCTTCAGGGTCCAGGCGAGCTTCTGCACCAGGTGGGTGGCCTCGTGGTGGTCGAGGTTCATCTTCCAGTTGCCCGCCATCAGCGGGGTACGGCTGGTAGCCATCGGTCGTTACCTTTCAGCGGATCAGTTCAGGGCGTCGCTATCAGTTCAGGACGTCGATACCGGGCAGGGTCTTGCCCTCGAGGAACTCCAGGGAGGCGCCGCCCCCGGTGGAGATGTGGCTGAAGCCGTTCTCGTCGAAGCCGAGAGTGCGCACGGCCGCGGCAGAGTCCCCTCCACCGACGATCGTGAACGCCCCCTCGGCGGTGGCGTCGACCAGCGCCTGGGCCACGGCCTTGGTGCCGCCGGCGAACGCGTCGAACTCGAACACACCCATCGGGCCGTTCCAGACAACGGTCTTGGCATCCAGGATCGCCGCCCGGAACTGCTCCCCGGCCTCCGGGCCGATGTCCAGGCCGATCTGGTCCGTGGGCATGTCGTCGGCCGCGACGACCGTGGCAGGCGAGTCTGCCTTGAACTCCGGGGCCACGACGATGTCGGTGGGCAGCACGATCTGCACACCGCGGTCGGCGGCGGTCTCCAGATAGCCCTTGACTGTGTCGACCTGGTCCTCCTCGAGCAGCGAGTTACCCACCCGGTAGCCCTTGGCGGCGAGGAAGGTGAACACCATGCCGCCGCCGATCAGCAGACGGTCGGCCTTGGTGATCAGGTTGGCGATCACCCCGAGCTTGTCAGAGACCTTCGACCCGCCGAGCACCACCACGTACGGGCGCTCGGGCTCCACAGTGGCCCGCCGGAGCGCTTCGACCTCGGTCTGCACCAGGGAGCCGACGGCGCTGGGCAGCACCTTGGCGACGTCGTAGACGCTGGCCTGCTTGCGGTGCACCACCCCGAACCCGTCGGAGACGAACACGTCCGCAAGGCCGGCGAGCTCCTCGGCCAGCGCAGCCCGCTCGCCGTCGTCCTTGGCGGTCTCCCGGGCGTCGAAGCGGATGTTCTCCAGCAGCAGCACCTGCCCGTCGGCCAGGTCGGCAGCAGCGGCCTTGGCACCCGCACCGATGGTGTCCGGGGCCAGGGTGACCGGCGCACCGAGCAGCTCACCGAGGCGCTCGGCGACCGGTGCGAGGGAGAAGGCCGGGTCCACGGTCCCCTTCGGCCGGCCGAGGTGGGCGGTGACGATCACCTTCGCACCGGCGTCAGTCAGTCGCTTCAGCGTGGGCAGGGCGGCGCGGATGCGACCGTCGTCGGTGATGGTGGTGCCGTCCAGGGGCACGTTGAAGTCGGAACGGACCAGGACGCGCTTGCCGCGCAGGTCGCCGAGGTCATCGATGGTCTTCATGTGCAAGTCTTCCCTTGTTCTGCTGGTCGAGGTGGTGCGGCTCGGGATGCCCGTGCTCCTGGTCGCACCAAGGGCCGGACCGGTGACACGACTCGCGCCCGCGTGCGCACTGGCACACGGGCGCGAGTCATGCGGCGGCGATGCTCAGAGCCGCTCGCCGATGTAGCTGGTGAGGTCCACCATGCGCTGGGAGAAGCCCCACTCGTTGTCGTACCAGGAGACAACCTTCACCTGGTCGCCGATCACCCGGGTCATACCCGCGTCGTAGATGCTCGAGGCCGGGTCGCCGGCGATGTCGGTGGAGACCAGCGGGTCCTCGGAGTAGACCAGGATGCCCTTGAGCTCTTCGGACTCGGCAGCGGCCTTCACCGCGGCGTTCACCTCGTCCACAGTCACCTCACGGGAGGCGGTGAAGGTGAGGTCGGTGGCCGACCCGGTCGGGACCGGCACCCGCAGCGCGAAGCCGTCCAGCTTGCCGGCGAGCTCCGGGAGCACCAGGGACACGGCCTTGGCCGCACCGGTGGTGGTCGGGATGATGTTCAGCGCCGCCGCGCGGGCGCGGCGCGGGTCACGGTGCGGGCCGTCCTGCAGGTTCTGGTCTGCGGTGTAGGCGTGCACCGTGGTCATCAGACCACGCACGATGCCGATGCTGTCGTTCAGTGCCTTGGCCAGCGGAGCGAGGCAGTTGGTGGTGCAGGAGGCGTTCGAGACGATGTGGTGCGCGTCCGGGTCGTAGCTGGTGTGGTTCACACCGACCACGAAGGTGGCGTCCTCGTTCTTCGCCGGGGCGGAGATGATCACCTTCTTCGCGCCGGCGTCCAGGTGCGCCTTGGCCTTGGTGGCGTCGGTGAAGATACCGGTGGACTCGATGACGATGTCGGCACCGATCTCCCCCCACGGCAGGTTCGCGGGGTCGCGCTCCTCGAACGCCTTGAAGGTCTGGTTGCCGACCGTGATCGAGGTCTCGTCGTGGGAGACCTCTTCGGCGAGCTTGCCGAGGATCGAGTCGTACTTGAGCAGGTGGGCGAGCGAGGCGTTGTCGGTGAGGTCGTTGACCCCGACGACCTTGATGTCCGCACCGCTGGCGAGCACTGCCCGCAAGAAGTTCCGTCCGATACGGCCGAAGCCGTTGATGCCGACGCGGATGGTCACGTTTTCCTCCTGGCGCGCTCGGTGCGCGCATAGCGTCTGGATTCACAGGTTGCGCCGCTGGCGCGTCTCCCGAGGG
>DATGRZ010000140.1:0-2138 GCA_035303065.1 Ruania sp.
CAGCTCGTCGATGACCTGGTCGTGGAGACCTTCGACGAGATCGACGCTGCGCTCGAGCAGATCTGAGGGCCCCGGCCCGCTCGACGGCGTCACTCACCGGTTCGGGTCGCGGAACCTGGCCATCGGGTCCTTCTGGCCGAGGCCGTCCAGCCCCGGGGGCACCGTGCCCGGGGAGTCCGAGTCGGCTTCGGGCATCTCCGTGGCGCCGCCGGGGCGCTGCTGGCCGGCACGGCGCTGCAGGCTCATGATGCGCCACACCATCACCAGGCCGCCGATCACCGCCACCGCGATGATCAACGGGACCATCTGCTCGATCGTGATCACGTCGAAGACCATCGCCAGGACGATCGCGGCCAGCACCAGGCCCTGGATGATGGCGTAGCCGCGGAGGAACCGGGTGAACTGCTGGCCGGTGGCCGACCCGGGGGTGAACTGACTCATGCGCCTATCATGCCCGTCGTTGCCGTTGCGGACCATCACCAGCAGGCGACGCTCGCCGGGTGGCCCGGACCAGCAAGCGGAATTCCGCAGGTGCTGCTGAGGTTCTGGGGGGTATGGAGACCGCAGGGGGCGACCCGACGCCGGGAGCGCGCACGGGAGCCGGCTACGGCCTGCTGCCCGCTGCGCTGCGGCACTGGCTGAACTGGTGCAACGGCGCGACGGCCACCGGCCTGCTGCTGGCCGCGGCCGGTGGTGCCCGCTCCCGCCCCGGGCCGGGTCTGCTGCTGCTCGCCGAGGGCTACCGGTGGCCGTTCCCCACCGGCGGCGCGTTCACCGTGGGCGACGTGGTGATCAGCGCCCACGACCTGGACCGGCTGCAGGCACGCCATCCCCGGCTGCTGGTGCACGAGGAACGGCACAGCCGGCAGTGGATGGTCCTCGGTCCGGCGTTCCTGCCGCTGTACCTGGCGGCGATGGGCTGGTCCTGGCTGCGCACCGGTGACCGGGCGGCCCGGTGCTGGTTCGAACGCTCGGCCGGACTGGCCGACGGCGGCTACCGGGACGTGCCGGTACGCCCGGTGCGAGCAGCGCTGCGCGAGGCGCTCACCGCGGCGAGACAGGCGCAGCGCCCTCGGTAACTGCGGGGCAGGCGTTCGGGGGCGCCGAGGGCGGTCAGGCTAGCGCGCTCGGTCTCCGCCAGAGAGTCTCCTGTCGCCAGTCGCGCGGGAATCCCGTCTCGGCAACAGACCTGGACGGGAGCCCAACGACCACACGACCTGTCTTGCCGTAGAACTCGCTGCCGAAGGTGCGGTTCGGTCCGCTGCCAACGGGGACCCATCGGGCGTGCCCAGCTTGCGCCGCGCCGCCGCCGGTGGGTGCACCGGCGGCGGCGCGAGCATCGACCAGACCGTGCTCAGACCTGGTCCAGGCCGACCACACCGTAGAGCTGGCCGTCCTGTCCGCCGACCAGCAGCACCCGGTCGGCGCCGGAGCCGACAATCGCTGCCGTGGACTGGGTGTAGCAGGTGAGCACCTGCAGCACCTGTTCCGCCGACTCCTTCTCCAGGTCGATCCGGGCGAGCACACCGCTCTGCCCCACCAGCCAGTACACGCCGTCCTGGTCCGGGTCGGGTACCGGCTGGGCGCCGAAGTTGCGCGGCACCGCCTCAGCATGCCAGGCCTGCCGGCCGGTGTCCTCCTCGAACAGGTGCACCGACCCGGTGAGCCCGTCCACCAGCAGGATCCCGTGGTCGGTCATCGTCGGCGGGGTGTAGACCACCTGCTGCAGGTCCAGGTCGTCACCCTCCCCGAGCCAGATCTGCTCACCGGTGGCGCCGTCGAGGGCGACCGCGTTGGAGAACCGGGTGAACAGCACCGCGCCGTCGTCCAGCAACCGCACGTAGCAGGCCCACGGCCCGTACAGCACGGTGCCGTACCTCGTGTCCTTGTCCGTCAGCTGGTTGCGCCACAGCCGCTCGCCGGTGCGGGCGTCGAAGGCATAGGCGTTCCCGTCGCCGCTGCCGGCGTACACCCGCTCGCCGTCGCACTCCGGCCGCCCGCCGCAGATCCCGTTCAGGTCCGCCGACCAGAGCTCTTGCCCGTCAAGGTCCACGCAGCGCACAGTGGACCCGACGGCGAGGAACAGCCGGGGCTCGTCGTCCACCTCGGCGATCGCCAGGTCCCCGGCCAGCGGCGCG
>DATGRZ010000141.1:0-4137 GCA_035303065.1 Ruania sp.
CCGGCAGGTCCGGGTTCCACACCGGCTTCGGGGTGTGCGCCCGCTGCTGGGCCACGCAGTTGCGCAAGCCCGCGACCGCCGACCCGTGCGTGCCGTCCACCTGGAACTCCACCAGCTCGTCCCGGTACACGCGCACCGCCCAGGAGGAGTTGATCTGGGCGACGATCTCCTCACCGGAGGGTCCGGCGACCTCGAAGATCCCGTAGGCGGCGTCGTCGGCGGTGGCCGGGTACTCCTTGCCCTGCTCGTCCCAGCGGGTGGGGATGTGCGTGATGGTCTTGGCGGTCACGGACTTCACCGCACCGAGGATGCCCTCCAGCACGTAGTTCCAGTGGCAGAACATGTCCGTGGTCATGCCGCCGCCGTCCTCCTTGCGGTAGTTCCAGCTCGGCCGCTGGGCCGCCTGGTGCTCGCCCTCGAACACCCAGTAGCCGAACTCCCCGCGCAGGGACAGGATGCGGCCGAAGAAGCCCTCGTCCACCAGCCGGCGGAGCTTGACCAGGCCCGGCAGGTAGAGCTTGTCGTGCACCACACCAGCTGTGACCCCGGTCTCCTGGCGCAGCCGGGCCAGCTCGATCGCCTCGGTGAGGGTCTCCGCCGTGGGCTTCTCGGTGAAGATGTGCTTGCCGGCCTTCATGGCCTTGGTCAGGGTGCCTGCCCGCAGGCTGGTCATCGAGGCGTCGAACACGATGTCGGTGCGCTGGTCGGTGATGATGCCGTCCAGGTCGGTGGTCCACTCGGCCACATCGTGCTGCTTGGCGATCTCGGCCAGGGCGTTCTCCCGGCGGCCGACCAGGATCGGCTCCACCTGGACCTTGTCCCCGCTGGCCAGGGTGATCCCGCCCTGGTCGCGGATCGGCAGGATCGACCGGAGCAGGTGCTGGCGATAGCCCATCCGGCCGGTGATGCCGTTCATCGCGATGCGCAGGGTACGAGTGGTCATGGAGTGCTCCTGGGTGGTTCGGGTGATTGAGGTGATTGAGGTGATTGGGGTGGTTCGGGTGGTTCGGACTGCGTGCTGTGGGTGGCGCTCGCCGAGTTCTGCCGTGGCCGCTGGGGCCTGTCGGACCTTGCTCCGGTCGGTCCGATCTTGCTCGGGCCTGCCGGATCTGCGGGCGGGGTGCCAGAGCGCGATACCGGTGCTGTGGACGGCCGCCGGGCACGGCAGCACCATCAGGTCGGAATGCGCTTTCCCAAGATTAGGGTGCCGGGTTGGTTGGCGTCAAGGACCGCGCTCGTCACCGCCGTCCGGCCCCGCGGTCCCTGTCCCCACCCCTGCGCGCCCCTCCGGCGCCCCGGCCGCGTGCCCGGCCCGCCCCCGCCCGCGTGCCCGGCCCGCCCCGCCCGCGTGCCCCTGTTCCATTCGAACCACCATTGTGCATTGGAACCGGTCTACAAGGTGGTTCGAATGCGCAAAGGTGGTTCGAGCGGGCCGGCGGGCGTGCGCACCAGCGGGCGCCGGGCCGGCGGGCACCGGGCCAGCGGGCGTGCGCACCAGTGGGCGTCAGAGCAGCGGCGGGGTGGAGTCGCGCAGCACCACCTGCACCGGCACCCGCTGCACCCGCGGCTCCGGCCCGGCAGGTTCCAGCGCGAGCCGGGTCGCCATCCGACCCACCTCCGGCAGCGGCACCGCCACCGTGGACAGCCCAGGTGTCACATCCCGCAGCGTGTGGATGTCGTCGAACCCGGCCACCCCGATGTCTGCGCCGACCACGAGGCCGGCGTCCCGGGCGGCGGCCATCGCCCCCATCGCCATCACGTCGTTCACCGCGAACACGGCCTGCACCTTCGGGCCGGTGCGCAGCAGCTCGGCCATCCCGGCGTAGCCGCCGTCCCGGGTGAATGCGCACTCCACCAGGGCGGCCTCCGGCACGCTGAGCCCCTCGTCCGCCACCGCCCCGGCGAACCCGGTGGTGCGCTCGGCGCCGGTCAGGTGCGTGCGCGGGCCGGTGAGGATGGCGAACTCCCGATAGCCGATCTCCACCAGGGCGCGGGCGAGCGCGGCGGCACCGGCGGCGTTGTCGATGGCGACCGTGTTCACCTGCAGGATCGGCTGGGCGATCATCGCCACTGTGCCACCTCGGTCCTCGTATGCAGCCACCGCGGCACGCAGCGCGTCGGTGGTCTTCGCATCGTCCTGCCGGCCGCCGGCGATCACGATCGCCCGGGCCCGCTGGCTCTGCAGCATCTCCAGCAGTGCGGTCTCCCGTTCCGGTCGGTGCGCGGTGCTGGCCAGGGTCACCATCAGCCCTTCCTCCTCGGCAGCGGCGGAGACCCCGGCGGCGATCGAGGAGAAGTACGGGTCGGCGATGTCGTGCACGATCAGCCCGAGCGTGGTGGTCCGCCCGCGGGCCATCGCCTGGGCGTTGGCGTCGGGGGAGTAGCCGAGCCGGGCGGCGGCGGCCAGCACCCGCTCGCCCAGCTCGGGGCGCACGGTGCGGTTCGCGCTGCCGTTGATCGCACGGGACGCAGTGGCCAGGGAGACCCCCGCCTCCCGGGCCACATCGCTGAGGGTCACCGAAGGCATGGCCACATGGTAAGCGTTTTCAGGCGGTGACGGGGCCGCCATCGAGCAGCGAATCGATCTGGGCTCGGTACGTCGCGGGCTCAGCCCCTTCGTTGCGAACCAGGCGTCGATTGCGAACCACGCCTCACTGGCGGGCCCGGGCGAGCCGCTCGGCGTAGTGGGGTGAGACCAGGGGCGGACCGTCTCCGCGCGGGACCATCCGGCCGTTCTCGGTCCACCCGCAGTCGCGCGCTTCGAAGATCTCCACGAGCTGGCGGCGCCAGTGCTCGAGAGCGTCGGCATAGGCAGGGTCGGTGGCCCGGTCCCGTTCTTCGTGTGGGTCGGTGACCAGGTCGAACAGCAGCTCGGCGCCGTCCTGAGCGAACCAGATGTACTTCTGCCTGCCGTCGGTGAGGTACTGCATCTCCTGGCTCGGGTGGTAGCAGGTGGAGTGCTCGCCGTGGACCGCCGTACGCCATGGGGCGCTCGGGTCAGCGACGACCGGCAGCATGCTGCGGCCGTCGACGCTGTCGGGGGTCTCGATCCCGCAGGCGTCGAGGATCGTGGGCATCACATCCTGGAGGCAGACGGGGGCCGTACTCCGGCTCCCGGGCTCGATGCCATACCGGTCGCGGACCGGCTTCGGCAGCACCACCATCATCGGGATGTGGGCGGACCCCTCATAGGCGTAGGTCTTGCGCCACAGATGGTGATCGCCCTGCATGTCACCGTGGTCCGAGGTGAACACGATGATCGTGTTCTCCAGCAGTCCCTGCCGGGCGAGGTTGAAGCGGATGCGCCCGATCTGCTGATCGATGTGGGTGATCGCGCCGTAGTAGCCGGCTCGGGTGCGGTGCACTTGCGCAGGGCTGCGCACGCCTCGCCAGGAGTCGGGAGCCCAGCTGGTGACGGCGTGGTGGGCTGCCCAGTCCCCAATCCACGGCTCTGGCAGATCGGCGTCCAGGTACTGGTTCAGCAGCGGTTCTGGCGGATCGTATGGCGAGTGCGGCCGGGCGAAAGAGGTCATGAGGAAGAACGGTTTCGACGGATCCCGCCGGCGGAGAAAGTCGATCGATTCGGTGGCGGTCCAGTAGGTCGGGTGCTGCCGCTCGCTCAGGTGCCATGCTCGGCTGTGCAGCGAGTTCCAGCCGACGCCGTGGGAGTCCGTGCTCGCGTCGGGCACCTCGCGCTGGAGCCAGCGGTCGTAGTCGGAGAGAGTGTCCGGGTGCTCGCGCCGACCGGACTCGTCGAGGATGGTGTTGTGGAAGCCGATGAGTGCGCGCTGTGGGTGCACGTGCAGCTTCCCGACCGCCTGCGTGTGGTAGCCGGCCCGGCTCAGCGTCTCGGGCAACGTGTTCTCGAGGCACTGCGCCGGCCCCTGGCCTTCCCCCATGCCGAGGATGCCGGTGTGCCACGGGTCCTGCCCGGTCATCAGGCTCGCTCGAGCCGGGATGCACGAGGGCGTCGCGCTGTAGGCGTGCTCGAACCAGCAGCCTTCGGCGGCGAGCTGGTCGAGGTTCGGGGTCTCGATGACGTCGTTGCCGGCGTAGCCCATCGAGTCCCACCGCTGCTGGTCGGTCATGACGAACCAGACGTTGGGTCGTTCCTGCACGGCGTTCCTTCCCTGTGTG
>DATGRZ010000142.1:0-15659 GCA_035303065.1 Ruania sp.
GTGGAGCCAACGGGACTCGAACCCGTAACCCCCTGCTTGCAAAGCAGGTGCGCTACCAATTGCGCCATGGCCCCTGGTGTGCAGTTGTCTGTCCGGCCCGCTGGGCCGACGAGCACGAATGCCAGCCGGCGGTGCGCGCCGGGCCCGAGTTTACTCCGGCAGCGGGTCGGTGACCTCTTCCCACTGCTGGCGGATGTCGCGGTCCTCGGCGAGCTTGCGCCAGACCACGACCCCTGCGGCCGCCAGTGCGGCGAGGGCCAGGACCTTCTTCACCAGGATGCTCCCTCCGCAAGCGGGCGACGTGGGCCTAGCTGGACTCGAACCAGCGACCTCTTCCTTATCAGGGAAGCGCTCTAACCGACTGAGCTATAGGCCCCGGAGCCCGCAGTTCTCACGCGAGCGTGCGAGCAGCAGACTACCGTAGCGGCCCGGCTGCGACCAAAACGCGACAGTGAGCCCGATCACGCCACGGTGAGCTCCGCCGTCGTGCTCTGCAGCATCCACCTGCGCAGCAGCATCCACCTGTGCGGCAGCACCACCTGTGCGGACCTGCCAACGCCCACGGAGGAAGCGGGTCACTCGTCGGTGAGCGTCAGGTGCAGACCGCCGACCATCGCGGCCACCAGGTTGTAGACGAAAGCTGCCAGAGTGCACAGCGCGGTGAGCAGCACCACGTCCACGATCGCGATCACCGTGGCCACCGAGATCACCCGGGAGAACTCCACGTACTCGAGCATGCCACCGAACTGCTCCATGGCACCCATCCGCTCGATCAGCCCCTGGATGGTGGCGAACACCTCCATCGAGTTCAGCACACCCCAGACCACCGCAGTGGCCACCACGATCCCGATCCCGATCGCGATCGAGAGCAGGAACGACAGCTTCATCACCGACCACGGGTCCACCCGGGAGACCGCCAACCGGATCCGTCGCGGACCGGTGTCGGCCGTGCCGGAGGACGCCGGACGCGCCCCGCTAGCAGCGGAGGGGCCGGAGGTGGACCGGTTCGCGCCGCTGCCGGTACCTGCCGGTCGCGACCCGGCGGGAGCCTGGGTGCGCGGCGCTGCAGTCGTCGTCTGCCCAGTCGGTCGTCCGGAACCCGAGGCACCACCCGACCCCGCCGGTGGCACGCTCGGCGGGATCGACGCAGGGCGCTCGGTCGGGGGCAGGTTACGTGCCGAGGTGCGCACCGGCGCACTGCCGGTGTGCTGCGTGGGTTCGCTCATCGGTTCTCGTCCTCGCCTTCCGCCGATGCTGCGGACGACGGTACGCCATCAGCCTGGCTGCTGGCACCCTCTGCGGCCGGTACCTCCTCTTCGGCAGCAGCTTCCTCGTCCGCGGCCTCCACCTCGGCTTCGGCGACAGACTCCAGGTTTCGGGTGATCGCGATGATCCGGTCGTCCTTGTCGGGTTTGGCGAATGTCACACCCTGGGTGGTGCGGCCGGTGAGGTTCACCTCGCTCACCGCGGTCCGCACGATCTTGCCCTTCTCCATGATCACCAGCACCTCGTCGTCAGCGTCGGTGATCAACGCCCCGACCAGGTCCCCGCGTGCCTCGACCAGGTTCGCCACCTTGATACCGAGACCGCCACGGCCCTGCACCCGGTACTCCGAGACCCGGGTGCGCTTGCCGAACCCGCCCTCGGTGACCACGAACAGGTCCGAGTCGTCACGCACCACGGTCATCGACAGCAGCGAGTCGTCGTCGCGGAACTTCATCCCGGTCACCCCGGAGGTGGCCCGACCCATCGGCCGCAACGCCTCGTCGGTGGCGGTGAACCGCAGCGACTGACCCTTGCGGGAGACCAGCAGCAGGTCGTCGTCGGCGTTCACCACCCGGGCGGCGACCAGCTCGTCCACCTCACCCTCGGCGCTGGACCGGAGGTTGATCGCGATCACCCCGCCGGTGCGACTGGAGTCGTACTCCGGCAGCCGGGTCTTCTTCACCAGACCGGTCTTGGTGGCCAGCACCAGGTAGTCGGCCTGCTCGTAGTCCCGGATGGCCAGCACCTGGGCGATGTGCTCGTCCGGCTGGAACGCCAGCAGATTCGCCACGTGCTGCCCCTTGGCGTCCCGGCCGCCTTCGGGCAGCTCGTACGCCTTGGCGCGGTACACCCGGCCCAGGTTGGTGAAGAACAACAACCAGTGGTGCGTCGTCGTGACGAAGAACTGGTCCACGATGTCGTCCCCGCGCAGCTGTGCGCCCCGCACACCCTTGCCACCGCGGTGCTGGGCACGGTAGTTGTCCGTGCGCGTGCGCTTGGCGTATCCGCCGCGGGTGATGGTGACCACCACGTCCTCTTCGGGGATCAGGTCCTCGATGGACATGTCCCCGTCGTAGGGCAGGATCGTGGTGCGACGCTCGTCGCCGTACTTGTCCACGACCTGGGTGAGCTCCTCGCCCACGATGGCGCGCTGCCGGTCCGGGGAGCCGAGGATGTCCTTGTAGTCGGCGATCTCCGCCTCGAGCGCCTCGAACTGGTCCAGGATCTTCTGCCGTTCCAGGGCAGCCAGCCGGCGCAGCTGCATCTCCAAGATGGCGTTCGCCTGGATCTCGTCGATGTCCAGCAGCTCGATCAGCCCGTGCCGCGCGTCTTCCACGGTCCGAGACCGGCGGATCAGCGCAATCACCTCGTCCAGCGCGTCCAGCGCCTTGATCAGTCCGCGCAGGATGTGGATCCGGTCCTCGGCCTGCTTCAGCAGCCACTGGGTGCGGCGCACCACCACGTCGATCTGGTGGGTCACCCAGTGCCGGATGAACGCGTCCAGGCTGAGCGTACGCGGCACCCCGTCCACCAGGGCGAGCATGTTCGCCCCGAAGGTGTCCTGCAGCTGGGTCTGCTTGTAGAGGTTGTTCAGCACCACCTTGGCCACGGCGTCACGCTTGAGCACGATCACCAGACGCTGGCCGGCCCGGCCAGAGGTCTCGTCCCGGATGTCGGCGATGCCCTGGATCCGTCCGTCCCGGACCAGCTCGGCGATCTTCGCCGCCAGGTTGTCCGGGTTCACCTGGTACGGCAGCTCGCTGACCACCAGGCAGGTCCGGTTCTGGATCTCCTCGACCTCCACCACCGCGCGCATGGTGATCGACCCGCGCCCGGTCCGGTAGGCCTGCTCGATGCCCTTGATGCCCAGGATCTGCGCCCCGGTGGGGAAATCCGGACCCTTGATCCGCTGCAGCAGCGCCGCCAGCAGCTCCTCGGCGGAGGCGTCCGGGTGCTCCAGCAACCAGCGCACACCGTCGGCCACCTCGCGCAGGTTGTGCGAGGGGATGTTGGTGGCCATGCCCACGGCGATCCCCGAAGAACCGTTCACCAGCAGGTTCGGGAACCGGGCCGGCAGCACCTTGGGTTCCTGGGTGCGGCCATCGTAGTTGTCCCCGAAGTCGACCGTGTCCTTGTCGATGTCGCGGACCATCTCCATGGCCAGCGGTGCCATCTTGCACTCGGTGTACCGGGGGGCGGCGGCCGGGTCGTTGCCTGGGGAACCGAAGTTTCCCTGGCCGTTGACCAGCGGGTAGCGCAGCGACCAGGGCTGCACCAGGCGCACGATCGCGTCGTAGATCGCAGTGTCGCCGTGCGGGTGGAACTGGCCCATCACGTCGCCGACCACGCGGGAGCACTTGGAGTAGGAGGAGTCCGGCCGGTACCCGCCGTCGAACATGGCGTACAGGATCCGTCGGTGCACCGGCTTGAGCCCGTCGCGCACGTCCGGCAGCGCCCGGGACACGATCACGCTCATCGCGTAGTCCAGGTAGGAGCGCTGCATCTCCAGCTGCAGATCGACCTGCTCGATCCGGTCGGTGAGCACGGCCTCCGCGTCGTCGCCGGTCAGGGGGGTGTTGTCGTCGGTCACTGAAGAGTTTCCTTACTCAGACGTCGAGGAAGCGCACGTCGCGGGCGTTGCGCTGGATGAACGAGCGGCGTGACTCCACGTCCTCGCCCATCAGGATCGAGAAGATCTCGTCCGCAGCCGCGGCCTCGCCGATGGTCACCTGTCGCAGGGTGCGGGTCTCCGGGTCCATCGTGGTCTCCCACAGCTCGCGGTAGTCCATCTCGCCCAGACCCTTGTACCGCTGGATTCCGGTGTCCTTCGGCAGGCGGTGGTTCTTCGCCAGCCCATCAGCCACCATGGCGTCCCGCTCCCGGTCGCTGAACACGTACTGGTGCGGGGCGTTGGTCCACTTGATCCGGTACAGCGGCGGCTGAGCGAGGTACACGTGCCCGTTCTCGATCAGCGGGCGCATGTACCGGAACAGCAGGGTGAGCAGCAGGGTGCAGATGTGCTGGCCGTCCACGTCCGCATCGGCCATCAGCACGATCTTGTGGTAACGCAGCTTGGTGATGTCGAAGTCCTCACCGAACCCGGTGCCGAACGCGGTGATCAGCGCCTGCACCTCCTGGTTGGCCATCGCTTTGTCCACGCGGGCCTTCTCCACGTTCAGGATCTTTCCGCGGATCGGCAGGATCGCCTGTGTCTCCGGGTTGCGACCCTGCACCGCCGACCCGCCGGCAGAGTCACCCTCCACGATGAACACCTCGCAGATCGAGGCGTCTCGGCTGGAGCAGTCCTTGAGCTTGCCGGGCAGCCCACCGCCCTCGAGCAGCCCCTTGCGCCGGGTCGCCTCCCGGGCCTTGCGCGCCGCCAGCCGGGCCGCAGCGGCCTGCACCGACTTGCGGATGATGTCCCGCGCCTCGTTGGGATGGGACTCCAACCATGCGCCGAGCTGGTCGAAGACCACCTTCTGGGTGAAGGTGCGCGCCTCGGTGTTGCCGAGCTTGGTCTTCGTCTGCCCCTCGAACTGCGGTTCGCCAAGCTTGATGGAGATGACGGCGGTCAGCCCCTCGCGCACATCGTCACCGGTGAGGTTCTCGTCCTTCTCCTTGAGCAGCCTGTTCTCCCGGGCGTACCGGTTCATCAGCGTGGTCAGGGCTGCGCGGAACCCCTCCTCGTGGGTGCCGCCCTCGGAGGTGTTGATCGTGTTCGCGTAGGTGTGCACGCTCTCGGTGTAGGCCGCAGTCCACTGCATCGCGATCTCCAGGGAGATCTTCCGCTCGGTGTCCTCGGACTCGAAGTCGATGACCTCCGGGTGAACCACCTCGATGCGTTTGGCGGAGTTGAGGTGGTTGACATAGTCGACGAGCCCGCCGTCGTACTTGTAGCTGACGGTGCGGGTGCGCCCGGCCTCGTCCTCCTCCTCGTCCACCTCGCCGGCGACCTCGTCACCGGTGCCGTTGTGGCGCTCGTCGGTGAGGGTGATCTGCAACGACTTGTTCAGGAACGCGTACTGCTGCATCCGGGAGCGCAACGTCTCGAAGTCGAACTCGGTGGTCTCGAAGATGTCGCCGTCCGCCCAGAACGTCTGCATGGTGCCGGTCTCGTCGGTGGCTTCCAGCTTCTGCAGCTCACCGACAGGCTGACCGCCGGCGCCGAACTCCTGGCGCCAGCGGTACCCGTCGCGGCAGACCTCGGTGACCATCCGGGAGGAGAGCGCGTTCACCACGGACACGCCCACACCGTGCAGGCCGCCGGAGACCGCGTACCCGCCACCGCCGAACTTGCCGCCGGCGTGCAGGATGGTCATCACCACCTCGACAGTGGGCCGGCCCTCGGTGGGGTGCATCGCTACCGGGATGCCGCGGCCGTTGTCCTGCACCTGCACCCCGCCGTCGGCCAGCAGGGTGATCTCGATGTGATCGCAGTGGCCAGCCAGGGCCTCGTCCACGGAGTTGTCGACCACCTCGTAGACCAGGTGGTGCAGGCCGCGTTCACCGGTGGAGCCGACGTACATGCCGGGACGCTTGCGAACTGCCTCCAGACCTTCCAGAACGGTGATGTTGCCGGCGTCATAGCCAGTCGACCCTGTTGGTGTGGATGTGGATCCAGTCTCTGGCCCTGTCGTCTCGTCAACCACGTTCTTCTGGCGCTCCTATCGTCATCGGTGCACGCCTTCGGACCCGATCCTCACTAGAGACGGCGGGAACACGTGCCGGCCCAGGGATCTCATCATGAGGTGTCTGATTCCCCCCGGACGCTGGTATCGATTCTACCCTGAAACGACGCAGATTCCGAGCCTGTCCACAGCGTTGTCCACACCCGGTCACGGTGCTGTGGACACCGGCTTCAGCCGTAGGTGTCCCGGGGCCCGCGGCCACCCTGCACACGCCGCGCACCACGACGCCAGGAGGGCCCGCCAGGCCCGAGCACGGTGATGGAGGTGACCACTCCTTCACCCACCTCCTCGGCCAGCCGGCGGTCCAGCTGTGGGGTGAGCAGCCGGATCTGGGTGGCCCAGGCAGTGGAGTCGGTACGCACCACCAGCTCCCCGTCCTCGAACGTCTCCGGGGTGCAGTGGTCGGCGATCTGATCACCCACGACCTCCCGCCAGCGGCCGATCACCCCGCCGATGGACAGTGGCTGTCTCCAGCCGAGCTGTCGGGCCAGGGCGTGCACAGCGTCCCCGAGCGGGGCAGGGTCTCGGGCCGACTCCGGTGCGCTCGGCAGGTACACATCCTCTGCCCGACGGCGGGTCCTACGTCGGGTGGTGGCCATCCCCTTGGCCCGGGCTGCTTCTCGTGCGCGCGCCAGTGCGGCGCGCGCAACGCTGTCCGGGTCCTCCGGCGCCGCGGCCTCACCCTGGTCCGGGCCCGGTGCCCGGTTCTGCTCGTCTGGTTCTGCGACTGGCTTCTCCTCGTCCCCGCCGCTGGGCGGCCGGTCATCGGACACGGGTGGCCACCGATCCCATCACGTCCACCCGGGCGCCCTCGAGCGCCTCGGGCACATCCTCGGCCACTGCCGCGGTGATCAGCACCTGCTCGGCGGGGGCGATGAGCTCGGCCAGCCGATCGCGGCGACGCACGTCCAGCTCGGCGAACACGTCGTCGAGGATGAGGACAGGTTCATCGGCCTCGTGCCAGTCGTCGTCGGCCTTGAGCAGCTCGTAGCTGGCCAGCCGGAGCCCCAGTGCCAGCGACCAGGACTCCCCGTGCGAGGCGTAACCCTTGGCGGGCAGGTCGTCCAGGTACAGCTCGACGTCGTCCCGGTGCGGGCCGACCAGACTCACCCCGCGCTCGATCTCCTTGCCGCGCAGGTGCGCCATCGCCTCCAGCAGCCGCGCCTCGACCACCCCCGCCTCGGTAAGAGCTTCAGTGTCCTCGGGCCCCGGCTCCGCCGGTCGGCCCGGCGCCGATCGTTGGGTACCGGCCGTCGCCCGGTCCACGCTGGCACGGTAGAACATCCGCGCCTCGCTCTGTCCGGAGCTGACCTGGGTGTACGCGCGGGCCAGGTGCGGGCGCAGCGCATTCACCAGCTGCACCCTGGCGGCGATCAGCTGGGCACCGGCGGCCGCGGCCTTGTCGTCCCACACGTCCAGGGTGCGCAGGTCCAGAGTGGTGCCGGAGCGGCGCTGGCTGCCGGCCGACTTCAGCAGTGCGTTGCGTTGACGGATCACCCGCTCGTAGTCCGAGCGCACGGCCGCGAGCTTCGGGCTGAGCAGCACCAGCAGCTCGTCCAAGAACCGGCGTCGGCCCTCCGGGTCGCCCTTGATGAGGCTGAGGTCCTCCGGGGCGAACAGCACCGTGCGCAACCGGCCGGCCAGGTCCCGTGCACGCGGCAACGGGCTGCGGTTGAACCGGGCCCGGTTCGCCTTCCCGGCTACCAGCTCCAGCTCCAGCAGCGAGCTCCGCTCCTGGCGGACCACCTTCGCCTGGATGATCGCCCGCTGCGCACCCGCCCGCACCAGGGCGGCATCTGCGGCGACCCGGTGGGAGGAGAACGTGGCCAGATAACCAAGGGACTCCACCAGGTTCGTCTTGCCCTGCCCGTTCGGCCCGACGAAGGCGGTGACACCGGGGTCGAAGGCCAGCAGCACCTCCGGGTAGGACCGGAAGTCGGTCAACGCCAGGTCAGAGACGTACACGAGTCCTCACCGGCCCGGCCGAGGCATACCGAAGGCGCACCAGGGCGACCACAGTGGGCTCCGCCGTCATTCAGCGGACGGTTTCGTGGCGTGACCACCGAACTGCTGACGCAGCGCGGCTACTGCCTTCATCGCCGGGGAGTCCTCCTGCCGGGAGTCGAACCGAGCGAACAGCGCGGCGCTGATCACCGGAGCAGGCACCGCCCGTTGCACCGCCTCCTGCACGGTCCACCGGCCCTCACCAGAGTCGGCCACGAAACCGCGGATCTCATCCAGGTCAGGGTCTTCGTTGAGCGCCTTGACCAGCAGCTCCAGCAGCCAGGAGCGCACCACCGTGCCCCGCTGCCAGGCTTCGAAGATCGCGCCCACGTCCCCGATCAGGTCGTCCCGGGCGGCGAGGATCTCATACCCCTCGGCATAGGCCTGCATCACGCCGTACTCGATGCCGTTGTGCACCATCTTCGCGTAGTGACCGGCACCGACCTGACCGGCGTGCACGAAACCCTCGTTGCGCGGACCGTCCGGCCGCAGTGCGTCGAACACCGGCATCAGGTACTCGATCGTGGCGTCATCACCGCCGACCATCAGCCCGTATCCGTTCGTCTCTCCCCAGATGCCCCCGGAGACCCCGGCGTCCACATACGCCAGGTCCCGTTCGGCAAGCTCGGCGGCCCGGCGCAGGTCGTCGGAGTACTTGGAGTTGCCGCCGTCGATGATCACGTCTCCTGGTCCGAGCAGGTCAGCGACCTGGGAGATGACCGACTCGGTGATCTCGCCGGCCGGCACCATCACCCACACCACTCGGCGGTCACTGTCCAGGGCCTGCACCATGTCCGCCAACGATGCGACGTCGGAGACCTCCGGATTCTGGTCGTACCCGGTGACCTCGTGACCCTTCAGCCGCAGCCGATCGCGCATGTTGCCGCCCATGCGGCCCAGTCCCACGAGTCCGATGTGCATCTGCGCGATCCTTTCCTCGAGGTGCTGCACTCAGGCGCCGAAGCGAATGGGCATCAGCAGGTAGCGGAACTCTTCAGCGTGATCGGTGCCGTCGATGGAGTCCTGGCCGGTCATCACCGCCGGCTTGGACGGGTGGGTGAAGGACAGCCGCACGAAGTCGGAGTCCAGCGAGCTGAGCCCGTCGAGCAGGTACTGCGGGTTGAACGCGGTGCTGATGTCCTCGCCCACCAGGGTCGACTCCAACGCTTCCGAGGCCTGTGCGTCATCGCCCTGACCAGCCTCCAGGACCACCTGACCCTCGGTGAACGACAACCGGATCGGAGTGTTTCGTTCTGCCACCAGGGCCACGCGCTTGGCGGCCTCGACCAGGTCAGAGGTGGCGGTCACCGTGTGCGTGGAGGTCTGCTCCGGGAACAGCCGCCGCACTGGTGGATAGTCACCCTCCAGCAGCAGGGAGGTGGTGCGCCGGCCACCTGCCTCGAAGCCGACGATGTCGCCGCCTTCGGCCAGCGCGAGCTCCACCGAACCGGCGCTGGAGAGATTCTTCGCCACATCGGAGAGGGTGCGGGCACGTACTAGCGCGGTGCGGCTGACCCCCGGGCTGGCCGGGTTCCAGTGCACCTCCCGCATCGCGAGCCGGTATCGGTCGGTGGCGAGCATGGTGAGCGTGTCACCCTCGATCTCCAGCTTCACCCCGGTGAGCAGGGGCAGCGTCTCGTCCCGGCCGGCAGCGATCGTCACCTGCGCGATCGCCCGGGCGAAACCGTCGCCGTCGATGGATCCGGTGACCTCTGGAAGATCGGGAAGGGACGGGTACTCCTCCACCGGCATGGTCAGCAGCGTGAACCGGGAAGCGCCGCAGACGACCATCACCCGGTTGCCCTCGACGGCCACCTCGACCGGTTTGTTCGGCAGGGCGCGAGCGATCTCGGCAAGCAGACGACCAGAGACGAGCACCGAGCCTGCCTCTTCCACCTCAGCGGTCACCGTCGACCGGGCGGAGACCTCGTAGTCAAAGGTGGACAGCACGAGGCTGCCCTCGGCTTCGGCGGAGAGCAGCACACCGGCCAGCACAGGTGAGGGTGGACGCGTCGGCAGGCTCCGGGAAGTCCAGGTGACGGCGTCGGCCAGTACGTCTCGCTCCACCCTGAACTTCACGATGCGGGCCCTACTTTCTGGTCGTCGTACTCGGGGCTACTGAGCATAGTGAATCAGCAGCGGGCGGGTGTCCACGTCTCCGGATCGGAGCAGGACACAGGTCTGTCTCCGAGGTTAGACGACTACGCCGGCTTCTGGGTGCTCGACGTGTGATCGGCTGTTGTCATTGGTCGGTGGAGCGTGGATGTGGTTCGGACAGTGGCTCGGGTGCAGCTGTTGGTTGTTCACATCTTCGGATCGTTAAATGTCTCGTGGTCGTCATCGGTGATGTGGAGACTGGGGGTAATCGACATCTGCGCAGGTCAGCGTGGGTGGTCGGGTGTGGACAGCTGGGGGGACGAGCGTGCACATCGCCACGGGGCGGATGTGTATGTCGTTCTTCGGCACCGGTGGCGTCCACTGAGTCGGGCCAGGTTGTCCACGTGCCGTGGGCGAGTTATCCACGGGTGTCCACAGTGTTATCCACAACTGTGCATTTCGAGTGGTTTGTCAGCTCCGCTGCTGCTTGATCCGGTTGGTCAGCTCGGTGACCTGGTTGAAGGTGGAGCGTCGCTCGGCCATCTGCTGACGGATCTTCTTGTTCGCGTGCATCACCGTGGTGTGGTCGCGGCCACCGAAGAGCTGGCCGATCTTTGGCAGGGACAGCTCGGTGAGCTCGCGGCAGAGGTACATCGCGATCTGCCGAGCGTTGACCAGCACCCGGGAGCGGTCAGCGCTGCACAGCGCCTCGATCGTCACCCCGAAGTAGGAGGAGGTCTGCGCCATGATCATCGACGGGGTGATCTCGGCACCGTCGGTGTCGGTGATCAAGTCCTTGAGCACCATCTCCGCCAGCGGCAGGTCCACCGACTGCCGGTTCAGGTTCGCGAAGGCGGTGACGCGGATGAGGGCGCCCTCGAGCTCGCGGATGTTCGAGGAGATCTTCGAGGCGATGTACTCCAGCACCTCGCTGGGCGCCTGCAGCGACTCGCTGCCCGCCTTCTTCCGCAGGATGGCGATCCGGGTCTCCAGGTCTGGGGGCTGCACGTCGGTGATCAGCCCCCACTCGAACCTGGAGCGCATCCGGTCCTCGAACCCGTTCAGGTGCTTGGGCGGCAGGTCGGAGGTGATCACCACCTGCTTGTTGTCGTTGTGCAGGGTGTTGAAGGTGTGGAAGAACTCCTCCATCGTCTGCTCCTTGCCCTGCAGGAACTGGATGTCGTCGATGAGCAGCACGTCGACCTCGCGGTAGCGGCGCTGGAACGCCTCGGCCTTGTCGTCGCGGATGGAGTTGATGAAGTCGTTGGTGAACTCCTCGGAGTTCACGTAACGCACCCGGATCCCGGGGTACAGGCTCTTCGCGTAGTGCCCGATCGCGTGCAGCAGGTGCGTCTTGCCCAGCCCGGACTGTCCGTAGATGAACAGCGGGTTGTAGGCCTTGGCCGGGGCCTCGGCGACGGCGGTCGCGGCCGCGTGCGCGAATCGGTTGGACGAGCCGATCACGAACGTGTCGAAGGAGTAGTTCGGGTTCAGCCGGGCGTTCGGGTCCACCCCGGTGGCGTAGTTGTCCACCCGGGGGGAGGCCGGGGGCTCCACGGGGTGCTGCTGACCGGACGTGCTCGGACGGTGCTCCGTGGGTGCAGCGGTGCTGGGGACAGCCGGCTCCGGCTGAGTGGTGGTGCCGGACTGTGCCGGGTGGTCGTCCTGGTCCTCCAGCGCGGGGTCCACGGTGACTGCGATGCGCACGGTGCGGTCCAGGGCTGCGGACAATGCCGAGATGATCGACTCCCGGGCCCGGGTCTCGATGTAGTCCTTGGCGAAGTCGCTCGGCACAGCCAGCAGGATGGTGTCGTCGATGACGCCCAGCGGCTTGGTCAGACGGATGAAGCCGGCCTGTGCGCCGCCCAGGTTGCCGCGGTTGTTCAGGATCTCGTAGGCCCGCTGCCAGGCCTGGGTGAGGTCGGTGGGATCGACTGGCGACTCTGACACTGGACCCCCTGCCTGAAGGAACGACTACGACGACGATTACCACACTCTCGGTCCGCGCGAGTGCTGCAGCTGCCCGGACCAGGCGATGATCCACAACTCTATCCACAGACTGTGTGTAACCGCTGGCCGACCGATGAACGTTGATCTGCTGCGGTTCCTTGGCTGGCGAACCACGTACCTTGAATGGTGAGCGTAGCCGTGGACCGGTGGTTCTTGCCACCGGGTTGTCCACAGGGCTCGTCCAGCGTGATCAAGCCCATGTTTCGGCGGTTTGACCGTAGTTCTGACCACCACGTATCGTGGGTCAGTCATATGGACCACTGTGCCCACCTGCTGGTGCGCAGCGGCCGTTACGTCTTGCGCTCCACGACACGATGGGGCGGCACACTTCCCGACGTCTTGGAGCAGAACCGTGAGCAAGCGGACCTTCCAGCCGAACAACCGGCGCCGAGCCAAGGTGCACGGCTTCCGACTGCGGATGCGCACCCGCGCTGGCCGCTCGATCGTCGCGGCCCGGCGCCGCAAGGGCCGCCGCGCTCTGAGCGCCTGAGACGCTGAGGGCGGTGCTGCCGGCTCAGTATCGGATGCGCCACGGCGACGAGTTCGGCGCGGCGATCTCTTCTGGTGCCCGCAGCAGCACACGCAGGCTCGTGGTGCACTATCACCCCACCCGGGACGCCGAGACCCGGGTGGGTTTTGTCGTGTCCAAGGCGGTGGGCGGGGCAGTGCAGCGAAACCTGGTCAAGCGGCGGCTGCGTGCGGTGATGGCTGAGGACCTGGTGGAGCTGCCGCCTGGGGCGGCAGTGGTGGTGCGTGCGCTACCGGCCGCTGCAGAAGCGTCGTTCAGCGATCTGCGCTCAGACCTGCGTCGCACCTGGCGAAAGGCGCAGGAGAAGGCGGACCGTCGTGTTGCGGAGGCGGTCCGATGACGGCGGAGCACACCTCTCGTAATCCGGTCACCTGGGCGCTGACGGCTCTGGTGCGGGCCTACCAGCTGATCGTCTCACCGTGGTTTGCGCCGCGGTGCCGGTACTACCCGAGCTGTTCTGCTTATGGGCTGGAGGCCCTGCGCAGGCATGGCCCGGTCACCGGGACCGTGCTGGCCACCTGGCGGGTGCTGCGGTGCAACCCGTGGTCGGCCGGCGGTGTGGACCACGTGCCGGACCGGGAGCACCTGCCATGGCGGCGGTCAGCCAGGACCAGTCCTGAGCACGGTGAGGATGACTCCGACACTGATGGTCCGCCGTCGCACGCGGACCACTTAGCCTATGGAGCAGACCGTAGGCTCGACCACAGACTTTTCCACCAGAGTCCGCAGCAGCGGATCTGACCTTAGGAGACCAAGCCGGCAGATGGGTTTCTTCGACACTGTGCTGTGGCCACTGAAGGTGGCCGTGGCCTGGATCATGGTGCAGGCGCACGATGCGCTGACATTCCTCGGCATGGATCCTGCCGGCGGGTGGACCTGGGTGCTGTCCATCGTGGCGCTGGTAGTGGTCATCCGGGTGCTGCTGATCCCGCTGTTCGTGCGTCAGATCAAGGCCTCTCGCGGCATGCAGGTGGTGCAGCCGGAGATCCAGAAGCTGCAGAAGAAGTACAAGGGCAAGACAGATCCGGCCTCCCGGCAGGCGATGCAGCAGGAGATGTCGGCGATCTACAAGGAGGCCGGCACCTCTCCGTTCGCGTCCTGTCTGCCGCTGATTGCGCAGATGCCGGTGTTCTTCGCCCTGTACCGCGTGCTGTACTCGCTGCCCGACGTGGCTGGTGGCACGTACCACGGCCGAGACAGCATCGGTCCGCTGACGCAGACGTTGGCGGCGCAGGCGGAGTCGTCCACCATCTTCGGTGCACCGCTGGCGTCAAGCTTCATGGGTGACGGGGCAACCCTCTCGGTGCGGCTGGTCACTGCGACGTTGATCGTGCTGATGTCGGCGACGACGTTGTTCACCCAGCGGCAGCTGACGATGAAGAACATGCCGGCGGCGTCGCAGGACAACCCGATGGCGCGTCAGCAGAAGATGCTGATGTACATCTTCCCGCTGATCTTCCTGTTCATCGGTGTGCAGTTCCCGATGGGTGTGCTGATCTACTGGACCACCTCGAACCTGTGGACACTGGGGCAGCAGTTCATCGTGATCCGCAACTCGCCCACACCCGGCTCCGAGGCTGAGAAGAAGTACCTGGAGCGGAAGGCGAAGAAGGCGAAGACGAAGAAGAGCAAGGGGGTCTCGCTCGAGGACGATGGCGTGGCAATCGAGTGGGAGGAGGACTCCTCCTCGGAGAACGGGCGCACGAAGCCCGAAGGGGGCCAACGCCACCAACCGAAGCGGAACGCACCCCGATCAAAGCGGAAGGGCAAAGGGGCAGCGACTGGCTGAGCTCGGGGCCGGTAGACGAGACCACACCGGCGATGCCGGTCCATCGCACCGCCCGGACGCGGTTGCGTGAGAATGACGAGAGGCTGACACCATGACGAACGAGACGGCAGCAGTGACCTCGCAGCAGCAGACGCCGGAGGCTGTGGAGGACTCCGACGAACGTGCCCGGCTCGAAGAGGAGGGCGAGGTGGCCGCCGACTACCTCGAGGAGCTGCTGGACATCGCGGATCTCGACGGCGACATCGACATCGATGTGGACCATGGTCGTGCCGCAGTGGCCGTGGTCACGGAGGAGGACGACGAGACGCTGAGCGCGCTGGTCGGCAGGAACGGTGAGGTGCTGGACGCGTTGCAGGAGCTCACCCGGCTGGCAGTGCAGGCCAAGACCGGGGACCGGAGCAGGCTGATGCTGGACGTGGCCGGCTATCGGAAGAACCGTCGCGTAGAGCTGACCTCGCTGGCAGAGGAGGCGATCGACCAGGTGCGGGCCTCAGGTGAAGACATGGCGCTTGAGCCGATGAACCCGTTCGAGCGGAAGGTGGTGCACGACGCCGTCGCAGCGGGTGGTCTGGTCAGCGATTCTGAGGGCGCGGAGCCGAATCGGCACGTGGTGATCCGTGCCGGCGGCTGAATCGGCGGCAGAGTTGATGGAGGAGAACACGTCGCAGACGCCTGTCGTCGACGATGCGCGGAGCCGGGAGATTCTCGGCCTGGCGTGGGGTGGCGCCGCCCACTTTGCCGAGCTGCTGGCCCAGGAGGGTGAGCTCCGCGGGCTGATCGGACCGAGAGAGCTACCCAAGCTCTGGACCAGACATGTGCTGAACTCGGCCGCCGTCGCTCGGTTCCTCCCGGACGAAGGCTCCCTAGCAGACGTGGGATCCGGTGCCGGACTACCGGGAGTAGTACTGGCACTGATGCACCCCGAGCTGGAGGTCCATCTGGTGGAGCCGATGCAACGGCGCGTGGAGTGGCTCCATGAGGTGGTGGAGGAGCTCGACCTGGACAACGTGACCGTGCACCAAGTACGCGCCGAGGAGCTGCACGGGCGTCTCAGGGTGGACGTGGTGACCGCACGCGCAGTCGCCGCGCTGGACAAGCTCGCACGGATTTGCCTGCCGTTGGTTGCCGCAGGTGGACGACTTCTGGCGCAGAAGGGGCAGCGGGCCTCCGCCGAGGTCGAGAAGGCCCAGCCGGTGCTGCGCAAGCTCGGTGTGGTGGACGTGACGATCCACGAGGTGGACATGCTCGACGACGGTGACGTGACTCGTGTGGTGGA
>DATGRZ010000143.1:0-19731 GCA_035303065.1 Ruania sp.
GCAGCGGCACCGTTGCCCTGTGGCCGAGCCCTGTGCTCGGTGCAAGACTGGGAGGACCCTGCTGCTGGAGGAGGTCAGCATGTTCGACCAGGATGCCGAGCTGGCTGCCGTCACCCGGCACGTGCGCCGGGACCCGTTGACGGTGACCGTGCTGCTGCGCCGCGACTTGCGTGCCGCCCACGACGAGGTCTGGGATGCGCTCACCGACCGCGAGCAGCTCTCGCGCTGGTTCGCACTCGTGGCCGGGGAGTTCCGCAAGGGCGGCAAGTACCAGATCGGGGACAGCATCAGTGGGGAGATCTGGGAGTGCCGGCCGCGAGAGCACTTCATGCTCACCTTCGATGGCCCGGAGAGCCTGCTCACCGTCGAGCTCGCCTACGCCGGTGACTTCACTACTGTCCAGCTCACCCACGGAGTGCCGATCTCCGACGCGGGTAGTGGGGCGGAGGCGCTCGTGGTGGGTCCGCGCTGGGACGCTGCGCTCGTCAGCCTCTCCTGCTACCTGGCTGGAGAGGCCCTCGAGGGCCCGGTGGCCAGCACGCACAACCAGGAGGTCCTCGACCTCACCAGGGCCTCGATCGACCGGTGGGAACAGGTGGTGACCGAGTCCGCCACGGCCACCACCGAGGAGATCAGCGCTGCCCAGGAGGCGGCCCTCGAACAGCTCGCGGCACACCGATGAGCAGGGTGGACACCGCTGAGCGGCTGGTTCCCGCAGCACCGGAGAAGGTGTTCGCCGCCCTGCTCGACCCGGTGGCGTTGGCCAGCTGGCTGCCACCGGAGGGGATGACCGGCTGGGTCGAGCACTTCGACCCCGAGCCAGGCGGAAGGTACCGGCTCGTGCTGACCTACACCGACACGAGCGGTGCATCGGGCAAGTCCACCGACGACACGGACGTGGTCGCCGGCAGATTCACCGAGATCACCCCGGGTGTCCGAGTGGTCCAGGAGGCCGACTTCGTCAGCGACGACCCGGCGTTCGCGGACCCGATGGTGATGACCTGGGAAGTGCAGCCGGCTGAGGGTGGCACTCTCGTGGTGATGCGTGCAGAACAGGTGCCGGAGCCGATCTCCGCTGCAGCGCACGTGCAGGGGATGACCGAGTCGCTGGCGAACCTGGCCCGCTACCTGGAGGGCTGACCGCCGCTAGCGGCCGGCGGCGATGTCCGTGCGGTACTGGCCACCGTCGATGGCGATCTGCTGCACACCCGCGTACGCGGCGGCCCGCGCACCGGGGATCCCGGTGCCCCGGCCGACCACGGAGAGCACCCGGCCGCCGGCGGTCACCAGCGCACCGGCATCGGTACCGGTGCCAGCATGCAGGACGTGCACCCCGTCCAGGGCCTCGGCGGAGTCCACGCCGGTGATCGAGTCCCCCTTCCGGGCCCCGGCCGGGTAGCCGGCGGAGGCGAGCACCACGGTCACGGCGGCGTCATCGCTCCAGCGCAGGTCCGGAAGCGTGTCCAGCTGCCCGGTCGCGGCCGCGTACAGGGCGGAGGCCAGCGAGGACTCCAGCCGGGCGAGCACCACCTGGGTCTCCGGGTCACCGAACCGGGCGTTGAACTCCACCACCCGCAGCCCGCGAGAGGTCAGCGCCAGGCCGCAGTAGAGCAACCCGACGAACGGGGTGCCCCGCCGGGCCAGCTCCCGCACCGTGGGCAGCGCCACCCGCTGCACCACCTGCTCAGTGAGGTCCGCCGGAGCCCACGGCAGCGGTGAGTAGGCGCCCATGCCGCCAGTGTTCGGTCCGGTGTCCCCGTCGCCCAGTCGCTTGAAGTCCTGTGCCGGAGCGAGCGGGACCACGTCGGTGCCGTCGGACAGGCAGAACAAGGAGATCTCCGGGCCGTCCAGGTACTCCTCGACCACCACTCGGGAGCGCCGGTCCCGGCTGACGCACCCATTGGCGTGGTCACGGGCCACCTTCCGGTCCTCGGTGACCACCACACCCTTGCCGGCGGCCAGCCCGTCGTCCTTGACCACGTGCGGGGCGCCGAAGGAATCGAGTGCGTCGTCGGCCTCGTCGATGGTGCGGCACACCCTGGCCATCGCTGTGGGCACGTTCGCGGCCGCCATGATCTCCTTGGCGAACGCCTTGGACCCCTCCAGCCGGGCGGCCGCAGCATCAGGCCCGAACACCGGGATGCCGGCCGCGCGGACTGCGTCGGCGACGCCGGCCACCAGAGGTGCCTCCGGTCCGATCACCACCAGGTCAGCATCGAGCTGCTGGGCCAGCGCGGCCACCGCAGCAGGGTCGGTCGCCTGCACGTCCACCGTGTCGGCAACCGCGGCGATGCCGGGGTTGCCGGGGGCGACGGTCAGCGCGCTGGTGGCGGGGTCGGCGGCGAGGCTGCGGGCGAGCGCGTGCTCACGGGCTCCGGATCCGATCAGCAGGATTCTCACGGACCCTGAGCCTACCGGCCCGCCCGCCGCCCCGGCCCTCCTCCGATGTTCGCCAGCCCGCGGAGGGCCGCGGTGCGGCGTGGTCAGCCGGCCGCGAACCGCTCCGCCGCCTCCACCAGCAGGCGCGCACCGAAGCCGGTGGCGCCCTTGTTCCGCCACGCCTCGTCCGCATCGGCGAGCATCGGCCCGGCGATGTCCAGGTGCGCCCACGGCGTCTCCCCGACCCACTCGGCGAGGAACAGGGCGGCGATGATCGACCCTGCGGACTCACCGCCGAGGTTCTTGATGTCGGCGACCTCGGAGCTCAACCACTTGCGGTAGCGCCGGTCCAGCGGCATCCGCCAGACCCGTTCGTCGGTGCTCCGGGCTGCCTCCTCCACCTGGGTGAGCAGCGTGTCGTCGTTGCCGAAGACGGCGGCGGTCAGCGGCCCGAGCGCCATCAGCGCCGCACCGGTGAGGGTGGCGATGTCGATGATGGCGTCTACGTCGTCCTCGTTCGCCAGGGCGATCGCATCGGACATCACCAGGCGGCCCTCGGCGTCGGTGTTCACCACCTCGATGGTGCGCCCGGTACGAGTGGTGAGCACGTCGCCGAGCTTGGTCGCCGACCCTGAGGGCATGTTGTCGGTGCAGGCCAGGTAGGCGGTGACCCGCACCGGGACCTCGAGCTCGCGCAGCACCGTCATCGTGGCCAGGATCGCCCCGGCACCGGTCATGTCCATCTTCATCGCGGCGTGCATCGCGTTGGACGGCTTCAGGCTGATGCCACCGGAGTCGTAGGTGATACCCTTGCCGACCAGGCCCAGGTGCCGGTCGCTGCCGCCCTCCGGCTGGTAGTCGATCCGGATCATCCGTGGTTCGCGCACCGATCCGGCGTTCACCCCGAGCAGACCGCCGAAGCCCATCTCCTCGCAGGCCGCCTTGTCGTAGACCATCACCTGCAGACCAGCAGCGTCAGCCAGCCGCTGCGCCACGTCGGCCAGACCGGGTGCGTCCAGGTGCCCTCCGGGGGTGGTGGCCAGGTCCCGGGAGATCGCGGCGGCGCGGGCGAGCACGTGACCGCGGGCTGCGCCGCGTGCTGCCGTCTCCACCTGGTCGGGGTCCACGTGCAGCACCACCTCGCCCAGCTCGGCGAAGGTGTCCGGATCCGGGGTGCGCAGCTCGTCGTACCGGTACCGGGCGAGCAGCACACCCTCGACGGCGGCCTGTGCTGCCGCGTCGCTGGCGTCCGGCAGCAGCAGCGCCAGCCTGGCCTCCCGGGCGGCGGCCCGGGCGAAGGCTGCAGCGGCGTCACGCACGTCCGCAGGCGACGGCTGCGCACCGACGCCCACGGCGACCACAGCACCCTCCTCCCGGGGCAGCGCCAGGGTCTGCCCCGCCGTCCCGGTGAATCCCCAGGCGGCCAGCGCCTCCCGGGACAGGCCCACTGCTGTGGGCACCTCACCCTCGGTGCGCACCGGCACACCGAGCACCGGTGCTGGTTCGCTGCCGGTCGCCACTGCGCGTACGACGACGGCAGGCACCCGGGTCGCAGAAGGTACCGGGTCGAAGGGGGTGGTGGGCATGATGTGCTCCTTCTCGGTGGTGTGGTGGGGCGGCACGTGGCGCCGTCCCGTAGGTCACAGGTAGATGCTGCCGCCCGGGCCCAGCGGGATGCCGAGCAGGTACCACAGCACCAGCAGGGCGGTCCACGCCACCAGCAGCACAGCGGTGTAGGGCAGCATCAGCGAGATGATCGACCCCACCCCGGCGCTCTTCCGGTACCGCTCGGCGAAGATGACGATCAGCGCGAAGTAGGGCATCAGCGGGGTGGCGATGTTGATCGGTGAGTCCCCCACCCGGTAGGCGGCCACGGCCAGGTCCGGAGAGATGCCGAGCTGGAGGAACAGCGGCACGAAGATCGGGGCGAAGATCGCCCACTTCGGCACCACACCGCCGATGAAGATGTCCACCACAGCGGTCATCAGCACCAGCCCGATGATCAGCAGCACAGTGGGCAGCCCCGCATGCTCCAGCGCGTCGGCCATCCCGACCGCAGCGAGGGTGCCCAGCTGGGAGTAGTTGAAGTAGGCGATGAACTGGCTGATCACCAGCAGCAGGAAGAACAGCCCGGCCAGACCTGCGATCGTCTTGGTCATCGGGTTGATGACGTCCATCGCCGAGCCGATGGTGCCGGCACCCTTGCCGTAGCACAGCCCCATCACGAAGAAGTAGATAAGGATGAGGAAGATGATCGAGCCCATGAACGGGGAGTCCTCGATCAGGCTGCCGGTCTCCGGGTTCCGCAGCGGTCCCCAGGACGGGATCGTCATCACCAGGACCACGGCGGTGACCCCGAGCAGCCCCCAGGAGGCGAACCGGAGCCCGCGGCGCTCCTCGACGCTGAGCGCGCCGGCCTCCTCGGAGCCTGCGGAGCCGTCATCTGCAGCGTCGGCCCCGCCGCGGTCGGACACAGCGTCAGCCTCGGTCACCTCGGAGGCATCGCCGGCCGAGCCAGCAGCGGCAGGTGAGTGCGGAGCAGGCCCGTGCCCGGCCGACCCCTGACCCGCTGGAACGCCCGCTGCCTCGGCCGGTACGCCGTCGGGAAGCTCCTCGGCTGCCACATACCGGCCCAGCCGGGGTTCGACGAACTTCTCGGTGAGCACAGTGGCCAGCACTGCGATCAGCAGCGTGGAGACGATGCCGAAGAACAGGTTTCCGGTGATGGAGACGTGCTGGGCCGGGTCGCTGATCGACTCGTTCGTGATCTCCACCAGCATGCCGTCCACCGGGGTGATCAGGAAGTTGACGCCGAACCCGCCGCCGACCCCGGCGAACGCGGCCGCCAGACCGGCCAGCGGGTGCCGGCCCAGGGAGTGGAACACCGCTGCGGCGAGCGGGATGAGCACCAGGTAGCCGGCGTCGGTGGCGATCGAGGAGAGCACCCCGAGGAGCACGATGGAGAAGGTGATCAGTCGCTGCGGGGTGATCCTGACCAGCCGCTTGATGAACGCGCCGATCAGGCCGACCTCCTCGGCCAGGCCGACGCCGATCATCGCCACGATGATCACCCCGACCACGCCGAAGCCGTTGAAGTTCGCCACCGGCGAGGTGAAGATGAACCTCAGTCCCTCGGCGGTGAGCAGGCTCTTCGCCTCCACCGTGACGGTCTCCACCTCAGGGTCCGGGCTCTCGTAGGCGTTCTCCCCGATCAGCTCCTCACCACTGGGGTCGACCTGCTCGGAGACCGCCGCCTGCTCGAAGCTGACCGAGGCGCCGGTGAGGTAGAAGACGTGCGAGAGCACGATCACCAGCGCGATCAGCGCCAGGAAGATGATCACCGGGTGCGGGACCTTGTTGCCCGCGCGCTCCACCGCGTCCAGCACCCGTTGTAGCCCGGAACGTTTGACGACCTCGGCCATACCAGCTCCTTGGAGTCCCACCGACCGCCCCTGCACGGTGCACGTGAGACTATCGCCCCGGTGCATCCGTGTCTGCCCGGGAATCGGCACGTCGCCGTACCCGCCGACCCGGCTAGTCTGGGCCGATGGCAGCCCCCGCACCACCACCCCACCCACGGCACAGCCGCTCTGAGCGTCGGGTCCGCCGACTCGCTCGGACGCTCATGGTGCTGGCGTTCATCACCGGGTTCCTGAGCTACCTGGGCATCGGCGTGCTGAGCAAGTTCGACCTCGCCGAGCGGTTCCAGCCGCTCTCCATGGTGTGCCTGGTGGTCTTCGGCGTGACCTTCGGTGCCCGGCTCCTGTGGGGACTGGTGGTCCTCGTGCGCAAGGCCGTGCTGCGCCACCCGCGGCGGCAGGCGTTGGCCGCGGCAGCCACCCGGATCGGGTGGCGCTGGTTCGCCGACGCCAGGTCGGTCCCGACCGTGACCCGCACCGCACTGCGGCACATCGACCCCAAGGAGAACTGGAAGGACGACGATGCCAAGCCGCGCTACTCCGAGCTGGCCTACGGGATGTTCGCCGGCCGGCCGGCGTTCTCGGTGCACATCGAGCGCGGATCGCGGCTGCTGCCCACGGTGTTCCAGCTGGTGGCCCTCCAGCTGCCGGGCACGTTGCCAGAGCTTCGCATCTCCGACCGGGCCGACGACCCGTACGGCTACAGGTCGGACCAGCAGTTCGAGTCCGCGCGGTTCAACTACGCGTGGGGCGTGCACACGGACGACAACCGGTACGGTTCCGCATTCGCCCACCCGAGGATGATGCAGCTGCTCAACGGGCTCGACCCGAGCATCGCGGCCGTGCACGTGCGCGGCTCCTGGCTGGTCTCCCGCGCTCCGGTCGCGTTCAGTCCCGCGCTCCTGCACGTGCACCTGGACGCACTGGCGAGGATCACCGACGCCATACCGGACTGGGTCTGGGACGAGTTCGGGCACCGTGCCCCGGCGGCGTCGTTCCTGGCGTGAGCGGACCGGCTGCTCCTCAGCTCTGGTGCGCGTCGCCGTTCAGCAGCCGACGGACCTCCTCGCCGTAGCCGTGCGGGTGGGTGATGCTGCCATTGTGACCGCCGGGAAGCCGATGCACCGGGACCGAGAGCGCCGTGCCTAGCTGGACGGCGCACTGGTAGTCGAACACCTGGACCGGAGTGCTGGTACCGACCGCGGGCACGATCTGTACGGGGGTACGACGCAGCGCTTCGACATCGAGGTCAGCATCACGAGCTGCCGGCATGTCGCAGCTGAGCAGATGGTCGAGATTCGCTGCTCGCGCTGGGGTCAGCGGGGGCAGGTCGACACCCGGTTCCCGCTCCTGCCCGGTCGGATCGATACCCAGGGCCCGCATCATCGGCGGGAGCGCGGCTCGCCACCCGTGGTCGTGGTAGATCCTCAGGATCTCGTCGATCTCTTCCTGCTGCTGCGCGCGGGCGGGAGCCGGGAGCAACCACGGGCTGATCGGCTCGTGCGCGATGAGCGTGGTCAGTCGCGATGGCGCCACTGCGGCAAGGTGGAGGCCGATCGTCGCACCGATGCTGCAGCCCAGCATGGCGGCCGGGCCGTCGGTCACGTGCTCCAGCAGCCGAGCCACGTCGTCGGCGTGTGTGGCGATCGAGACTCGGCTGGCGTGGTTCACGCTGCGGGAGAGGCCTCGTCGGTCATAGGTCACCACGGTGAAGTCGGGTTCGAGCCGCTGCACGAGGGCCTCGGTGCGATTGGCATCACCCTCTCCGCTCTGTGCGATCACCAGGGTGGGTCCGGCGCCGCGGACCTCGAAGTAGAGCTCCGCATCGGCCAGCGGAAGCATTCCGGTGCTGGTCATGACCACTACGCTATTGTATCAAAAATGATGCGTCAAACTTGATGCATCGGTTCGGAAGTACTCTCGTGTCATGAACGGTGTCGAGCTCTTCCTCCTCGGACGCACGCTGATGAAGATCGGGGAGGCCGCCCTGCCGATGACTGACACCGGAGCAGAGCGGACGGTCCTGATCGTGATCGAGGACATCGCCACCCACACGCACGGTACTGTCAGCGAGATCGCGCAGCGTTCAGGCCTGCCGCAGAGCGCGGTCTCTGCCGCTGTGGCCCGGCTCGATGCCGCTGGCGCCATCACGCTCGAGGTGGACCCCGCAGACCGACGGCGCACCCTCATCCGAGCCGCCGACCACATCTCCGAGCGCGTGGCGCAGGTGCGCGCCAGCTCTGTCGACCGGGCGATCGAGGAGGCCGTGGTCAGCGGGCAGCCCGGCGCGGCCGCTGAGGTCATCGAGGCCCTGGAGGTCGTCGCCCGACACCTCCGCCCGAACGAAGCAGACCACTAGGAAGGCGTGAACGATGCCCATCGTCATGGTGCAACAGCGAACGACGGACTACCCGCAGTGGCGGGAGCACTTCGACAGCCTCGACCAGGAGCGCAGGTCCCGTGGCCTGAGCACGCTCCTGGTCGCGCGGGACGCCGCCGATGACGGTGCCGTCGTGGTGCTCCTGGAGGTCGATGACCCGGAGCGCATGCGCGAGCACATCAAGTCATCGCAGCTGGCTGCCGCACACGAGGGCGCCCGGGTCGTCCCGGGCTCGACCGAGATCACGCTGCTCGAACCCGACCAGCACCACCTCAGGACCGAGTGACCTCTGGCCCTCCCGGTCGATGCTGACCGGAGCCCGAGGCGGGAGCCAGGGCGCGCAGGCAGTGCACGAACGCAGCATCGACGCGCTCTTCCGGGTCCCGGAGCGCGGCGAGGTAGAGCTCGATGACGAGCAGGAAATCCAGCGGGCGGTCATAGTCGGCAAGGCTGCGCCACCAGCGGTACAGGTCATCGGTCGACTCGGGGGGCACCGCGGCCTGCGCGGCATCGACCAGACGACGACGCACGTGCTGGGACACCTCCGCCAGCAAGGCCTCACGGCTGGTGAAGTGGTGCAGCAACGTCGGATGACTGACGCCCGCACCGGCCGCCAGGTTACGCATGGTCAGTCCGTGCAGTCCGTGCGTAGCGATGTAGTCAGTGAGTCGCTCGAGCAGCTCTGGCCGGACGTGCCGGTAGCGCTCAGCGCGACCGTCGACCTCCTTGCTGCTCACACCCCGGAGCCTGCCGACGGACATCACCGCCCAATGAGGAGCTCCCAGGTGAACATCCTCCGAGCCTGCCGGCGTTCGCGGTCGTCACCGTCACGGTCGACAACCTGGTGCGCAGCACAGACTTCTTGCGCTCCCAGGCTTCTCTCCGCACCGGTCTGCACGGGGCGAGTCATTCGTCCCGGCAGACGATGGTCCGGCCGCCACGATCGTCTTCGACAGGCGAAGCCCTAGCCGTACGCCACCGGCCCGTGGCGAGGTGCACCGCCAGATCCTGCCAACTACACGCACCGTAGAATTATGTTCGACAGACGAGCACGGGGCCACGGTGGAGGATCTGGGTGGCAGCGATCGACACGCCGAGCAATGCCCGCAGCCGGCGCACCCGGGAGGCCCTCCTCGCGGCGATGCGCGAGATCCTGGAGACCGAGGGGTTCAGCGGGCTGACGATGAGCGCGATCGCCGCGCGTGCAGGAGTCACCCGGCGCAGTGCATATCTGCACTTCTCTTCCAGGGCGCAGGCAGTCGACCAGCTCTTCGCGTACGTCGCCGACGCCGAGGGACTGCAGCAGTCCGTCGCCCGGGTCTGGTCCGCCCCGGACTCTGTCGCAGCGTTGCGGGCGTGGGCGGAGCACTACGCCGACTATCACCTTCGGGTGCTGCCGGTCGACCGAGCGGTCGCGCGGGTGGAGCGCCGGGACAGCGATGCTGCCGCCCACCGCACCAGAGTGCGGGGCGCCAAGCTGACCAACTGCCGGCGGTTGGCCGAGTGGCTCGCCGAGGAGGGTCGGCTGGCCTCGACGTGGTCGGTAGGGACAGCCGCTGAGGTGCTCAGCGCGCTGACCAACTCTGACTTCGCCGAGTCCCTGGTCCTCGACGGCGGATGGTCCCCTTCCGCTCTCGCCGAGAGCTTCGCCGAGCTCCTGGTCCGTACGTTCGTGAGCACTGACTGATTGGTGAGCACTGACTGAGCTGACGACGCTCCGGGGACTGGTGTGCGGCGCGGATGGTGCGACCCAGACAGCGTTCCTGGTCCTCAGCCCGCCCGCCCAGGCACGGTCCGCGCATGATGCTCACCGAGACGATCGCTGAGCAGACCCCAGGAGACAATCCGCCGCGGATGCACTCTGATCACCCCTTCGCCCTCGAGCGCCTCGGCCGCACCGCGGACCTCGATCCCGCGCGGCTGCCACGGCGGGAGGACGTCGTCGATCACCAGAGCCGCCAGACCCGTACGCGCCACATCGCGAAACTTCTTCGTCCCGGGCACGTTGTGGCCACCGATGTCGATCGTGTCCAGGTCGGAGTTGTAGCTCCACCCGGCCGGCACCACGTGCGGCATACCGTCCCGTCCGACGGTCGCCACCCGGGCCAGACGCCGTCCCGGCTCACGCAGGTAGTCGATCTCCGCCTTCTCGAACACGCTGGTCATGCCGCCTCCGATGTCAAGTACACATAGCGTGTAGTTACTGCACCACAGGGCGACACCTCGCAGCAAGAGAATTACTGCAGCGAGCGGTGCAGGAGTGCCGCGGCCTCTGCCGGAGAGAGGCGCGCAAACGTCGGCAGGTTGAGCACGTAACGGGCGAAGAGGAACCCCACGATGCTGGTGGCCATCGTCGCGCCCTTGCGGCGGCCATACGCCGTCGACAGCGTCTCGACCACCGTGCGTTCCAGATAGTCAGCGATCGCGGTCGATGCAGCATCACCACGGGCGAACGACCGCGCCATCGCTTCCAGTCGGGCGCCGTGCTCCGGGTGCTCCCACACCGCCACGACAGCACGGGCGAGCCGGGACAGATCCAGGCCGCCGTCGGGTCGACGCGTCGCCGCCACGACCTGTTCCGGACTGATCGTGAGGGCAGCAGCCGCGGCGAACAACCGGTCTCGTGAGCCGAAGTGATAATTGACCAGCGAGTGGCTCACACCGACCTCTGCGGCAAGCTGCCGCCCGGAGATCTCGCCGAGGTCGCCGGCCAAGTAGTGCCGCTGGGCTGCGGCGAGCAGCTGTTGTCGCGCTACCGGCTGCCCGCGGGGCCGGCCTCGCCGTGAATTGACCATGGTGGCGAGCCTGGCACGGGTGGCGAACATCTCGGTATGGATATCTCGACAGATGCAGTCATCGCCGGCGGCGGGCCCGCAGGCCTCATGGCCGGTCTGCTGCTCGCCCGGGCCGGAGTGGACGTGGTCGTGCTGGAGAAGCACGCGGACTTCCTCCGGGACTTCCGAGGGGACACGATCCACCCCGCCACCCAGCACCTGCTGCACCGGATCGGCTTGGCAGAAGAGTTCCTCGCCAGGGACCATGCCGACACGCCCCGGATCACGCTCAGCTGGCACGGGCAGGAGCTGACCCTGGCGGAGTTCACCCATCTGACCACCAACCGGGCGACGATGACGTTCATGCCCCAGTGGGACTTCCTCGACCTGCTCGCCTCCGCCGCAGAGACGCTGCCCACGTTCCGCTTGCTGCGATCGACCCGGGTGGACGGTCTGCTGCACTCCGGGCGGCAGGTCACCGGTGTGGCCGCGACCGGCCCCGAAGGGCCGCTGAAGGTGCACGCGCGCCTGGTGGTCGGAGCGGACGGACGCGACTCCACCGTGCGCTCAGCGGCAGGGTTCACTCCTCGCGGCCAGGCGGCTGCCATGGATGTGCTCTGGTTCCGGCTGCCCAAGCAGGACGACCTGCAGCACAGCTCCATCCAGGCAGGAGCAGGTCTGGTCATCACGCTCGACCGCGGATCGTTCCTCCAGGTGGCGCACGTGATCCCGGCCGGAGGCTGGGACGGTACCAAGGCGGACATGCTGCGCCTACGGAGCCGGATCGAGGCGATCTCACCACAGATGGCTCGAGCGTTGCAGTCGCTGGGGACCGATGATGTCTACCTGCTCCGGGTGCGGCTGGAGCGTCTTCGCCGCTGGTACAGCGACGGGCTGCTGTTCATCGGGGATGCCGCGCACGCGATGTCTCCGGCCGGTGGCGTCGGGGTGAACCTGGCGATCCAGGACGCCGTCGCGGCCGCGCGCATCCTCGCGCCGGTCCTCCGCACCGGTGTGCCCGGCCGCCGTCACCTGCGCCGGGTGCAACGGCGCCGCAGCCTTCCGGCGCGCCTGACCCAGCGGGTGCAGCGGATGCTCCAGCCAGCGCTGCTCTCCTCCCGACCTCCGGAGGCACCGATGCCGTGGTCGTTGCGCATGCTGCGCGATCACCCGAGGCTCGCCCGGCTCACCGGCCACGTGGTGGGGATCGGGTTCCGGCCCGAGTACACCGCACCGCAGCCGACGTGAGGACGGCTGCGACAGCGGTCGCCCAGAGGTACATAGACTGCCCACGTGACGCAGGGGCAGGTACCGAACCGACACCGCCGGAACCGACCGGCACGCCGCTGGGTGCGCCGCACCGGGCAGACGCTCGGCGCGATCGTGGCGACCTCTGGGCTCATCTCCTGCGGGGTGATCAGCGGCATCGCCGAGCTGCCGACGCTCGACCATCCGGCGATCGGGCTAGTGTTCGCCGGTGCCGTGGTGGTGTTCCTGGTCTCGGCGGTCCTCGGAGCGATCTGGGCGGGCGTGGTGCTCGTCCGCCAGCTGGTGCTGCGCTGGCCGCGGCGACGGTCCCTGCGGCAGGCGGCCGCTCGCCTCGGCTGGGAGTGGTACCCCCGGGCACGACACCTGCCGCCAGACCTGGACGCGGCGGTGCAGCAGACCCGTCCGGGTCCCGCCGACCACAAGCGCCGGCCGAAGTACTCCGAGGTGCTGCGCGGGACGTTCGCCGGGACGCAGGCGATCGCCTACCACTTCGAACGGGGCGTGAACTACGAGCTCGAGGTGCAACAGCTGGTCGCCCTCGAGCTCCCGGGCAGGCTGCCCGATCTGCTGATCATCGACCGCGCCGAGGACCCCTACGGCGTCTCTGCCGGCCAGCAGTTCGAGTCCGCCCGGTTCAACCACCTGTGGCGGGTGCAGACCATGGATCCACGGTACGGCTCAGCGTTCACCCATCCGCAGCTGATGCACCTGTTGAACAGCCTGGACCTGAGCGTCACCGAGATCCGGGTGCGCGGCGCCTGGCTGGTCTCGCACGCCCCGACGGCGTTCACCCCACAGCTGCTGCAGCTGCACCTGGACGCCCTCGCCAGGGTCGCTGCCGAGATCCCCGCCTGGGTGTGGCAGGACTTCGGGTCAGCGTTCAGTACCGGCACCGGGCACCCTGCCGACCGGACCCGCTGACCGTACTAGCGCGCACGGACCGCCGCACCCAGCTGTTGCACGATCTGGGTGAGGATCGGCCGCGGCGTGCCGAAGTTCAGCCGGACGAACCCGGCGCCGGCGCGACCGCAGAGCGTGCCGTCGGTGAGCGCCACCCCGGCGCGCCTGCGGAAGAACTCCGCCGGCCGGTCTCCCAGGCCCAGCTCGCGACAGTCCAACCAGGCCAGGTAGGTGCCCTCCGGTGGGGTGTAGCCGACCTCGGGCAGGTGCTCGGTGAGCAGGTCGGCCAGCAGCAGGCTGCTGCCGTGCAGGTAGTCCAGCACCCTGCCCAGCCAGTCCCGCCCGGAGGTGTAGGCGGCGATGTTCGCCACCACACCGAGGTTGGCGGCTCCGTGCTCGTGGGCGGATCCGACCCGAGCCCACCGGGATGCGTCCTCGTCGTTGGACAGCACCAGCTGGGCACACTTCATCCCGGGCAGGTTCCACGCCTTCGACGCCGACGTGGCGGTCACTGTGTGCCCGGCAGCCACCTCGCTGATCGACGCGTACGGTACGTGCCGGTGGCCACCGAGCACCAGCGGGGCGTGGATCTCGTCGGAGAACACCCGCCCACCGTGCCGCTCGACCACCTCGGCGACCTGCTCCATCTCCGCCCGCTCCAGCACCCGGCCGATCGGGTTGTGCGGGTTGCACAGGATGAGCAGGTTCCCGCCGGCGGCGAACGCGGCGTCCAGCGCATCCAGGTCGTAGACGTACCGGTCTCCCTCACGAGCCATCGGCACCTGGATCACCTCCCGGCCGGCCGCGGGCGGCACGGTGAGGAACGGCATGTACGCCGGGGTCGGCAGGATCACCGGCGAGCCGGGCGCGGAGAAGTGCTCGATGGTGGCCTGCAACGCGGCGATCACATCGGGCATCGGACGCACCCGCTCAACCGGGACGTCCCAGTCGTAGACGGTGCGCGCCCAGTCCCTCCAGGCGGTCGCGAGCTGCTGCTCCAGCGCCGCCGGCAGGTAGCCGAACACACCCGTGTCCACGGCCTCGTGCAACGCCTGGGTGACCTGCGGGGCGGTGCCGAAGTCCATCTCCGCGACGAACGCCCCGAGGGCATCGGGGTAGGCCGACCACTTCACGCTGCCGACCCGGCGCAGGTGCTCGATGGTGATCGCATCGAAGTCGGTCGTCTGCGTCATCCCAGCCCTCTCCTTCTGCGGCTGCACCGATCTGCTCGCATCGGAGGCTGCCGCCGTGCCTGATCACTACAGTAGCCAGGTGGCTGCCACCGGATCGCACGCTCGCGCACTCACCCTGCTGGCCGTCAGCAACGTGCTCGGCGGTGTCGGCGTCGCCTCCGGAGTGGCGGTGGGTGGGCTGCTCGCCGAGCAGGTCGGCAGCACCGAGGTCGCCGGCCTGGCGCAGGCCGCCAGCGTGCTCGGTGCGGCGATAGCGGCGATCCCGCTGGCGGCGATGGCCACCCGCTGGGGCCGGCGCTGGTCGCTGACCGTGGGCTACCTGATCGCCACGCTCGGCGCCGTGCTGATCCTGACCGCAGCAGTGGCGGACTCGCTGCTGGTGCTGCTGCTCGGGCTGGGCACGTTCGGCGTCGCGCAAGCCACCAACCTGCAGTCCCGGTACGCTGCGGCCGACGGTGCCACACTGACCAACCGGGCCCGGTCGATGTCGGTGGTGATGTGGGCGACCACAGTCGGCTCGGTCGCTGGTCCGAACCTGAGCGCACTCGGTGCGGACGTCGGGACGAGCGCCGGGGTGCCCGGGCTGGCGGGGCCGTACCTGTTCTCCGTAGTCGCCTTCGCGACAACGGCCACACTGCTCGGTCTGCTGTTCCGCCCCGTACCCCGACCGGAGAGGGCCGAGCCTGCGCCTAAGGCTGCTGAGCCGGTGCCGGAAGCTGCCGGGCCGCGTCCGGGCGCCGCGTCCGGAAGGCGGCCCGCGCGGGGCGCCACCACGAGCTCCGGCCCCGGCGAAGGTTCGCAAGCCGGCGTCGACCCCGCGGTCACCTCTCGCGCAGTAGGGGCACTGGCTGCGTTGCGCTGGGCCACCCGTCACCCGGTCGCCCGGTTCGCCGTGGTGCTGATCGCGGTGGCGCACGCCACGATGGCGATGGTCATGGTGATGACCCCGCTGCACATGCAGCACCACGGTATGGGTCTGGAGCTGGTCGGCATCGTGATCAGCCTGCACGTGCTCGGCATGTATGCCTTCAGCCCGGTGTTCGGCTGGCTGGCGGACCGGCTCGGGGCCGTGCGGGTGGCGGTCGGAGGAATCGGCCTCCTGGCTCTGGCGACCGTGCTCGGCGTGCTTGCCGCCGGCGCCGGCGGTGGTTCGCAGCTGACTGCGGTCGCCCTGGTGGTGCTCGGACTGGGCTGGTCCGCCTCACTGATCGCCGCGTCGGCGTTGATCGCCGGGGTGAGCTCGGACCAGGTGCGGGTGCCGTTGCAGGGAGCCACCGACGCGGCGATGAACTACGCCGGGGCGACTGTGGCCGCGCTGGCCGGGCCGATCCTGGCCGCGGGCGGGTTCGCCGCGGTCAACCTGGCGGCCGCAGCACTGCTGGTTCCGGCGGCGCTGCTCGCCCCCAGTGCCTTGCGAGCCGGCACCCCCGATGAGCCGGACGAGCTGGTGAGCTCCGCCGTCGACCGCTGACACGCGCGCACTGGAACACCTCTAGCGCATTCGAACCACCGCAGAAGCGTGTTCCAACGCGCTAAGGGTGTTCCAACGGGAGGGAGCCGGCAGAGGCGGGCGGGTGGGAGCCGGCGCAGGCGGGTGGGCGGCGGGGAGATGTGCGGGCGGGTGGGCGGGCGTCAGTCCAGCAGGTCGTGGCGCACGATCGTGGCCGCCCGGTCCGGGCCGACGCCGATCGAGGAGATCCGGGTGCCGGACATCTCCTCCAGCGCCAGCACGTACCGCTGAGCGTTGACCGGCAGGTCCTCGAACGTGCGGGCACCGGAGATGTCCTCGGTCCAGCCGTCCAGGTACTCATACACCGGGGTGGCGTGGTGGAACGCGCTCTGGTCCACCGGCATCTCGTCGTGGCGCACACCATCGACGTCGTAGGCGACGCAGACCGGCACCTTCTCCCAACCGGTGAGCACGTCCAGCTTGGTCAGCACCAGGTCGGTGAGCCCGTTGATGCGGGTGGCGTAGCGGGCGATCACCGCGTCGTACCAGCCGCAGCGGCGGGGCCGGCCGGTGGTCACACCGAACTCGCCACCGGCCTTGCGCAGCGCCTCACCGTCGTCGTCGAAGAGCTCGGTGGGGAACGGGCCCTCCCCCACCCGGGTGGTGTAGGCCTTGATCACCCCGACGATCCGGTCCAGCCGGGTGGGGCCGATACCGGAACCGGTGGCGGCGCCGCCAGCGGTGGCCGAGGAGGAGGTGACGAACGGGTAGGTGCCGTGGTCCACGTCCAGCATGGTCGCCTGGCCGGCCTCGAACACCAGGGTCTTGCCGGCGTCCAGGGCCTGGTTCAGCACCAGGGAGGTGTCGGCCACCATCGGGCGGATCCGGTCCGCATAGGAGAGCAGCTCGTCGGTGACCGCGTCGATGTCGGCGGCGCGGCGATTGTAGATCTTGACCAGGATCTGGTTCTTCTGGTCCAGAGCGCCCTCCACCTTCTCCCGGAGGATCTGCTCGTCGAAGAGGTCGGCGATCCGGATGCCCACGCGGCTCATCTTGTCCGCGTAGGTGGGGCCGATGCCGCGGCCGGTGGTGCCGATCTGCCGCTTGCCGAGGAAACGTTCGGTGACCTTGTCCAGGGTGCGGTTGTAGCTGGGGATCACGTGCGCACTGGAGGAGACCCGCAGCTTGGAGACGTCCACGCCACGGGTGGCCAGGGCCTCCAGCTCCTCGAAGAGCACCTCCAGGTCGACGACGACGCCGTTGCCGATCACCGGCACGCATCCCGGGGAGAGGATCCCGGACGGCAGCAGGTGCAGTGCGTACTTCTCGTCACCGACGACCACGGTGTGCCCAGCGTTGTTGCCGCCGTTGAACTTCACCACGTAGTCCACACGGGACCCGAGCTGGTCCGTCGCCTTGCCCTTGCCTTCGTCGCCCCACTGGGCGCCGAGGACCACCACCGCTGGCATCGAGGTTCCTTCCGTCGTCTCTGGCCCGCGGGAGGGGCCCACCGCAGCCTACCGGTCTACGTGGACCAATGGCTGCGGTCGATGGGCTGGTACGCGGCGGGTCCTGATGCGAGCGGTCTGCCGGCGGGACTGCCACCAGCCCGGCAGCCGCTCCCACGGCACGAACGCCGACCAGCAGACCACAGTGGGCAGGAAGTGGATGCCCAGCAGCGCGAACGTGGCCAGGTGAAAGCTGAGGAACGAGGCGATCGCCAGGGCCAGCCACCGGCCGCGGAGCACGAAGACCAGCGGGGAGGCGGCCTCCAGCAGCACTGCTCCCCACTGCAGGAACCGCAGCAGCACCGCATGTGTCACGAAGTGGGCGTTCACCGCGTTTGGGCGGCGGATGAACGCCCAGGCGAGGGTGCCGGAGGAGACCCAGCGCAGCAGCGAGCCGCCGCTGAACACGTACTTGGCGAGCACCGACCCGAAGTAGGTGAGCACGGTGAACACCTGGACCATGCGCAGCGGCCAGCCGGCGGCGGCGTCCGCAGCTGCTCCGCCGCCGTACCGGGACGTGCCGGCGGTGGTCAGCACGAGCACGCCGATCGTGATGGCCATGTGGTCGTGCGAGACGTACCCGTAGCTCATCGCCCACAGCACCCAGAGCACGTAGCTGAGTGCATGCACAGCGCCGCCGGCGTGCTGCACGACAGCGGGCGCCCGGGCGAAGCCGCCGAGGATCAGCGCCAGGGCGCCCAGATGGATGCCGACGAACAGCACCTGAGCCACGGAGTCGGTGACCGGTGGCAGGTGCAGCCACTGCGCCAGTACCACCGGCTGGAACAGCTCCGGAGTCCCGCCCCGGTCCCCGGTCGCGTTCAGGAAGAACCGCACGTCCAGCACGGTCATCACAGCCAGTGCCGCACGCACCCAGGCCACCCGGGCTCGCGGCAGCTCCGGCACGAGCCAGCCCAACGTGCGGCGCGCCCCTGTGACGATCGCTCTCACCGTGTCTCCCAGGTGAGCAGGGGGACGTCGTACGGTTCAGCGGACAGCGCGCCGCCGGACATCGGCGAGTGGTTCTCGTACACGGTGACCGAGACCAGCTCGTGCGGCCGGTGGTTGGTCTCCCACACCTCGACGATGTCACCGAGCAGGTCCGGGTCCTCCAGGATCGTCGGCAGCTGCACCTCGAACTCCACCCGGGAGATGCCGGCCGACGCTGGGGTCAGGCCCACCCGCACCTCGGCTCCGGTGGTGGTGGTACCCATGACGTAGGTGTTGATCACGTCGCCATCGGGATCCCGTGGGTAGGCGTACTGGCCGAGGCTGCCCAGCGGGAACCAGCTGTCCGCACGGAGGAACTGCGCCGCCACCAGGATCCCTACGAGCAGCACCATCACCGCCGCCCGTAGGAATGTGCCCATCCGACCACAGTGACAAAGGCGGGTCACAGGGAGGTCACAGACTGGTCACAGGTAGGTCATGCCTGGTCCGAGGACGCTGGCAGTGCTCGCTAGCCCAGCCGTCGGGTGGTGCCCCCGGGGCTTTGCCTGGGGCCGCTAGGTGCCCCCGGGCAACTTCTCAACGGACTGGGTGCCGGGTGGACCGGTTCAACGCGAGAGGGCGGTGCGGGCGGTGGGGTCGGCGTCGTCGGCGAAGCTACGGCAACGCTCAGCCTCCTCGGTCTCACCGATCTGCTCAGCCGCGTCCGCGAGCGCCAGCAGGGCCATCAGGAAACCCTGGTTGGGCACATGGTCGGCGGGCACGGGGCCGGCGCCACGCCAACCGGCTCGGCGCAGCGCATCCAGGCCGCGGTGGTAGCCGGTGCGCGCGAAGGCGTAGGCACTGACCGCGTCGCCGGCGGCCAGGCTGGCCCGGGCGAGCAACGCCCATGCGTAGCTCGCTGCGGGGAACCGGGCGGCGACGTCCGCCAGCTCCACCCCTTCCTCCACAGCGGCGCGGGCGGCCATGTCCGGGTGGTCGGCGGGCAGGCGGGTGGGATCAGGCTGGAGCAGGTTCTGCGACATGCTCCTAGCCTCTCATCAGCCGCCGTCGGTTCTGGCCGGGCCCGGTTGCTGTGCACCCCACAAGGGCAGGTTGTGCACAGCCCCGGGGGGGCCGACGTGCACAGCCGGCCCCCCGGGGCTACCCTCCTTGGAGCACCGATGGAAGGTCCGCGTGATGATCGATGTCGTGACGTCCACGAGCGGTCTGCTCGTGACGATCACCGGAGACCTTGACCTCACTTCCCGCGACGAGGCCGAGGCCGCTCTGCGTCGCATCGCCCTGCGCGAGCGGCCAAACCTGACGGTGGACCTGTGCCGGATGTCGTTGATGGACTCCACCGGCGCGGCCTGGCTCACCGCGCTCGTGGAGCAGGACCGGCGCATCGGTGGGCACCCGGTGCTCCGCGGTGCCGGCCCCCGCGACCTGTTCGTGCTGGAGGTCTGCGGCGTGCTCGACCGGGTGGAGGTGGACTCGGCCCACCACTGCCCGCACGGCCGGCGGGGGCA
>DATGRZ010000144.1:0-3658 GCA_035303065.1 Ruania sp.
GCTCCCGCCGGCGGGACGGTACCTGCTGCCCGCCGAGGACGTGGCCACAGGTCTGCGCACCGCGCTGGCGCTCTGGCTCACCGGTGGGTCGGTGGTGCTGGTCGGCGACCCGGAGGCCGACCTGGACCACCTCGGCATGCAGGAGGGCGCCGCCCGACTGCCGGGCTGAGCGTCAGGGGACGTCGGCCTGCACGAGTGTGCCGGTTCCGGCGGCGCGTATCTGGCCTTCGTCGGCGGCGACGAACAGGGCCTGGCCGCGACTGAGTGTGGTGGTGTGCGCCGTGGAGATCTGGATCTGGCCCTCCAGGCCGAGCAGCACGCGTGGGCCCCGGCCGGGGACGGGTCGTCCTGGGTCGTCGGTGAGTGTGGTCAGGGACAGCTCGAAGTCGTCCACGGGGGCGTAGAAGACCCCGGTGGCCTCGGTGAGCATCTCCGGGGCGATCCGGATCGGGGGTGCGGCCACCGGGTCGATCGTGGCCAGCACCTCCGGCACGTCCACGTGCTTGCCGGTCAGGCCCGCGCGCAGCACGTTGTCGGAGTTGGCCATCACCTCCACACCGAAGCCGGACAGGTAGGCGTGCACGCACCCGGCGGGCACGAACATCACCTCACCGGGCTGCAACGTCACCGGGTTGAGCAGCAGCGCTGCCACCGCGCCGGGGTCGCCAGGGTGGATCTCGGCCAGGCGCGCCACGATCGCATCGGTGCGCGGTGAGGGTGAGGAACCGGCCGCCAGGCGGCTGGCGCACTGGGCGACCACCTCCTCGACCCGCTCAGCAGAGCTGGACTGCAGCACGGCCGCGAAGGCGGCATGCACACCGCTGGCGCTCGGGGCGGTGCGCAGCAGGTCGAGCAGCTCACTGGCCAGCGGCCCGCGCAGATCGGCGAGCAGCTCAGCGGCCCGGCGCGGGGCACGAAACCCGCACACCGCCTCGAAGGTGGTCAGGGCATAGATCAGCTCAGGCTTGTGGTTGGCATCCGGATAGCTGCGCTGCGGCGGCGCCGTGCCCTGGCCCTCCTCACGGGCGAACCCGGCCCGGGCCTGCTCCAGGTTCGGGTGCACCTGCAAGGACAGCGGCTGCATCGGGGCGATCAGCTTCAGCAGGTAGGGCAGGTGCGGCCCGAACCGGGCCACCACATCCGACCCGAGCCGCCGGCCGGGATCCTGAGCCAGGTACGCGCCCAGGTCCGGGCCTGCATCGGTGCCCGAGGGGGCGCTGGGGTGGGCACCGAACCACGCTTCGGCCACCGGCGCATCGGTCGGAGCCTGACCGAGGAAGGTCGGGATGACCTCGACCGACCCCCACGCATAGTTCTGAGGCCGCGGCACCAGGGTGAGCATGCGCCTACCGTTGCACGTCCTGCGGCGGACGGTGCACGACCGGCGTGGCGTGCCGGCCCTCCTGCTGATACCAGCGGACCATCGTGGCCACCCCTTCCGGGAGGGTCACCGAGGGGGTGAAACCCACCTGCCGGATCCGGTCGGCGGTGAAAGCGGTCTCGGCCTCGGAGAGCTTGTGCACCCTGGCAGAGGTGATCGGCAGATCCTTGCCGGTCACGCGGCCGGCCAGGTCGAACGGCTTCGCGGCGAGCCGTACCGGCGCCAGCGGGAGCCGAGCGCGGGGTTCGCGGCGGCCGAGCCCGCGGTAGACCAGGGAGACGGTCTCCCGGGAGGTGAGGTCTGGTTTGTCGGCGTAGTTGTAGACCTCCGGTTCGTCCGCCGCCAGCCGGGAGGGGGCGGTCCACAGGTAACCGATCGCCTCGACGAGGTTGGCCACGTAGCACATGCTCTTGGCGTTGTTGCCCGGCCCCACCGGGAAGAACCGGCGCGCGTCGATCTGGCGGATCAGCTTGTACAGGTTGGCGAAGTTGCGGGGCCCGAAGACGACCGCGGGGCGCACTATCAGTGCGCGCCGGTCACCGCCGGCCTCCCAGGCCCGGTACACCCCCTCGGCGGCCAGCTTGGTACGGCCGTAGTCGTTCACCGGATCGGGCACGGTGTGCTCGTCGGGTGGGCTGGTGTGCTCGCCATAGACGGCCACCGAGGAGTAGAAGCACAGGTTGGTGATGCCGTGGTGCTCCATGGCGGCGCAGACCGTTCGCGCCCCGCCGACGTTGACGGACTCGAAGGTGGCGGTGCCGATGCCGAAGTCGTGGTGCGCGGCGGCCAGGTTGAGTACCGCCGTGCAGCCGGTCATCGCCTCGATCAGTGCGTCCACATCACGCACGTCACCGATGTACGTGGGGTGCTCACCGCGAGGATCGGGGTGCAGGTCGAAGCGGACCAGCTCCACTCCGAGCTCGTCGAACACTGGGGCAAGGTGAGACCCGACGAATCCCGAGCTGCCCAGCACCAGCACCCGGTCGCCCCGGGTCAGGGTGTTCGTCACCAACATCTCCTCCACCTGCGCGCAGCGTGCCACCGGAGGTCACGGTACCCGGCTGGAGCGAGGGTACTGTGGACGCGGCCCGCCGTGCCGGGGCTGTCTGTGTGTGAGGAGGTCCGATGCCGCTGGTGTCCGTGGTGATGCCTGCCCATGATGCTGCCGGCACCCTGGCTTCGTCGATCCGATCGGTGCAGGCGCAGTCGCACCCGGACTGGGAGCTGCTGGTCACCGACGACGGGTCCACGGATCAAACCTGGACGATCCTGTCCGAGGCTGCGCGCCTGGACTCACGGATACGCCCAGAACGCAGCGACCGGCAGCTGGGTGCCGCAGGTGCTCGCAATGCGGCGATCGAGCGTGCTCGCGGGGAGTACGTGGCGTTTCTGGACGCCGACGACCTGTGGCTGGCGGACAAGCTCACCAAGCAGCTGGCCTTCGCCGCCGAGCACCATGCACCGGTGACGTTCACCAGCTACTACAAGGTGGCTCCCGACTTCGCCGGGGATGCTCGGGACTTCGTCCCGAACGGCAGGGTGGTGCCGGCCCGTGCGGAGCTGACCTATGCCGCGATGCTGAGGCAGAACTACATCGGCTGCCTGACCGGGATGTACTCGGTGACCGCGCTCGGGAAACGGTTCATGCCAGACCTGCGCAAGCGCCAGGACTACGGACTGTGGCTCTCCCTGCTGCGCGACGGCACGCTCGCACGCGGCCTGGACGAACCGCTGGCGCTGTACCGGGAGCAGCGGGCCGAGTCGCTGTCCGGGTCGAGCCGGCTGTCCCTGGTGAAGTACAACTGGGAACTCTACCGGCAGGTGGAGCGGCTGTCCCTGCCGCGGTCGGTGTGGGCGCTCGGGCAGGCGACCGTGCGCTCCACGCTCAAGCGCCGGATCTGAGCACCCGGCCCCTCGCTCCCCGCAGGCACCGATCCGAGGAGCCGACCACCGGAGACGGCGGTCAGGAGGGATCGTTGACGGCCGAGGCGACCTCCGCCACGATCGCCGGGGCCAGCTCCTCGATCGTGTCCAGGCAGCGGGTGAACCCGCTCGCGTCCCCGTACCAGGGATCCGGCACGTCCGCGCCGCTGCTGTCCGGCGGGTAAGACCGGTAGAGGCGGATCTTGTCCTCGGCGATGCCCAGTCGGCGCAGGCTGCGGGCGTGCTGGGCGGTCATCGCCAGGAAGAGGTCGTAGCGGCGCGCGTCCTGGCTGGTCACCTGCCGGGCCGTGTGGTGCGGCACCGGGTAGTCCCGGTCACGCAGCTCGCGCTGTG
>DATGRZ010000145.1:0-4843 GCA_035303065.1 Ruania sp.
GAGAGCTGGGCGGGCATGTCCTGTCCGTCGCAGTAGCGGGCCACCTCACGGGTGCCGATGTGCAGGCTGGTCACAGAGCTCCTTCAGGTTGCGAGGTGACGGCCACTCGGGCTCGTGGCAGTCTAGGGTAATCGCTTACCGGGTGTGGTGAGCAGGAGGGAGGATCGGGATGAAGGCAGTGGTGATCAGTGGTGCGGGCCGGTACACCGACCCGTGGCACGACTTCGCGGGAACGTCCGCACAGCTGGCGGTGGAGCTGTCCGAGCTCGGCCTGGACGCCGAGGTGCTCACCCTGGGTGAGGCAGACGTGCCCAGCACAGCCGTGGATCTGCTCGTGGTGAACGCCGGCGGCGGGAGCACCCCCCGGCCGGTGGAGGACTCGGCTGCCGACCAGCGGGGCGAGGCGCTCGCCGAGTGGACCCGGGAGCAGACCGCCGGTGGGCTGCCCACCCTGGTCACCCACACCGGCTCGAACACCTTCTACGACGACGATCGCTGGGAGCAGCTGATCGGCGGGCGCTGGGTGCCCGGCACGTCCTGGCACCCGCCGCTGGCCCCGGCTCAGGTGCAGGTCACCGCCGCGGAGCACCCGATCACCTCCGGGCTGGCCGAGCAGCTCAGCGTGGTCGACGAGCGCTACTGCGACCTGCGGGTGGCCGGCGACGTGACCGTGCTGGTCGACCAGGAGGAGGATGGGCGGCGGCACCCGATCGTCTGGGCGCGGGCCGCTGGCGGTGTGCGGGTGGTGCATGACGCGCTCGGGCACGACGCCGCCGCCTACCGCAGTCCCGACCGGCGCGCCCTGCTCGGCCGTGAGGTGGACTGGCTGCTGCAGCGCTGAGCGCCGCCGGGCCCCGTACCAGGTGCGCAGGTGGCGGGGCCGGTGTGCAGTGCGCAGGCGGCGGGGCCGGTGTGCGGTGCTCAGGTGACCGCCCCGACGTGCCACGGGATGAACTCCTCCTGGCCGATGTCCAGCTCCTCGCTGACCGTCTGGGTGCCGGAGGCCACCGCCAGGATGGTCTCGTAGATCTCCCGGCCCACCTCCTCCAGCGTGGCGGTGCCATCCACGATCCGGCCGGCGTTGAGGTCCATGTCTTCGGCCATCCGCTGGTACATCTCGGTGTTGGTGGCCAGCTTGATCGAGGGTGTGGGCTTGCAGCCGAAGACTGATCCGCGGCCGGTGGTGAAGCAGACCACGTTCGCCCCGCCGGCCACCAGACCGGTGACCGAGACCGGGTCGTAGCCGGGGGTGTCCATGAAGGTGAACCCCTTGTCGGTGATCGGCTCTGCGTACTCGTAGACCGCCGTCATCTCCGCCTGGCCGCCCTTGGCCACCGCCCCGAGGGACTTCTCCAGGATCGTGGTCAGCCCGCCGGCCTTGTTCCCCGGCGAGGGGTTGTTGTCCAGGGTGCCGGCCCCGGCGGCGGTGTAGTGCTTCCACCACTCGATCCGGTCCAGCAGCCTCTGCCCGACGGTCTCGGAGACCGCCCGTCGGGTGAGCAGGTGCTCGGCCCCGTAGACCTCGGGGGTCTCGGCCAGCACCGAGGTGCCCCCGGCGGCGACCAACAGGTCGGAGGCGTAGCCCAGCGCCGGGTTGGCGGTGATGCCGGAGTAGCCGTCGGACCCACCGCAGTTCAGCCCGAGCACCAGCTCGGACACGTCCGCCGGAGCGCGCTCGACCTCGTTCACCCGCGGCAGCATCTCGCGGATCTTGGCGACCCCGGCACGTACGGTGGCCCGGATTCCACCGAGCTCCTGGATCGTCATCGTCTCGGTGTAGGTGCCCTCGGCCAGACCGAGCCCCTCCACCAGTGACTGCACAGCGATCATCTCGCAGCCCAGGCCGAGCACGAGCAGGCCGCCGAAGTTCGGGTGCTGGGCATAGCCGCGCAGGGTGCGCAGCAGCATCTGCCCGCCCTCGGAGTCCGGCACCAGACCGCAGCCGCTCTGGTGGGTGATGGCCATGACACCGTCCACGTTCGGAAACTCCTCCAGGGAGAGGTTCCGGAACTGGTCGGCGATCATCGTCGCCGAGCTGGCCGAGCAGTTCACCGAGGTGATCACGCCGATGTAGTTGCGGGTGCCGACCTTCCCACCCGGGCGGTGGTAGCCCAGGAACGTGCGGGGCAGGTCCGCCGGCAGCTCCGGGCTGACCCGAGCGGTGCCGAACTCGTGCTCCCGCTCGGTGGCGTCCATGCCCAGGTTGTGGCTGTGCACGTGGTCCCCGGCGGGGATCGCGGCGGTGGCCCGCCCGATCGACTGTCCGTACTTGAGCACCTGGTCTCCGGCGGCCACGTCCCGGACGGCCACCTTGTGCCCGCGCGGTATGTCCGCGCACAGCAGCAGCGGGCCGTGCGGGCCGGTCACCTCGCTCCCGGCACTGAGGTCCGAGGTGGCGATCGCCACCTGGTCCTCGCCTCGCAGGTGGAGCAGCAGGGAGCTCTGCACGGTCGCAGTCATCGACGAAAGCCTTCGCTGGGTCGGGAGCAGGGGCAAACCACGGAGAGTCTAGCCGAGAAACCGGTCTCTCGACGGGGTATGCCACCTGTCGGGACGCTGCGGGAGGGTACGTTAGCCCTGTGACGTCACGTATCGCTGTGTGCCCGGGGTCCTTCGACCCGGTGACCCTCGGGCACCTCGACCTGGTGCGGCGCGCCCGGTCGATGTTCGACGAGGTGGTGGTAGCCGTCGGCATCAATGCGGGCAAGTCACCGCTGCTGGATGCCGAGGCCCGGGTGTCGTTGTTCACCGCTGCGGTGGCCGACCTGGACGGGGTGCGGGTGCTGCGCATGCCCGGGCTGCTGGCCGACCTGTGCCGGGAGGTGGGCGCCAGTGCGATCGTCAAGGGGCTGCGCGGTGGCGCCGACTTCGACGCCGAGCACCCGATGGCGCTGATGAACCGGCACCTGTCCGGTGTGGAGACGGCCTTCGTGATCGGGGACGCTGCCCTGGCACACGTGTCCTCCACGATGGTCAAGGACGTGGCCCGCTACGGCGGGGACGTCACCGATCTTGTTCCCCCGCCGGTGGCCGAGGCGGTCTACGCCGCCTTCGAGACCCAGAAGGATGATGCACGATGACCGAAGAGAGCCAGGGCGAGTCGCTGGTAGCGATCCTGGACGAGCTGGCTGACCTGGTCGCCTCGGCCCGATCGATGCCGATGAGTGCCTCGGTGCTGGTGAACCGCGCAGAGGCGTTGGAGCTGATCGAGTCTGCCAAGTCGGTGCTCCCGGGGCAGATCACCCGCGCCCAGGGTGTGGTGGCCGATGCGGACGCGGTGCTCGGCCGGGCGCGGCTGGAGGCCAGTGACCTGGTGGAGCGTGCCAAGGAGCGGGCCGAGGAGCTGGTCTCCAGCGAGTCGGTGGTGGCCCAGGCGAAGACCCGCGCCGAGGAGATCGTCACCGAGGCGCGAGCCTCCGCCGACAGGCTCTCCCGGGAGGCCGACGACTACTGCGACCGGCAGCTCGCCCAGTTCGAGATCGACCTGAATGCGATCAGCTCACAGGTGTCCGCGGGCCGCGCCCGGTTGGAGGAGCGGGCCCGGCACCGACCGGAGCCACAGCGGGCGTCTACCCCGGGGGACGAAGGCGCCCGGAGTGCAGAGGAGAAGGAGTGACCGAGGACAACCCGTACCGCATCTCCACCCGCGACCTGGGTCGTCGACCGGGGTCGATGCGCACCGTCGAGCTCGATGTGACGGTGACCGAGGCGATGGGCAACGAGGTGATCGCCGTGCCCGCCGGCGCGGAGATCTCGCTCGACCTGCGCCTGGAGGCCGTGCTGGACGGGGTGCTGGTCACCGGCACCGTGGATGCCACTGCCCACGGTGAGTGCGTGCGCTGCCTGGATCCGGTCAGCCAGGACCTGACCATCGACTTCACCGAGCTGTTCGCCTACCCGGGCAGCCAGCAGGAAGCCGCCGAGGAGGAGGACGCCGAGGAGCTACCAGAGCTGGACGGGGACGTGGCCGATCTGGAGGGCACGATCACCGACGCGGTGGTGCTGGCGCTGCCGTTCCAGCCGCTGTGCCGGCCGGACTGCCCGGGACTGTGCTCCGTGTGCGGCATCCACCTGGCCGACGCCGAGCCGGGGCACGCCCACGAGCAGCTCGACCCACGCTGGGCGGCCCTCAGCGCGCTGCGCGAGACGATCGAGGATGAGAGCGCCGACGAACAGGATGCGGGCGAGCAGGGATGAGCGCCGGCCCCACCGAGGCGCTACGCACCGCGCTCGGCATCGAGATCGACCCCGAGCTGCTGGTGCTCGCCCTGACCCACCGGTCCTTCGCCCACGAAGCAGGTGGCATCCCGACGAACGAGCGGTTGGAGTTCCTCGGCGACTCCGTGCTCGGCGTGGTGGTCACCGAGCACCTGTACCGCAGCTATCCGGACCTGCCAGAGGGTGCGCTGGCGAAGATGCGTGCGGCCAGCGTCTCCCAACGGGCACTGGCCGAGGTCGCCCGCACGCTGAACCTGGGCGACTACCTGCTCCTCGGCCGGGGTGAGGAGGGCACCGGAGGCCGGGACAAGGACTCGATCCTCTCGGACACGATGGAGGCAGTGATCGGTGCCGCCTACCTGTGCCACGGGCTGGAACCGACCCGGGAGCTGATCACCCGGTTGGTCGGACCGACGCTCACCGCCGCAGCGGGTCTGGGCGCCGGGCTGGACTGGAAGACCAGCGTGCAGGAAGTGGCTGCCGAACGCGGGCTCGGCGTGCCGCACTACGACGTGCAGGCCACCGGCCCAGACCACGAGCGGCACTTCACCGCCTACCTGGTGCTCGGCGAGACGGTCTGGGGCACGGGGGAGGGATCGGCGAAGAAGGTCGCCGAGACGCACGC
>DATGRZ010000146.1:0-7020 GCA_035303065.1 Ruania sp.
CCGGGCGATGTGGCGATCTTCTACCGCACCAACGCCCAGTCCCGGGCGCTGGAGGAGGTGCTGATCCGGGTCGGGCTGCCCTACAAGGTGGTCGGCGGCACCAGGTTCTACGAGCGCCGGGAGATCAAGGACGCGATCGCCTACCTGCGGGCGATCATCAACCCGGACGACTCGGTGAGCATCCGGCGCATCCTGAACGTGCCCAAGCGCGGGCTGGGGGACCGGGCCGAGGCGATGCTCGCCGCGCACGCCGAACGGGAGCGGATCTCTTTCGGCGCCGCTGTGGACGACCACGAGAACGTGCTCGGCCTGGCCACCCGGTCGATGGCAAACGTGCAGGCGTTCGCCGAGCTGATCGGCGGGCTGCGGGAGCTCGCCGAGGGCGGCGCCACCCCGGCGGAGGTGCTCGATGCGGCCCTGGACCGCTCCGGCTACCTGGCCGAGCTGCGCGCGAGCAACGACCCGCAGGACGCCTCCCGGGTGGAGAACCTCGCCGAGCTGCACGCTGTGGCCGCCGAGTTCACCGCCGCCGAACCGGACGGCGACCTGGGCGACTTCCTGGAGCGGGTGGCACTGGTGGCCGACGCCGACCAGATCCCAGAGAACGACGACGGCAAGGGCATGGTCACGCTGATGACCGTGCACACCGCCAAGGGGCTGGAGTTCCCGGTGGTGTTCGTCACCGGCCTGGAGGACGGCACCTTCCCGCACCAGCGGTCCCTGGCGGATTCGGCCGAGCTGGCCGAGGAGCGCCGGCTGGCGTACGTGGCCCTCACCCGGGCACGGGAGCGGCTGTACCTGACCCGCGCCGCGGTGCGCACCACCTTCGGGCTGCCGAACGAGTTCCCGGCCAGCCGGTTCCTGGCCGATGTGCCCGAGGAGCTGGTGCACTACGAACGGGCCGAGGCGTCCTCGACGACGTTGCGCGGCGGGTCGTTCACCGGCGGTGGGGCGATCGGGTCTGGTGCCGGCCGGCGCGGCTCCAGGGGTCCCTCCCGCCCGGTGCAGCGCACCACGCGCGGTGAGGGGGCGCCGTCGTTCGGGTCCGCGACCCCTCGGTCGGACGTGCCGAGCCTGGACGTGGGGGACCGGGTCACCCACGACGCCTACGGGATGGGCCGGGTGGTGGCCCTGGAGGGCGCGGGGAGCAACGCCGTCGCGAAGATCGACTTCGGCGACTCCGGGACCAAGCGGCTGCTGCTGCGCTACTCACCGGTGACCAAGCTGTAGCGACCTGGCTTGGTCAGGCTGTCTGCTCGGTGAGCTCGGTGAGCTCGACGCCGGCGCGGTGGTAGGCGAAGCCGAGCGCCACAGCGATCGTGACGCCGGCGACGGTGTAGAGCAGCCCCTGGAGCAGGCTCGCGGGCACTGAGCGGCGTACCCCAGGTGCGCGCAGGTCACCGCCTCCACCCCGGGTGCCGAACGCTCGCCTCCGCGACGTCTGAAACACTTCAGGTCGCGGAGGCGAGCGTTGGCGAACAGGGGGAGAGCGGTCAGCCGAGGGCGGCGGGGACCAGCTCGGGCTGGGACTGCTCGGCTGCCGGGGTGAACGGGGCCACGTCCTGGGTGCAGGTCGCACCGTCGGTGGCCTCCCGGTCGATCAGGTAGTCCTCGATCGCCGCGTTCGCGCACGAGCTCGGCGTCATCATCGTGGTGTGCCCGTAACCCTCCACGGTCAGCATGCTCGCGTTCGGCCACTTCTCGGCGTACGGCTCGGTGAACTCGTACGGGGTGGCCGGGTCGTACCGGGTGCCGATCACCAGCACCGGGGCGTCGCTGGACTGCTCCCACGGCCCGGTGTAGGCGTCGGAGTCACTGACCCCGACGGTCTCGCACTGCGAGCCCACCCAGGCCCGCGCCGGGCCGAAGTGCGGTGCCTCCTCCTCAGCGGCTGCGGCCTGGGCCGGGTAGTCGGCCAGGGTGCCGGGGTTGTGGGTGTCCATGCACATGCTCGCCAGCGCCCCACCGACGGAGGCGTAGTCCTGCAGGAACCCGATCTTGCGCAGGAAGTCGCGGATGGAGTCCGCACCGGTGGACTGGGTGGAGAAGGCCCGGTTCTGCTGCTCGGGCTCGACCAGGGCGGCCAGGGTGGCGGCCAGGTCGGACCACTGCGTGGGGGAGTACATCGACTGGAACACCAGGTAGACGGCGTCGTCGTAGCCGATCTCGGTGGTGGACCCGTCCGGCATGGGCACCTCGGCCGGGTTCTCCTTGAGCTGGTCGAACAGGTCCTCCACTACTTGCTCGGGGTCGCCGAGCCCGGCCAGGGCACAGTCTTGCGGTCCAGCCTCGCCGCACAGCCGGAGGAACTCGTGGTAGGTCTCGTCGGTGGCCACCGCCTGGCCCATCCGGCGGCCCAGGCTGCGCTCGTCACCTTCGCCGACCCAGGCGTCCGGGTCCACGGTGCCGTCCAGCACCATGGTGCGGATCCGGTCGGGGAACAGCTCCCCGTAGGTGGCGCCGAGGATGGTGCCGTAGGAGTAGCCCACGTAGTTCAGCTGCTCGTCGCCCACCGCCTGGCGGAGCAGATCCATGTCCCGGGCGACGTTCGCCGTGGACGAGGTGGCGATCCGGTCCCCGGAGACCGTGGTGCACGCGGCGCCCAGCGTGGCGGTCTGCGCCATGAACCGCACCTCTTCGCGGTGGCCCACTGGGAAGGACTCCATCCGGGACAGGAACGCGTTCTCCGTCTCCTGGTCCGGGAAGCAGGTGACCGGGTCGGAGGTGCCCACCCCGCGCGGGTCGAAGCCGATGATGTCGAACTGGGCGCGGACCTCATCGGTGAACAGGGTGTCACCGAGCATGTGCACGGACTCCACACCCGGCCCGCCGGGTCCGCCGAAGTTCAGGAACAGGGACCCGATCTTCTGCTCCGGGTCGGTGGCCGGCAGCCGGGTCATCGCGATCGTGGTGGTCCGCCCGTTCGGCTCGTCGTAGTCGCTGGGTACCTCCACGCTGGTGCAGTCGAACTGCTCCAGTCCTTCGCCGCAGGCTGCCCAGTCCACCTCGGGCACCGGTGCGTCCACCTGGGCGGTGCCAGCCGGTGTGCCTGTCTCGTCGGAGCGTTCCGCCGGCTGCGCACCTCCCGGTTGTGCGGCGGCCGGGGTGGTGGCCCCGAGAAGGAGCATCGCTGCTGCGGCGACACCTGCCAGTGGTGCTGATCTGCGGACCCTCACGTTGTGTCTCATGCACTCTTGCTAACAACCTGGTCACACTCTGGACAAGCATCTGGCGTGAGGTTCACCACAGCGATGGATGGGCTCGCCGGCGGGCGTCCTCCGTGTGGGTGAGGCAGGTCCTCCGTGGGAGGGAGAAGTAGGCCCCGCCCCGGAAAAAGTGTGTGCCACCGCTGCTAGGTGCGTGCATCTGCCGCGCGATTGTGGCAGAGTCCACCGCACTCGACGTTGGCCTGTCCGCTGAGCCGCTCGTCGAGACGTCGCAGGGGGTGACGTCAACTGCATCTACCTGGAGGGGGACAGATGTCCATCAGGCGTACCCATCAGCGCACCCGGGTGCGGGGCGGACGTAGCACGGTGCTCACCGCCGCCGGCCTGGGCCTGCTGCTGCTCACCGCGGGCTGTGACACCGGCGGCACACCGCAGGATCCGCCGACCGACGACCCGGGCGGGGACCCCAGCGAGGAGCCGAGCGACGACCCGAGCGGGTCACCGGCCGAGCTGGCGGACTGGGTGGAGGTGCCTTCCGGCGCGATCCTCGTGGCCTCCACACCTGGTACCGCCGTGCTCGCTGTCGGCGAGCCGGACCAGAGTGACGGCACCCGGGACGTGGCCGCCTACGACCCCGCTGGGGAGGAGCTGTGGACCCATCCGGGCGTGATCGAGGACTACTACCAGCCCACCACGATGGCCACCGGGTCAGGTGTTGCCGTGCTCAGCCCGGACGGGGACTCCGCCGCACTGACGATGCTGGACTGGGCGGACGGGTCCGAGCTGTGGAGCCTGTCCGCCGAGGAGCTGGGCGGGTGCCACGAGTGGCGGTTCGCGGACCTGCCCGGGGCTGAGGTGCTCTCTCTTACCGCTGACGGCGAAGCATGCCCGGGCAGCGAACCGGACCGGGCCGGGGTGGTCACCATCGATCCGGCCGACGGGACGGTGCGCGAGGAGCACCTGCCCAGCTCCGGGACGATCACCACCGCCGCGGCCACAGCCACTGACGAGGTGTGGAGCGCGGAGGTCACCGAGGACGAGCTGACCGTGCAGCGATTCGACCCGGCCGGCGGTGAGGTGGATGCCCGCACGGTCGCCTGGGACGCCCCGCTGGCGGACGAGCTGCGCCCGCGCGGCGAGGACGAGCAGGTGACCATCAGCCAGGTGACGGTCGACCTGGCGATCGTGCAGCGCTGGGCGCAGGACGGTCTGGCTGCCTCCGCCCTGCTGGACTGGACCGCAGAGAGCGGTGCGGACGACTTGCTCCAGCCGGCGGACGCCGTCGAGCCGTGCTTCGGTGAGGCGCTGGCCGCCCAGGACGCTCAGGTCGAAGGCTGCATCCGGGTGGACATCACCCAGGACCAGCCGCCGGTGGAGTCCCTCGGCTTCGACGGCGAGGAGCGGTGGAGCGTGCCCGGCTGGCCCGGGCTGGACATGGAGGTGCCTGCCCGGGTCGGCCCGGTGCCGGTCGGCGACCAGCTCGCCTGGGTCGTCTCCACCGGTGAGGACCTGCTCACCGCGATGGACGCCCGCACCGGGGAGGAGCTGTGGACCGTCGGTGCCGGGGAGGGGGCCGGCTACGTGACGTTCGGTCATGTGAGCGAGGCCGGTGTGCTCACCGCAGCAGTCACGGCTCCGGACGGGCCGGAAGGGCAGCTGCTGCGGATCGACGTGGCCACCGGTGAGGAGCTCGACCGCCAGGACATCGCCAGCGGGTGGCTCTCCAGCACCGACAGCGCTGCTGTGCTCAGCTCCCAGGACGAGAACCAGGCGAGCCTGCTCACTCTGCTGCCCGGCGCCTGACCAGCTACCCGGTCGCGGCCCGTCCGGCGTGTGGTCACCACCGCGGCGGGCCGCGGCCATAGTCTGGACACCGGCGATCCTCTCGACGGAAGGGAACGACGTGCCCCCCAGCCCCGGGGCAGCGGCCAGCTCGCCCGCCCGCGACGGTCACATCCACGGTCTCGACGGTCTGCGCTCCGTGGCGATCCTGGCCGTGCTCGTCTTCCACCTGCGGCCGTTGTCGCTGCCCGGCGGTTACCTGGGCGTGGACGTCTTCTTCGTCATCTCCGGGTTCCTGATCACCACGCTGCTGGTGCGTGAGCTGCGGAAGAACCACAAGATCGACCTGCGTGGTTTCTGGACCCGGCGCGCCCGCCGGCTGCTGCCCGCCCTGGGCACGGTGGTGCTGGTCTCGGTGGTGCTCGCACTGCTGGCCGGCAACGACCTGCTGGTGCACATCGAGCGGCAGGTGGTCGGTGCGCTGACGTTCTCCAACAACTGGCTGGAGATCCACGCCGGGTCCAGCTACTTCAACACCACCAGTCCGCAGCTGTTCGTGAACTTCTGGTCCCTGGCGGTCGAAGAACAGTTCTATCTCGTCTGGCCGCTGGCGTTCGTGCTGATCATGGCCACCACCCGCACCGGCCGGCAACGGGTGGGCCTGCTGCTCGCCCTGGCCGCCGCCTCCGCGGTGCTGATGGCCGTGCTGTACACCCCCGGCCAGGACGCCACCCGGGTGTACTACGGCACCGACACGCACGCGTTCGGGCTGATGATCGGCGCGGCGATGGCGGTCAGTGCAGCCTCCCAGTCCTGGAACCTGTTCCAGGTGCGCTGGTACGCCCGGGCGCGGGTGCTGCTGGGGATCGCAGGGGTGGCCGGTCTGGTCATGCTGATGTTCTGGCTGGAGCCGTCCAGCTCCTTCGCCTACCGGGGCGGCATCCTGCTCGCCTCGCTGTGCACCGCCCTGGTGATCGGCGCGTTCCCGGGCCAGCGGAACCTGGTGCAGGCGTTCTTCGACCTGCCGCCGCTGGTCTGGATCGGACAGCGCTCCTACGGCATCTACATGTGGCACTGGCCGGTGATCCTGCTGATGGCCGCATTCACCCCTGCCGTCGCCCCGGACTCGCTCGGCTCCTGGATCCAGCGCGGGGCAGCCCTGGTGCTGAGCATCGCGCTGGCCGCCGTCTCGTTCCGATGGATCGAGAACCCGGTGCGCCGCCACGGGTTCAAGGAGTGCTTCCGGCGGATCGGGGCAGCACTCATCGCTCCCGGCAGGCTGACCGCAGCCCGGGTGGGCGCCGGGGTGACCGCCGCCTGCCTGGTGCTGTTCTCCGTGGCGCTCGCCACCGCACCGGAACGCTCGCAGGTGGAGATCGCCATGGACGAGGCCGCCGGTCTGGTCGGTGGAGCCGCCGCCGACCAGGGCACCGGTACTGCGGCCGGCGACGCGGAGCCGAGCACCGGCGGCGGTGAGGCCGGGGCCGACAGCGGCGACCAGGCCTCCTCTGACGGTGCGGGGGAGGAAGCGGCCGACGAGGCGGCCGGTGAGGAGGAGGCTGATGGCCGGTCGGACCAGGACGATGCCTCCGACACCGCCGGCGCCGACGACAGCGACGACAGCGACGACAGCGACGACGCCCAGGACAGTGAGGGCAGCGAGGGCGGTGCCGCCGGTCTGCCCAGCGGGGAGGAGATCTCCGGGTTCGGCGACTCGATGATGTATGTCGCCGCTCCCGGCCTGACCGACGCGTTTCCCGGTATGGACATCGACGCGGTCTCCAACCGGCAGTGGCCGGACGTCCGCGCCGCGATCGAGGGCGCTATCGACGACGGTTCGATCCGGGACGTGGTGATCATCGCCGCCGGCACCAACGCGGGCGTGCGCGACCAGGAGATCGTCCGGGACACCCTGGACGACATCGGCCCTGACCACCAGGTGGTGCTGGTGAACATCTACGGCGCCAGCTCCTGGGTGCCCGAGTCGAACGAGAACCTCACCGACATCGCCGCCGACTACCCGAACGTGGTGGTGGCGGACTGGCACAGCGCCGCCACCGAGCACCCGGAC
>DATGRZ010000147.1:0-5688 GCA_035303065.1 Ruania sp.
CCCTGCCGGTCCACCTCGGAGCCCAGCGAGCGGAGCACGTCCAGCATCAGCCCGACCACCACCAGGAACACGCCGATGTCGAAGAACAACGAGGTGACCAGGTGCACCTCGCCGAACACCCACAGGTGGAATTCGAACTGCACCGACTGCAGCACCACCCCGCCGAAGAACAGCGGCACCGCCCCCGCCCCGGCGGACAGGAACAGACCGGAGCCGAGCAGTGCACCGGGCAGGATCGGCATCGCCTCCCCGAGCTCGTACCGGCCCCCGGCCAGGTAGCGCACGGTCAGGGCGATGCCGACCACCAGACCGGCCACGAACCCGCCGCCGGGGGCGTTGTGCCCGGAGAACAGCAGGAACACGGCGAACACCAGCATGGTGTGGAACACGAGCCGGGTGGCGACCTCGAAGATCACCGAGCGCCGGTACGGCGGCAGCGCCACCCCGGCCGGCAGCCAGCGCCGGTTCCGGCGGGCGTCGTTGTTCTCCTCCGGGTTGCCGCGCAACCGCACCGCTACGTCCTCCCCTGCGGGCACAGGCCAGACAGCCGGCGCACCCGGTTTGATGTCCCGCACCCGGTCCACGCCCCGGGAGCGGGCGCGCAGGAACACCAGCGAGGCCACCCCGGTGGCTGCGACCAGCAGCACGGAGATCTCCCCCATGGTGTCCCAGGCACGGATGTCCACCAGGGTGACGTTCACGATGTTCTTGCCGTAGCCGAACTGCTCTGCCTCCGCAGGGAAGAGCTCAGCGATCGGGTCGGCCACCCGGGCGCCGGGCACCACGAGCGCGAGCAGCATCGCCATCACACCCACAGCCGCCCCGAGCAGCGCGCGCCACCATCGGCTGGCCTTCAGCGGCCGGTTCGAGTAGTACGGGGGCAGGCGACGCAGCACCAGGATGAACACCACCAGGGAGATGGTCTCCACCAGCGCCTGGGTGAGTGCCAGGTCGGGGGCACCGTGCAGGGCGAACAGCACCACCACGCCGTACCCGGTAACTCCGAGCAGCACCACAGCCTTGAGCCGTCGGCGGGCACGCGCGGCGAGGAAAGCGCCGATCGCGATCACCACGGCCACGGCGATCTGCGCGGGCGTGTCGAACCAGCGCACGTCACCGATCTCCACTCCGCCGGTGATGCTGGCGATGCTGATCGAGACGACAGTGGTGAGCAGGATGATCGCCAGGTACAGCGGCAGCGAACCACGCTGGGTGGTGGAGGTGACGGCGATCGCCACTCGGTCCAGCCGGCGCATCGCGGAGCGGTAGGTGTGGTCCGCGTCCGGGCCGAGGATGACGGCGTCCTGCACCTTGAACACAGCGGCGCGCCCGGCGTAGAGCGCAAGTCCCGCGAGCAGGATGCCGGCGGTCAGCAGCAGCGGGAGACCGAACCCGCCCCAGAGGGTCAGGTGGCCGGCCTCACCGGCCGGGTAGGTGGCGGCGTGCCCGGAGAGCAGGTGCTCTCCCAGGCCCGGGAGCAGCCCGGCAGCCAGCCCGGCGACGGCGAGCAGGATCCCGGGGACGAACAGTCCGGCGGCCTCGGAGTCCAGCGGCGTGTCCGGCACACCGGGCTTGCGAGCGAAGGCGCCCCACAGGAACCGCAGCCCGTACCCGACGGTGAGCACAGAACCGACCGCGATCACGGCGAGGACGATGCTCTGGTGCGTGCCGCCGTCGTGGATGAGCGCCTCCAGGGCTGCTTCTTTGCCGACGTACCCGGCGAACGGGGGCAGCCCGATCATGGAGAAGGTGGCGAGGAACCCGGCCACCGTGGCGGCCGGGAGCCGGCGGCCCAGACCGGAGAGCTCGCGCAGGTCCCGGGTGCCGGCGGCGGCGTCGATCACCCCGACGGTGAGGAACAGGGCGGCCTTGAACATGGCGTGCGCCCCGAGCAGCGCCAGCCCGGCCAGGGCGACCGCCCGGTCCGGTTGGCCGACGAGCAGGATGAGGAAGCCGAGCTGGCTGACCGTGCCGAACGCGAGCAGCAGCTTCAGGTCGTGCTGCTTCAGGGAGCGGTAGCCGCCGACGATCATGGTGGCGCCACCGGCCACGAGCACCACCCAGCGCCAGGGGCCCAGGTCGGCGAACCCGGGTGCCATGCGAGCGACCAGGTACACCCCGGCCTTGACCATGGCGGCGGCGTGCAGGTAGGCGCTCACCGGCGTGGGGGCGGCCATCGCCGAGGGCAGCCAGAAGTGGAACGGCACCTGGGCGGACTTGGTCAGCGCACCCACGAGGACGAGCACCACCGCGGTGGATGTGCCCCACCCGGTCGGTGGCTGGGCGACCAGCTCGGACAGGGAGTAGGACCCGCCCGGCGTCTCCCCGAGGATGATGAAGCCACCGAGCATCGCCAGCCCGCCGAGGGTAGTGACGATGATCGCCTGCATCGCCGAGCGCCGGGACCCCTTGCGGTCGAAGTAGTGCCCGATGAGCAGGTAGGAGAAGATCGTGGTCAGCTCCCAGAACACGTACAGCACGAGCGTGTCATCGGTGCTGACCAGGCCGAGCATGGCACCGGCGAAGGCGACGAACACACCGGCGAACCGGCCGAGGAACTTCGCCCCGGAGGAGAAGTACCAGGCGCAGTAGGCGAGCACCAGGGCGCCGACCGCGCCGACGATGAGCACCATGAACCAGGTCAGGGTGTCCATCCGGAAGGTGAGGTTCATCCCGATGGAGGCGACCCAGTGCACTGTCACCTGCGGGCCGTGCCCGGCCAGCACGCTCGAGGTCTGGCTCAGCGCCCACACCGCCGCCGAACCGGGTACCAGCGCCAGCGGCAGGAACATCTTCCGGCCGTACCGGGCGACCGCAAACGGGGCAGCCAGAGCCGCGACGAGGTGCACGGCTAGTAGCTGCAGCACGTCCGCTCCTGCTCAGTGGGCGTGGTCAGTGGTCAGTGTTCAAATGGTGCAGTTGTGTTGGGAAGTCAAGGAAATTGGCTCGCCACACCGCTTCCGAGCGGACAACGGACCGGTCCCAATACTAACAATGGCCACACAGTGCTCCCGGCGGTGACCAGCCAGTGGATGCCTGCGGAGGTGGCTACAACCACCCGTTCTCCTGCGCCAGCCGGGCGGCCTCGGCGCGGGTGCGGGCGCCGGTCTTGCCGATCGCTGCGGACAGGTGGTTGCGCACTGTGCCCTCGGACAGCTGCAGCGTCCGGGCCAGGTCGGCCACGGTGCCACCGGTGGCTGCCTCGCGGAGCACATCGGTCTCCCGGGCGGTCAGTGGGGACTCCCCGGCGACCAGCCCCTCGGCGGCGAGCACCGGGTCCACCACCCGCAGCCCGGCGTGCACCCGGCGCACGGCGTCGGCCAGCCGGCGGGCGGGGGTGTCCTTGACCACGAACCCGTCCGCCCCGGCTCGCAACGCCCGGCGCAGGTACCCGGGCCGGCCGAACGTGGTGACGATCAGCACCCGCGCACCGGGATGGTCGGCCTTGATCGCGGCGGTCAGGGCGATACCGTCCATCCCGGGCATCTCCACGTCCACCAGCGCCACGTCCACCTCCGTTGACCGCAGCAGCTCGAGCACCTCGGCGCCGCTGCCGGCCTCGGCGGCCACGGTGATGTCCTCCTCCAGCCCGAGCAGCGCGGCCACCGCCCCGCGCACCAGGGACTGGTCGTCGGCGAGCAGCACCCGGATCATCGCGGCACCTGCACGGTCAGCTCGAACCCGTGCGGGTCCACGGCCCGGGTGCCGATCACCGCACCCGCCATCCGGGCGCGTTCCCGCAACCCACGCAACCCGTTCCCGCCACCAGCACCTGCGCACGGCGCGCTGGCCTCCCCCACCGGACCGGCTACGTCAGCACAGCCCGCGCCACCCTGCGGACCTGCGCCGTCATCGGCGATCGTGAGCCGGTCCGGGGCGATCCGCACGGTGCAGGTGCTCGCCCCGGAGTGCCGGATCACGTTCGTCACCCCTTCCCGCACGGTCCAGGCGTACAGGTCCCGCACCGGGGTGGGCACGTCGTCGACGGCGGTGGGCAGGTCGGCGAGGATGTCCGCCGACTCCAGGGCTTCTCGGGCGCGCACCAGCTCCCCGGCCAGGCTCAGGTCGCGGTAGCCCTCCACCGCGCGGCGCACATCGTGCAGGGTGTCCCGGGAGAGCCGCTCCAGCCCGGCCAGCTCTGCCCGCGCCCGGTCGGTGTCCACCTCCAGCAGCCGGCTGGCGAGCTCGATCTTCACGGTGATCACGGTGAGCGAGTGGCCGAGCACGTCGTGCAGGTCGCGGGCCATCCGGTGCCGTTCCTCGGCCACCGCCAACCGGGCGTTCTCCTCCCTGGCGGCCATCAGGGCGCGGGTGCGCAGGCGCATCAGCTGGATACCCCAGACCGCCAGCGCGGAGGCGGCGATCGACAGCGGCACCCCGAACCCGGCCTGCCAGGCGGGCAGCAGCCACTCCAGGCCGATCACCACCGCCACCAGCGCGGCCACGAGGAAGGGGCCGACCCGGCGGGGCAGCCAGAGCACGATCAGCACCCCGACGAACGGGAGCGCCGCAGTGGCCGGTTGTCCGAGGGTGGCGATCATCACCACCGCGAGCAGCAGCTGCACCACGATCACGGCGATGGACCGCGCCCGGGCGGCCGGGGGTGCGTTCGTCCAGCTGCTGCTGGCCACCGGCCGGCCGTCGGCCCACGCCCAGGACCCGGTCCAGCCGGGTCGGATCTGCAGCAGCCAGGCGATCAGGTAGAGCACCGCCACGCATGCGGTGGCGACCAGACCGAGGATGCCGGCGGCGGTGTCCCGGGTGGCCCATGCGGTGGCGATCGGGTCGGCGAGGAACACCAGCCAGATCGCCGAGAACCCCACGACCGCCCAGGTCCCGAACACGGGACCGGTGGTCGCGGGGGCCGGCGAAGTCACCGTGTCATTGTTCACCCGCACGTCGTCGTTCACCCGCACGTCGTTGTTCACCCGCGCGCGGTGTCCGCGCGGAACCGCCAGACGGCGCCCAGGGCAAAGATCGCGAACCAGGCCAGCACGCTGACCACCCAGGTGACCTGGACGGGGTCGCCGGTCAGTGGTGCGTGCACCAGGTGGCCGAGGCCGTACAGCGGGGTGAACGAGGCGACCAGGTCGAGCGTGGAGCCGGCCGGGATCGGGTAGAACAGGCCACCGAGGAAGGCCATCGCGGCCACCCCGAGGCCGAGGAACTGCATCACGTTCTCGCTCGGCAGCAGGTAGCCGAGGAACAGGCCGAGAGCGGCGAACACCAGCGACCCGGCGAGCGCGATCGCGGCAGTGGCCGGCCACAGGTAGCCGGCCATCTGCGGGCCGCCGGAGATCGCCCCGGCGAGGTACACGGCGGTCACGCTCAGCCCGCCGAGCACGACGGCGCAGCACGCCTTGAGCAGGATGTAGGCCACCGGGGTCAGGGGGGTCAGCCGGAGCTGGCGGGTCCAGCCGCGAGAGCGCTCCACGGCTACCATCGCCCCGGCGCTGGTGGTGGCGAGCATGGCACCGTACACGCCCATCGAGATGAGGATGTAGGCGGCCACGTTGCCATGACCGGCGTCCTGGTTCCCGCCGACCGAGGTGGAGGCGATGAAGTACAGCGCGACCGGCATCACCACCATCAGGATCACCGTGCGGCGGTTGCGCAGCAGCCGGCGCAGCTCGAGGGCGAACAGGCGGGCGGAGAATCCGCCCCACGCCGGGACGGGGCGCTGCAGAG
>DATGRZ010000148.1:0-9636 GCA_035303065.1 Ruania sp.
GGGCGGCCTCGATCTTGTCGGCGATGTCGGTCCGGCCCACACCGACGAGGTGGTCGTACTCGGCCTTCAGGCGGTCATAGGAATCCTGAGTGAGCCATGTGGTTTCGGACACGGGTCCTCCTTCGTTTCGTCATGCCGCCAAGCCGGTTGCAACGGCGCAAGCTCGGATGGGTGCGGGAAATGTCCGGTCCCCGGGCTGGCTACCGATGCGGCCGCGCCGGGGCGGCGGAAACAGCCATCATAGCGATCTGGCGACGCCGGTGGTCAACGCCATTCCTCGCTGAGCGCAATTCTACGCTCAGTTCCGGCGGTTATGCTGCCGGGCGAGAAGACACAGGTGAGGGACACGATGACGGGTGAGGACCCGGAGGCGACACGCCCGTCGCGCCGGCGCAACGTGGTCGGGGCCGTGGTCGCCGTGCTCGCGGTGGCTGCCGTGGTCCTCGGTGGGCTGCGCTACCTGCCCGTGCTGCTCAGCGGGAGCACGCAGACCGGGCCGGTGCCCACCCCGGTCGTCACGCACGTGCCACCGCCGACGTCGAGCCCGCCGGCCGGCGGCGGGGACGCTCCGTTCACCCCGACCGGGTTCCTGAACACGCTGAACCGGGCGCTGGCCGATGCCGACCGGCAGGCGTTCTTCGACCACGTGGGCCCCGGCGCCGCCGACGGGCTGAACCTGTGGTGGGACAACATGGCCGCCCTGGGGATGAGCGGCGGCGGGCTCTCGGTGGAGTCCGGCACGCTGGAGGGGCTCGGGCCTGGCGGGTCGGCGGACCTGACCATCCGGCTCGGGGCGATCACCCTCGGCACCCCGCGTGCGGAGGAGACCACCGACCACGCCGCGGCCGGCGACTACCTGCTCGCGGCCGCCGAGTACGAGATCACGGTCTCGGTCACCGCCGGGGGCGAGGGGCAGATCACCGGCTGGCACACCACCGAGCCGGTCAAGCCCTGGGACGAGGGTCCGCTGCGGGCCACCCGCACCGACCACGTGCTGGTGGTGGCCGCCGAGGCCGAGGCCGACCTGCTGGAGGAGCACGGTGGTGAGCTGGAGGAACCGGCAGACTGGGTGCTGCAGCGGTATGCCGAGGCCATCGGTGCGGCCCCCGTGGACCGGTTCACCGTGTTCCTCACCGCCGACGAGGACCGGGCCGGCACCTGGTTCAACACCGGCGGCAGCAACGAGGAGCTCGCCGGATTCACCATCCCGCTGCTGCGCCCGGGCCCGGCTCCCGGTCTGGATCCCCGGATCGCCAGCAGCACCTCGACGCCCTGGGGGTCGACCGTGGTCACCGTCGGGCCCGCTGGGCTGGCCTCCACCGAGGCGCTGCGTTCCCTGGCCGCGCACGAGCTCACCCACGCTGTGGACTTCGCCTGGCTGCCGGTCTCCGAGGAGCGCTCCCGGGTGGTCAGCGAGGGGTGGGCGGAGTACACCCAGGAGCTCTGGGACTCCCACGGCTCGTTCGCCCCGCCTGGGTCCTGGCGGGCCGAACGGATCGCCGAGTGCTTGGCCGACGGTTGGGGCTATCCCTCCGACGAGGACTTCGACACCCCCGGTGAGGAGATCTTCTGCGCCTACGCCCTCAGCGCCAGCGTGTACGGGTACGCCGCTGAGATCGGTGTGGACCCGTTCGAGCTCGCCCGCCGTGCCCGCAGCTCCGGAGCGAGCCTGGCGGAGGTGAGCCGCCAGCTCGACGGGCCGGCCCTGACCGAGGACGGCTGGTCGGCCTGGGTGGGCTCGACCTATGGGTGAGACCGGCCCGACGACTCCCCCGGACCCCGGCGCCGGCCACACCTACGCCGGCCACACCTACCAGGAGACGCCCTCCTACCCGCCGCCGCAGTACCCACCGAGCCCGCACCGCCCACGTCAGGACACCCCGGGGTGGGCCTGGGCGCTGATCACTCTGCTGACCGTCGCCGTGGTGGTGATGGGCGCCGTCACCATCACCGACCAGCAGCGCCGCCCCTGGGACGCACGTCCGAGCCCACCGGCCACCGTCGACGTCGACCAGGACGGTCACGGGCAGCCGAACACCTCGCCGGAGGGCTCGTTCACCGGAGAGCACCTGATCACCCGGCTGAACGAAGCGCTCGCCACCCGGGACCGGGACGCGTTCTTCGCCTTCGTGGACGGGGCGGCCGTGGCACCCCTCCAGCTGTGGTGGGACAACATGGCAGAGCTCGGCTGGTCCACCGGCGCCGTCTCGCTGCAGAGCCCGCAGCGATCGCAGTACACCGACGACACCATCACCCAGCAGGTGCTGCTCGGTGCGGTGACCGCCGGTTCTGCACAGATCCCGCCCGACTCCAGCCACCCGGACGCCGGACTGAGCTACGCACCGGTGAACCGCTACCGGGCGACCATCCACGTCACCGACGACGGCGCCAGCGGCATCATCATCGGCTGGCAGCCGCAGGAGCACGCCGCCCCGTGGGACCTGGCGCCGCTGCACGCGGTGATCACCGAGCATGCCGTGATCGCCGGCTACCAGGACGAGGCCGACCTGGTCGAGCGCACTGCACCGGCCGCCGAGGAGGCCGCCGGGTGGGTGGTCGCCAGCTACCGGGAGGCGACCGGGGTGGCGAACACCGAGCAGTTCCTCGCGTTCGTCACCGACGACGGCGAGGAGTTCAACTCCTGGTTCACCGACAGCGACGATCTGGACGGCTGGACCAGGGACAGGTCCGGCACGATGTTCCCGCAGGGACGCCCGCTGGCGGCACCGGGCATCGACCCGAGCATCGCCACCGGAGACCGGACGACCAACGCCGGTGGCGTCGTCACCATCGGACCGAACGGGCTGCAGTACGGCACTGCCGACACCACGGCCACGCTGGTGCACGAGTTCGTGCACACCATCCAGGAGACGAACGTGCCCCGGGTGGGCGGGTCCTCGGTCGTGGCCGACGAGGGCTGGGCCACCTACAACGAGTCGCTCTTCGAGGGCCGCGGCAGCTACGCGCCCAGGCTGCGGGCCACCGGGCGCACCCTGCGCGGCTGCGTGCAGACCATGGACGGCCAGCTCCCCCGCGGAGAGGACTTCGCCGACGCCACCCAGGCGACCTGCGCCTACGCCCTCAGCGGCAGCCTGTACGCCTATGCCGCCAGCCTGGGGGTGGACGTGCACGCGCTCGCGGACGAGGCGCTGGCCACCGGAGAGCCGTTGTGGACGCTGATCGAGCAGGACGGCGTGCCGTTCACCGCGGCGGCCTGGAGCAGCTGGCTGCGGGAGCAGTTCGGCTGAGCGGGCCTCAGTCGACCAGGTTGCACTCGCGGATCACACCGGTGGTGGCCAGCTCGGTGGTGGTGATGTCGGTGGTGATCCGGGTGGTGTGCCGCTGCTGCGGGCCGATGGTCACGTCCACGATCCCAGCCTGGCCGTAGCCTTCGGTCAGCGCCTCCAGCGTGCAGGTGGCGGTGGCCTCCTCCGGTTTGGTGACGTCGAAGATCACCTGCACCTGGGTGTCGTCCACCACGTCGAAGCCCACCTGGCTGCCGGTGGCGTCCGGTTCGAAGAAACCGACGGCGATCATCACCAGGGCAGCGACCCCGACAGCGCCCAGACCACCGGCCGTCAGCCAGAGCGCGCGGCGCCGCCGACGCGGCGGAGCGGGGGCCCCGTACCGCTCGGCGAGCAGCTCCGCCGTGCTCTGCGCCGTGCGGTCGGCTGTGCGGCCAGGCGTGCTCTGCGCCGTGCGGTCGGCGGGGGCCTTCGACTCCACCACGCGTGACATCCTTAGACTGGAACTATCTGACGGACGTGGTCCGCCTCATCGGGCGAGCGTCCGTCCCTATTGTCACACTTCCACGATCCCCAGGAGATCCTCAGTGTCCGGCGCACAGGAACTGCGGCTGATGGCCGTGCACGCCCATCCCGACGACGAGTCGAGCAAGGGTGCAGCGACGATGGCGCGGTACGCCGCCGAAGGCGTCCAGGTACTGGTGGTCACGTGCACCGGCGGTGAGCGCGGCGACATCCTCAACCCCCGGCTGCAGGGCGACCCGGAGGTGCTGCGGGACATGCCCGGACTGCGGCGCCGGGAGATGGCCGCAGCCGCTGAGGCGCTCGGCATCTCCCAGCAGTGGCTCGGGTTCGTGGACTCCGGGCTGCCCGAGGGTGACCCGCTGCCGCCGCTGCCGCCCGGCTGCTTCGCTCTGGAGCCGCTGGAGGTGGCCACCGAGGCGCTGGTGCGGGTGGTGCGCGAGTTCCGCCCGCAGGTGATGACCACCTACAACGAGAACGGTGGCTACCCGCACCCGGACCACCTGATGACGCACAAGGTCTCCATGGCCGCCTACGACGCCGCCGCCGACCCGGAGGCCTACCCGAGCGCCGGTCCGCCCTGGGAGGTGTCCAAGCTGTACTACGACCACGGCTTCTCCCGCAGCCGGATCCAGGCGCTGCACGAGGCGCTGGTGGCCGCGGGTGCCCCGTCGCCGTACGCGGACTGGATGGACCGCTGGGACCGGGACGACCGGGCGGAGAAGGTGACCACCCGGATCGAGTGCGCGGACTACTTCGACCGGCGGGACCGCGCCCTGCTGGCGCACGCCACCCAGATCGACCCGGACGGTTTCTTCTTCGCTGTGCCGCGAGACATCGAGAAGGCCGCCTGGCCGGTGGAGGAGTTCGAGCTGGCCCGCTCCCGGGTGCAGGTGGACACGCCCGAGGACGACCTGTTCCACGGGATCCGGCGGTGAACCCCGCCGTGCCGGCCCTGCTCGCCGGCCCGACGGTGCTCGCCGGCATCGACCCGAAGGACGCCAGTCCCGGGATCGGAGCGTTCATCGCCTTCCTCGTCCTCGCAGTGGTGGTCCTGCTGCTGGCCTGGTCGTTCACCCGCCACCAGCGCAAGATCCGGGCGAATGCGGCGGCCCGGGAGCACCAGCTGCGGCAGCAGGCCGAGGCGGGCAGGGCAGACGAACCCGCTGCGGCGGGCGAATCCGCTGCGGCAGCCGCGGCCGGAGGGGACGCGAACGCCTCGTCGCCGGAGGAGCCGAGCAGCTCGCCGGAGCCGCCGGGCGCCGGGGAGGCCCCTGAGGACGGCGGAGGCTCCCGATGACTCTTCCGGTCGCCGTCGTGCAGCTTGCTGCGGGCACCGATGCCCAGGCTGCGGCCGAGCGCAGCGCTGCCGCGGTGCGGGACGCCGCCCGAGGTGGTGCCCACCTGGTGGTGCTGCCCGAGTACGCCTCCGGCTGGGCACCGCGCCTGACCCGCGAGCTGGCTCAGCCGCTGGACGGCCCGTTCCTGACCGCGGTACGTGCTGCTGCCGCCGAGACCGGTGTGTGGGTGGTGGCCGGCACGATGGTGCCCACCGGTTCCCAGGGGCGGTGCGAGAACCTGGCCGTGCTGCTCGGCCCGGACGGCCAGCTGGTGGGGGAGTACCGCAAGGTGCACCTGTTCGATGCCTTCGGGGTGCGAGAGTCCGACCTGCTCGACGGCGGTCCTGCCGGGGCGAGCAACCTGCTCACCGCCCAGGTGGGCGGGCTGCGGGTGGGCGTGGCCACCTGCTACGACCTGCGTTTCCCGGAGATCTTCCGGCTGCTGGCCGATGCCGGCGTGCAGGCGCTGGTGGTGATCGCGGCCTGGGCGGACGGACCGGGCAAGGCCGAGCAGCTCGAGGTCCTCGCCCGCGCTCGCGCACTGGAGAACACCAGCTACCTGGTGCTGGCCAGCCAGCCGGGTGAGGGTCGGGTCGGCAGGTCCGCGGTGATCAGCCCGCTCGGCACGGTCATCGACCAAGGGGCCGCGAGCGACGCGGTGATCCTGCACGCTGAGCTGGACGCGGACGTGGTCGCCCAGACGCGCACCGCAGTGCCCAGCCTGACCCACCGTCGCTTCCACGTGCTGCCCGGGCCGCCTGCGACCTGAGCGGCGTGCTGGCACAGTCTGCGCGGTGCTCAGGGCGCGCCCAGCAGCACGGGCTAGGCGAACGCCGCGAGGAAGATCGCCGCCGCGTGGCAGCCGTAACCGATCACCGTGCCGGTGTGGAAGATCTCGTGGAAGCCGAACCAGCCCGGCACCGGGTTGGGTCGCTTGACCCCGTAGGCGACGGCGCCGAGGGTGTACCCGAGCCCGCCGATGATCACCAGCATGGTGATCGTGGCCCCACCGGAGGACCAGAACGCGGGCAGGAAGCCGACCGCCACCCACCCCAGGGCCAGGTAGATCGGCACGTACAGCCACCGCGGCGCCGACAGCCAGAACACCCGGGCGAGCAGCCCGAGCACCGCCCCGCCCCAGACCAGCCAGAGCAGCACCCGGGCCGTGCCCTCTGGCAGCAGCAGAGCGGCCAGCGGGGTGTAGGTGCCGGCGATCACCAGGAAGATGTTCGAGTGGTCCAGGCGGCGCAGCACCGCGGTCACCTGCGGGGACCAGTTGCCCCGGTGGTAGACGGCGCTGGTGCCGAACAGGATGATCGTGGCCGCACCGAAGACCGCGCTGGTCACCTTCCCGGTGAGCGTGGGCGCCCCGATCACCAGCACCAGCGCGACCACCACGGCCAGCGGGGCCATCACCGCATGGATCCATCCCCGCAGCCGCGGCTTCACCGGTGCCTGGGTGAGGGCGGAATCCACTGCATCGGCGCTGGCGACGGCGGTGTGCGGGCGATGGTGGGGCATGACGCCTCCTGGGTTGTGGCCCGACGACGGGATTCTTACGCCATCGTAGGTTACGCGAGCGTAGGTGTGCGAGCGCTCGTGTAGAGAAGATGTGTGGGCTCCGTGCAACGGCCCTGATCTGCGTCGTCGAGAGGGTGCTGAGGGCTACGGTGGCAACCGACCCGCCTGCGCCCGCGGCACGGGTCGGATACTGCTGCTCGCACCACCCCAGGAGGCTCGATGCGCCCACCCGCGTTCCTGTACGGGCTGTACGAGCGACGGCTGACCCGGGCGCTGCAGGGGGCGCAGCTGCCGCACCACGTGGGCCTGATGCTGGATGGCAACCGGCGCTGGGCGCGCTCGGCCGGTCTGGCCACCGCGCAGGGACACCAGGCCGGGGCGGACCGTATCGCTGACCTGCTCGGCTGGTGCGAGGACGTGGGCATCGAACGGGTGACGCTGTGGATGCTCTCCACCGACAACCTGCGCCGGGACGAGCGCGAGGTCGCCGACCTGCTGGAGATCATCGCCGCCACCGTCGCCAAGCTGGCCACCACGAGGCGCTGGCGGCTGCAGCTCGTCGGCGAGCTGGACCTGCTGCCGGCGGAGATCGCCGACCGGCTGCGCGCCGCCGAGGAGCTGACCAGCGACGTGGCCGGCCTGCACCTGAACATCGCCGTCGGCTACGGCGGCCGGCACGAGATCGCCGGTGCGGTGCGCTCGCTGATCGCCGAGTACGTCGACGCCGGCCGCACGCTGGAGGAGATCGGTGAGGCGATCACCGTCGAGCACATCGCCGAGCACCTGTACACCAAGGGCCAACCGGACCCCGACCTGGTGATCCGCACCTCCGGGGAGCAGCGCCTGGGCGGGTTCCTGCTGTGGCAGAGCGCGCACAGCGAGTTCTACTTCTGCGAGGCGTTCTGGCCGGACTTCCGCCGGGTGGACTTCCTGCGTGCGCTGCGTGACTACGCCGGCCGGGAACGCCGGATGGGCCGCTGACGGCGGAGCTCACCGCCATCCGGCCGCTCACCGGGGTCCGTGGGTGAACCCAGGATGAACTCCTGGTGTGATCTGCGCCACGCCCGAGCGCGTGCACGCCTTCCGGTCCGGCGCGTCGTAGGTTGAGGCCATCGGGTGGCAGACCTGCCACCCGCCGGAAGGCCGACCCATGGAACTCGACTTGTGGGTGAGGGGCCGCCGGCCCCTCGGGCCGCCGGCCGGAACCCCGCCCTCGCCGCGGCGATGCTGCCGGCGAGGCGGGCCGACCAGCAGGAGCTAGCCGTGCGCCGTGAGTCCCTCGCCACCTCTACGCCGTCCGACGCCACGTCGGGAACCGTCCCGGGGGGTGCGGAGCTCACCGCCTCCGTCCCGGGTGCCGCCGACGCCGGCGAGCGCCGTACCTACGTGCTGGACACCTCCGTGCTGCTCTCCGACCCGCGGGCGTTGTTCCGGTTCGCTGAGCACGACGTGGTGCTGCCGATCGTCGTGGTCAGCGAGCTGGAGGGCAAGCGCCACCACCCGGAGCTGGGGTACTTCGCCCGCAGCGCGCTGCGCCACCTGGACGACCTGCGGTTGCAGCACGGGTTCCTGGACAAGCCGGTACCACTGGCCGAGACCGGCGGAACCCTGCGGGTGGAGCTGAACCACTCCGACCCGGCTGTGCTGCCCTCGGGGATGCGTCTGGCGGACAACGACACCCGCATCCTCTCGGTGGCCGCGAACCTGCGCGCCGAGGGTGAAGCGGTGGTGGTGGTCTCCAAGGACCTGCCGATGCGGGTGAAGGCGTCCGCGGTCGGGATCAGCGCCCAGGAGTACCGCGCCCAGCTCGCCGTGGAGTCCGGGTGGCGGGGGATGGCCGAAGGGGACCTGACCGAGGCGGAGATGGGGCGGTTGTTCGCCGAGGAGCACCTCGCCGTGGCGGACCTGACCAGCGGTGAGGCGCTGCGAGACCTGCCCTGCCACACCGGGCTGGTGCTCTCCTCCGCTCGCGGGTCGGCGCTCGGTCGGATCACCCCGGACAAGCAGGTCCAGCTGGTCCGGGGTGACCGGGAGGTGTTCGGCATGCACGGGCGCAGCGCCGAGCAGCGGATCGCCATCGACCTGCTCACCGACACCGACATCGGCATCGTCTCCCTGGGCGGGCGCGCCGGGACCGGCAAGTCCGCGCTGGCGCTGTCCGCCGGTCTGGAGGCGGTGCTGGAACGCCGTGAGCACCGCAAGGTGGTGGTGTTCCGGCCGCTGTACGCCGTCGGTGGCCAGGAGCTCGGCTACCTGCCCGGCAGCGAGTCGGAGAAGATGAACCCGTGGGCGCAGGCGGTCTTCGACACCCTCGGCGCGGTGGTCTCCTCGCACGTGGTGGACGAGGTGATGGACCGCGGCATGCTCGAGGTGCTGCCGCTCACCCACATCCGCGGCCGGTCGCTGCACGATGCGTTCGTGATCGTGGACGAGGCGCAGTCCCTGGAACGGAACGTGCTGCTCACCGTGCTGTCCCGGATCGGGCAGAAGTCCAAGGTGGTGCTCACCCACGACGTCGCCCAGCGGGACAACCTGCGCGTGGGTCGGCACGACGGCATCGCCGCGGTGATCGAGTCGCTCAAGGGGCACCCGCTGTTCGCGCACGTGACGCTCACCCGGTCCGAGCGGTCGCCCGTCGCCGCACTGGTCACCGAGCTGCTGGAGGGCGCATGAGGCTGCTCGAGGCGCACAGCGTACGCGGGCAAGTCGTTATCCGCATCTTCACCGGAGATGAGTGGTCAAGATTACCTTCCTGACTCCCGTGCCGCCTTCGATGTATCTCAGATGTGAGATACGGTGCTGCTATGACGACGGTGATTGACGATCCGAAGACCACGATCGCGCAGATCGGCAGCCTGATCCGGGGGGCCCGTCAGAACCGGGGATATACCCAGAGCCAGCTCGCCGAGGTGCTCGGCACCAGCCAGAGCGCGATCGCCCGGATCGAGCAGGGCAGCCAGAACCTCTCCGTGGAGATGCTCTCCCGGATCAACGAGGCCCTCGATGCC
>DATGRZ010000149.1:0-13506 GCA_035303065.1 Ruania sp.
CGGAAGTACTCCGCCATCGTCAGCGCGGACAGCGCCACCCGCAGCCGGGTGCCCGGCGGCTCGTCCATCTGACCGAAGACCAGCGCGGTCTTGTCGAAGACGCCGGCCTCCTCCATCTCGTCGATCAGGTCGCCACCCTCACGGGTACGCTCACCCACCCCGGCGAACACCGACACACCACCGTGGTCGGCGGCCACCCGGTAGATCATCTCCTGGATGAGCACGGTCTTGCCCACCCCGGCGCCGCCGAAGAGGCCGATCTTGCCACCCTGCACGTACGGGGTGAGCAGGTCGATCGACTTGATGCCGGTCTCGAACATCTGGGTCTTGGACTCCAGCTGGTCGAACGCCGGCGGCTCGCGGTGGATCGGCCAGCGCTCGTTCACCTCGAGGGTCTCCCCCTCGGGCAGGTTCAGCGCCTCACCGATGACGTTGAAGACCTTGCCCCTGGTGATGTCGCCGACCGGCACGGTGATCGGGGCGCCGGTGTCGGTCACCCTGCCGCCGCGGACCAGCCCGTCGGTGGGCTTCAGCGCGATCGCGCGGACCAGGTTGTCGCCGAGGTGCTGGGCTACCTCGAGGGTCATCTCGCTGCTCTCCCCGGCGAGCTCGACCGTGGTCTTCAGCGCGTTGTACATGTCCGGGATGGCGTCCGGCGGGAACTCGATGTCGATGACGGGGCCGATGACGCGGGCGATCCGGCCCACGCCCGGCTCGCCGGCCTCGGCAGCCGGGGTCTCGGATGCGGTGGTAGTCATGTCGATCCTTCGGTGTGGTTGGTGCTCAGCTGGCGGCCAGGGCGTCGGCACCCGAGACGATCTCGCTGATCTCCTGGGTGATCTCGGCCTGCCGGGCCTGGTTGGCGAGCCGGGTGTAGTTGCGGATGATGTCCTCGGCGTTCTCCACCGCAGTGTGCATGGCACGCTGGCGGGCGGCGAGCTCGGAGGCGGCGGCCTGCAGCAGCGCGTTGAACATCCGGGCGCGGATGTAGCGCGGCAGCAGCGCGTCCAGCACCCCTTCGGGGGAGGGTTCGAACTCGTACAAGGGCAACGGCTCCTCGCCCACTGGTGCGACGCCGTCGACCACCTCCAACGGGAGCATGCGCACGACCTGCGGCTCCTGGGAGACCATCGACCTGAACCGGGTGAAGACGATGTGCAGCTCGCTCACCCCGCCCTCGTCGGCCGGGGCGCCGAACGCTTCCAGCAGGGTGGTGCCGATCTCCTCGGCGGTCTCCACCGCCGGGTTGTCGGAGTTGCCGGTCCAGCTGCGCACGATCTCCCGCCGGCGGAACTGGTAGTAGCTCACCCCGCGCCGACCGGTGACGTACAGGGCGACCTCCTTGCCCTGCTCCTCCAGCTCCAGCCGCAGCTGCTCCGCCTCCCGCAGCACCGACGCCGAGTAGGCGCCGGCCTGGCCACGGTCGGCGGTGACCACCAGCATCGCCACCCGGTTGGTGTCGGTGCGTTCGGTGGTCAGCGCGTGGTCGACGTCCCCGTGGGTGGCCACCGCCGAGACGGCGCGGGTGATCGCGCGCTCGTACGGGCTCGCCTTCACCGCCCGGTCCCGGGCCTTGCCGATCCGGGAGGCAGCGATGAGCTCCATGGCGCGGAACATCTTCTTGAGGGTCTGGGTAGACCGGATCCTCTGCTTGTAGATCCGCTGTTGGGCGCCCATCGCTCAGCCCCGCTTCTGCCGGACGATCTGCTCCTGCTCGATGTCGACGTCCTCACCGGAGGCGACGTCGCTCGGCGGCTCCGCCCCGTCGGAGGCCAGGAACGTCTCCCGGAACTTCTCCACCGCGGAGCGCAGTGCCTGCTCGGTCTCGTCCTCGAACTTCCCGGTCGAGGAGATCTGCGAGACCACGTCGGTGTTCCGGCGCACGTAGTCGAGCAGCTCGCGCTCGAACCGGCGCACGTCGGACAGGTCGACATCGTCGAAGTAGCCGTTGGTGCCGGCCCAGATGGAGACCACCTGGTCCTCCACGTCGTACGGGCTGTACTGCGGCTGCTTGAGCAGCTCCATCAGCCGGGCACCACGGGTGAGCTGGCGGCGGGAGGCCGGGTCCAGGTCGGAGGCGAACATCGCGAACGCCTCCAGCGACCGGTACTGGGCCAGGTCGATCTTCAGCGTGCCGGAGACCGTCTTCATCGCCTTGATCTGGGCGTCGCCACCCACGCGGGACACCGAGATCCCCACGTCGACGGCGGGGCGCTGGCCGGCGTTGAACAGGTCCGACTGGAGGAAGATCTGCCCGTCGGTGATGGAGATGACGTTGGTCGGGATGTAGGCGGACACGTCGTTCGCCTTGGTCTCGATGATCGGCAGCCCGGTCATCGAGCCCGCACCCAGGTCGTCGGAGAGCTTCGCGCAGCGCTCCAGCAGCCGGGAGTGCAGGTAGAACACGTCACCGGGGTAGGCCTCACGGCCCGGCGGGCGGCGCAGCAGCAGGGAGACCGCACGGTAGGCCTCGGCCTGCTTGGACAGGTCGTCGAAGACGATGAGCACGTGCTTGCCCTGGTACATCCAGTGCTGCCCGATGGCGCTGCCGGTGTAGGGCGCGATGTACTTGAAGCCGGCGGCGTCCGAGGCCGGGGCGGCCACGATCGTGGTGTACTCCAGCGCACCGGCGTCCTCCAGGGCGCCGCGCACCGAGGCGATGGTGGAGCCCTTCTGCCCCACAGCCACGTAGATGCAGCGCACCTGCTGGTCCGGGTCGCCGGTCTCCCAGTTCGCCTTCTGGTTGATGATCGTGTCCAGCGCGATCGCGGTCTTGCCGGTCTGCCGGTCGCCGATGATCAGCTGCCGCTGGCCGCGGCCGATCGGGATCATCGCGTCGATCGCCTTCTGCCCGGACTGCAGCGGCTCGTGCACGCTCTTGCGCTGCATCACCCCGGCGGCCTGCAGCTCCAGGGCGCGGCGGCCCTCGGTCTCGATCTCGCCGAGCCCGTCGACCGGGTTGCCGAGCGGGTCGACCACACGGCCCAGGTAGCCGTCGCCCACCGGGACGGAGAGCACCTCACCGGTGCGGCGCACGCTCTGCCCCTGCTCGATACCGCTGAACTCGCCGAGCACCACCACACCCACGGAGCGGGTGTTCAGGTTCAGTGCGAGACCGAGGGTGTCGTCCTCGAACCGGAGCAGCTCGTTGGCCATCGCACCGGGCAGACCTTCGACCTCGGCGATGCCGTCGGCGGCCAGGGTGACCGTGCCGACCTCCTCGGCCGCGCTGGTCGCCGGCTCGTAGGAGTTCACGAAGCTGTCCAGCGCAGCCCGGATCTCCTCGGGCTTGATCGTCAGTTCAGCCATCTGTTCGTCCTTCTCCTTAGACCGCCGAAGCGATCGATTCGCAACTGTGTGTGGGGCTTGTCAGCCGGCCAGGCGCCGGCGGGCCTCGTCGAGCCGGGTGAGCATGGTGGCGTCGACCACCTCGTCACCGATCTGGACCCGCACGCCACCGATCACGCTCGGGTCCACGGCGACGTTGATGTGGACAGCACGACCGTAGGCGCGCTCCAGGATGCCGTCCAGGCGGTCGGTCTGCCTCTGGCTGAGCGGACGTGCTGCCGTCACCGTGGCCACGAGCTGCTTGCGCCGCTCGGCAGCCGCCTCGATCAGGTGGGTGAGCGCTGCGGCCAGCGACGGCTCGTGGCTGGAGCTCAGCGCCCGCTCGGCCAGCTGCAAGGTCTGCGGGGCGACCCGATCACTGATCAGCGAGGCGAGCAGGTCGAGCCGGTCGGCCATGGCCCGGTCCTTCTCCGCCAGCGCCAGCCGCAGCGGCCGGTTGTCCGCGAGCAGCCGCTGCAGGGTGAACAGCTGGGACTCCACCTCCAGCAGTGCGCTGTCGGCCTCCGCGCTGGCCAGCACTGCGTCGGTGCCGAGGATCTCGACCGCAGCGCGCAGGTCGTCGTCGCTGGACCAGCGGGACCGGCCCATGCCACTGAGCAGGTCCAGCACGTCGTGGTGGACCTTCCCGGACAGCAGGGTGCTGATCAGCTCAGCCTTGTCGCTGCCGTCCCGGGCCGGGTCGGTCAGCGAACGCCGCAGGCTGCCGTTCGCGCTGAGCAGGTCGGCGACCTCGAACAGCTCGACACCCAGGTCCTGGGCGCCGACACCGGCCTGGCGCAGCACCGGGTCGAAGGTGCTGCGCGCGGCGTCGAGGGAGGACTGGCTGGTGGCCCGCATCACGCCTCCGACTCGCGGGTACCGGCGCTCTGCCCGGCACCCCCGACCGCCTCAGCAGGCTCTGCCACGGACTGTCCTTCGGCGGGGGTGGTCATCGTCTCGTCGAGCTCGTCCAGGAACCGGTCGATCACCCGGGACTGCCGGGCGTCGTCAGCCAGGGACTCCCCCACGATCCGGGAGGCGAGCTCAGCGGCCAACGTCCCCACGTCCGCCCGGAGCGAGACCACAGCGGACTGTCGGGCCGCCTCGATCTGGCGCTGGGCGTTCTCCGCGATCCGGGTGGCCTCGGACTGTGCCTTGGTCTTGGCCTCGGCGACGATCTGGGACGCGTCGGAGTTGGCCTCCTCCCGGATCCCGGCAGCCTCCCGCCGGGCCGCGGCGAGCTGGCGCTCGGTCTCCGCTCGTGCCTCGGCTGCCTCGGCCTGGGCCTTGTCGGCCAGCTCCAGGCCGCCTTCGATCTTGGCCGCACGCTCGTCCAGGATCGCGGTCATCTTCGGCATCAGGTACTTGATGATGAAGACGGCGAAGATCGCGACGAAGACGAGTGACCAGATGATCTCGAACGGCGCAGGGATGAACGGGTTCGAGGGCGTTTCGGCTGTGATCATGACAACTCCCGGTGGCGCTGGATCAGGTGGATCAGAAGATGAACCCAGCAACCAGACCGATCAGCGCCAGCACCTCGACGAAGCCGATACCGATGAACATGTTGGTGGTCAGCTTGCCGGACAGCTCCGGCTGACGGGCAATGGCGGTCTGGGTCTGACCGATCAGCACACCGAGGCCGAGTCCCGGGCCGAGCGTGGCCAGACCATAGCCGATGGTTGCGATGTCGCCTTCCATGTGTATTCCTTCCTGTGGCGCTCTGGTGAGCGTCGGGGGTTTTCTGGGTCAGTCAGTGTGAGTCCGTGACCGCTGGTCGCGGCCCGCGGCGTTCGAGAGGTCAGTGTTCCTCTTCGAGGGCGAAGTTGAGGTAGATGGCGGACAGCAGGGCGAAGATGTACGCCTGCAGGGCAGCGACGAAGATCTCGAAGCCGGTGATGAACAGCCCGCCCGCGAACGTGGCCACCCCAGCGAGCTTGAGCAGCCCCGCACCCTCCAGGATGAGGAAGTGGGTCGCCCCGATGGCCAGCACCATCATGATGTGCCCGGCCATCATGTTCGCCACCAACCGGATGACCAGCGTGGCGGGGCGGATGATGAGCACCTGCAGCAGCTCGATCGGGGTGAGCAGGATGTACATCACCTTCGGCACACCCGCGGGGAACAGCTGGGACTTCACGTAGCCCAGGAAGCCCTGCTTGCGCACACCGGCGGACAGGTAGACCAGCAGCAGCCACACGGCGAGCACCAGCGGTACGCCGAGCCGCGCAGAGCCGGCGATGTTCAGACCCGGGATGACCCCGCCGATGTTCATCGCCAGCACAGTGATGAAGATCGTGGCCAGCAGCGGGATGTACGGCTTGGCCCGCTCCTTGCCCATCACCTGCTCGGCGATCTGCACCCGGATGAAGTCCAGGCCCATCTCCACCACGCTCTGCCCGCGGCCGGGGACCAGCTTCGCGTTCCGCACGCCCAACCACAGCAGGCCCAGCACCACCACGGTGAGGACGATCCGCACGAAGATGATCCGGTCGAAGCCGAACCAGGAGTCGGCGGCCACGCTGCCGAAGATCGCGTCCGGGAAGAACTCGCTCAAGCCAGGGACGTGGAATCCCCCACCGTCATCGCTCCCACCGTCGGCGAGAACAGGCGCGGCGATCGCTGTGGTAAACAGGGCTCACTCCCCAGTGTCGTCGGTCGATCCTGCGCCATCGGCTGCGTCCACGTAGCAGCGATGTGGACCACACGTGCGAAGTGTGGATTGGATCGGGTTTAGCCTACAGGATGTGTGCGGCTCCAGTGACGATCCTGTGATCGTGCGTGGCCAAGATCACTGTCCCCCTCCGCCGGGCTCGACATAGGGGATCCGGGCCTTCAGCACGGTGATCGTCTCGACCACCAGTGCAGCCACCACGACCACCACGAGCGTGCCGAACAGGACGCCCCGGTGATAGAAGGTCTGGTGCTGCAACCAGCTCAGCAGCAGGAACACCAGGACCATCTTCACCAGCCAGCCGCCGAGCAGCACGATCTGCAGCAGCTCGGCTGACCGGCCGGCCACCAGGTACATGGACGCCACGGTCGTTCCGGTGAACGCGAGGCTGATCCCAGTGCCGATCAGCGCGGCCCAGACCCCCGGCAGCCCGGCCAGGAGGTACCCGATACCGCTGGCCAGCACCGCGATCACCGCGGAGACGAGCAGCAGCCGCCGGCCGGCGGTGCGGATCATCCGCAGCACGGCGGCAGTGCTCATCGGACGGTCGGAGGTGTTCTCGGGCACGCGTGGTCCTTAGCTGGTGTGGTCGGCGGTGCGCCGCCGGCCGAGGCGTGGGGTCGGGATGGGCACCACGGTAATGACGATCGCGAGGGCGGTACCAATCGCCGAGCCGATGAGCACCTCGCGCACCGGGAACAGCACCAGGGCGGCAGCGCTGCAGGAGACCACGAAGGTCCACACGTACATGATCGCCACCGCCCGGCGGTGGGAGTGCCCGCGGTCGAGGAGCTTGTGGTGCAGGTGGGTGCGGTCGGCATGGAACGGCGACTTTCCGGCGATCAACCGCCGCAGGATGGTGATGGTCACGTCCGCCAACGGCAGGATCAGCACTGCGAGCGGCAGGATGAACGGGACGAATGCGGGGAAGGCCACCCGGGTGGTGATCTGCGCCGGGTCGAGCCGCCCGGTGACCACGATCGCTGCTCCGGCGATGGTCAGCCCGAGCAGCATCGCCCCGGAGTCGCCCATGAAGATGCGGGCGGGGTGGAAGTTGTGCGGCAGGAACCCCAGGCACACCCCGACCAGTGCGGCGATCACCACAGTGGCCAGGTCGGAGTAGTCCGCAGGGCTGTTGGTGCGGGTGAGCACATAGGTGTAGGCGAAGAACGCCGTGCCACCGATCGCGACCACACCGGCGGCGAGCCCGTCCAGGCCGTCCACCCAGTTCACCGCGTTGATCGCCACCACCACCACGACCACGGTGACCACCAGGGACAGCCGGGGGGAGCCGATGGTCAACCCGAAGATCGGGAAGCTGATCAGCTGCACCCCCTGCCAGGCCATCGCACCGGCGACGATCACCTGACCGACGAGCTTGGTGAACCAGTCCAGGTCCCAGATGTCGTCGGCCACACCGAGCAGGCAGATCGCCGCTCCGCAGCCGAGGATCGCCCACGGCAGGTTGTCGTCGAACACCGGCTGGAGGAAGTCGATCTGGGCGGCGATCACCAGCGCCACCGTCAGCCCGGCGAGCATCGCCAGCCCACCCAGTCGTGGGGTCGGCACGCTGTGCACGTCCCGGTGCCGCACCGGGGTGACCGCACCGACGCGCTGGGCCAGCAGCCGCGCCAGCGGAGTCACCAGGTAGGTGACCGCTGCGGCGATGCCGAGCACCAGCAGGTAGATCCTCACGGCAGGCGGTCACCCGGGGTCTCGTCGGTCGCCTCGTCCTCCTGTGCTTGCGCAACCGGCTCGACGGCGTCGCTCGAGGTGGTCTCGTCGGTCGCCTCGTCCTCCACTGCTTCTTCTTCGGTCTCCGGGTCCCCGGCTGCTTCGTCCCCGGCTGCTTCGTCCTCGGTCTCGCCGTCCTCGATCGTCTCCGGGACGTGCACCGGCAGCAGCTCCGGGGCGATCGAACCGAGCTCGTGGGCGGTGAGCGCACCCTCGCGCACGATCCGCAGCTGCTCCCCGGTGGCGTCCACGATGGTGGAAGCGACCCCGCCAGGGGCTGTTCCGCCGTCGAGGTAGACCCGGACCGACCTACCGAGCTGTGCGGCCGCATCGGCGCAGGTGAGCGTCGCCGGCTCACCGCTGCGGTTCGCGCTGGAGACCGCGAGCGGTCCGGTGCGGCGGAGCAGCTCCAGGGTGATCTCGTCGTCGGGCATGCGCAGCGCCACGGTCCCGTGCGTCTCCCCCAGGTCCCAGCGCAGACTGCCGTGCGCGTGCAGGATGACGGTCAGCGGACCGGGCCAGAACTCCTCCACCAGGTCCCGCACCGCGTCCGGGATCCGGGTGGCGAGCCCGTCCAGGGTGTGCACGTCACCGATCAGCACCGGCGGCGGCATCTGCCGGCTACGTCCCTTTGCGGTGAGCAGGGCGGTGACCGCGCGCGGGGTGAAGGCGTCCGCAGCGATGCCGTAGACGGTGTCGGTGGGCAGCACCACCAGGCGGCCCTCGGCGAGCTGGCGCACCGCCTCGCCCAGGTGCTCAGCCCGTGCGGCGGCGTCGCGACAGTCCAGGAGATCTAGATCAGGCACGTGGTGAAGTCTCTCACGCCGCAGCCGGCCTGCTGCTCGTGAGATCGTGTCCGGGTGAGGTCCGTCTCTGCCCGCGGCACTCCTGTGCTGCCCCGCGTGGCGTTCGTGGTCGCGGTCGCGATCCAGCTGCTCGCCCTGTACCTGCCGCGCGCGCAGGTGCCCGGCGGGATGGACGTGCCCGGCTCGGACAAGGCGCTGCACGTGGCCGTCTTCGCCCTGGTGATGCTCACCGGGATGCTCGCCGGCCTGCCCGCGCGGTGGCTGGCCCTGGTGCTGGTGGCGCACGCCGGGATCAGCGAGCTGGTCCAGCACGCGCTGCTGCCGGACCGTACCGGCGACGTGCTCGATGCCGTGGCTGACCTGGGCGGTATCGCGCTCGGCTGGTACCTGGCGAGGATGTTCACCCGGCACCGCACCAGCAGGGCACCGGAACGCTGACATGCACGACCATCGGTCGATCACGCCCGGCGGGGACGCCGACGGCCGTCCCGCCGCCGGCCGCTGGTCCTTGGCGGCGGCCACCCCGGCGCTGCTCGTCGCCGGGGTGCTAGCGCTGGTCGCCGTGGTCACCTGGCCGCTGCGGGAAGCGGTCTATGTCACGGTGGCCCCGGCGGTGGCCACCTCACCTGTGGCGGCCGCGGTGGCCGGGACGCTCGCCCAGCGCGGGCCGCTGCTGCTGGTGGCGCTGGCGGCGGTGCTGGTGGTGGTCACCGTCCTGCGGGACCGGCCGGCGTTCTGGACCCTGGTCGCCGGCGGGGCCGGGGTGATCGGCGCCTACCTGATCAGCGCGGGTGTGAAGCTGCTGGTCGCCGAGCAGCGGCCGTGCCAGGTGTGGGAGGTGAGCACCGTACTGACCTGCCCCGCCGTCGGGGACTGGTCCTGGCCCTCGAACCACTCGCTGGTGGCGGCCGCTTTCGCCACCGCCTGCATGCTCGCCGTCCCACGCACCGCCTGGCTGGCGGTGCCGGTGGCGGTGCTGTCCGGTCTGGCCCGGCTGGCTGCCGGGGTGCACTACCTGCACGACGTCGCCGCTGGGCTGGCGCTGGGCACAGCCGTGGTGGTGGTCGTGGTGCTGCTGCTGCGCCGGGTCACGCGCTCCGGGTGGCCACCACCATCCGGTCCCGCCCGGTGAGGTCCACCCGGGTGTGCACGTCGGTGTACGCGCCGGTCCGGCGGACCATCTCTCGCACTGCGGCGGCCTGCACCTCAGCGTGCTCCATCACCAGCCGACCACCAGCGTGCAGCAGCCGGGTGGCAGTGGCCAGCACACCGCGCGGCACGTCCAGCCCGTCCGGCCCGCCACCGTAGAGCGCCAGGTCCGGGTCGTGGTCGCGCACCTCGGCCTCCTGCGGCACCGCGTCCGGCGGGATGTACGGCGGGTTGGCCACCACCACGTCCACTGCGGCGTCCAGGTCGGCCAGCGTGGTGGCGGCAGTAGCGTCGGCCTGCAGCACCTGCACCTGGAGCCCGAGTCGCTGGGCGTTCTCGGTGATCGCCTGCACCGGCTGCTCGCCGAGCTCCACGGCCACCACCTGAGTACCGGGCACCTCTTGGGCCAGGGCCAGCGCGATCGCCCCGGAACCGCTGCACAGGTCCACCACCAGCGGCCGGGAGCCGTACCCGCGGGCAGCCTCGATCGCGGCTTCGACGACCATCTCGGTCTCCGGCCGGGGCACGAACACCCCGGGCCAGATGGTCAGCTCCAGGTAGCGGAACGGTGCCCGGCCGGTGATGTGCTGCAACGGTTCCCGCTGCCGGCGGCGCTCCACCAGCTCGGCGTAGCGGGACATGAACTGCGGGCCCGGCTCGGGCGGGTCGACCAGGTCGAGCCGGTCGGTGCCCAGCACGTGGGCCGCGAGCGCCCGGGCGTCGACACCCGGGGAGGGTACGCCCGCCCCGGTGAGCACCGCCGTCGCCGCCTGGACGAGCTCGCGCAGGCTGGCCCGGCTCCCGCCGCCGGTCTTCTCGCCGGACCCGGCGAACGGCAGCCCGCCGCCCGGGTCAGTCACTGCTGCCGGCCAGCCGCTCGGCCTCGTCCATCTCGACCGCCGAGGCGACCACCGGGCCGAGGTCGCCATCCAGCACCTGGTCCAGGTTGTAGGCCTTGTAGCCGGTGCGGTGGTCGGCGATCCGGTTCTCCGGGAAGTTGTAGGTGCGGATCCGTTCGCTGCGGTCCACCGTGCGCACCTGGGAGCGGCGCAGCTCGGCGGCCTCCGCCTCGGCAGCCTCCTGCTGGGCGGCCAGCAGCCGGGCGCGCAGCACCCGCATCGCCTGCTCCCGGTTCTGCAGCTGGGACTTCTCGTTCTGCATCGAGACCACGATCCCGGTGGGCAGGTGGGTGATCCGCACTGCGGAGTCGGTGGTGTTCACGCTCTGCCCGCCCGGACCGGAGGAGCGGTAGACGTCGATGCGCAGGTCGTTCGCCGCGATCTCCACCTCACCGGGGTCGTCCACCTCGGGGAAGACCAGCACTCCGGCGGCAGAAGTGTGGATCCGGCCCTGGGACTCGGTGACCGGCACCCGCTGCACCCGGTGCACACCGCCCTCGTACTTCAGGTGCGCCCACACCCCCTCGTCGGGGTCGGTGGCGCGGGACTTCATCGCGATCGAGATGTCCTTGTAGCCGCCCAGGTCCGAGGCGGTCTCGTCCAGCACCTGCACGCTCCAGCCCTGCCGTTCGGCGTACCGCTGGTACATCCGCACCAGGTCGGCGGCGAACAGCGCGGACTCCTCCCCGCCCTCACCGGCCTTGACCTGCAGGATCACGTCCCGACCGTCGTCGGGGTCTCGGGGCACGAGCACCTGGTGCAGGTGGGTGGCGGCCGCCTCGGCGGCCTGCTGCAGCGGCTCGACCTCGGTGGCGAACGCAGGGTCGTCGGCAGCGAGCTCGACCGCGGCCTCGGCGTCCTCGACCGCTGCCTGCCAGTCCCGGTAGGCGGCCACGATCCGGCCGAGCTCGGCATAGCGGCGGCCCAGCGTGCGCGCACGCCCCTGGTCGGCGTGCACCCCCGGGTCCGCCAGGGCCGTCTCGACCTCCTGGTACTCGGTCAGCAGCGGTTGTACCGCCGCGAACTCCTCCGTCATGCCCACTCCCTGGCGCCTGTCGTCCACCTCGATCCGGCCGGTCTGCTTCCCCGGCCCGTCTGCTGCTGCGTGGCGGCGCTAGTCGCGGTCGCCGGAGAGGCGGCTCGGCGTGGTCTTCTGCACGGTGAGCAGGAACTCGGCGTTCGAGGAGGTGGCGCGCAGCTTGGACTGCAGCAGCTCGATCGCCTGCTGCTGGTCCAGCGAGCTCAACAGCCGGCGCAGCTTCCAGACTATCTTCAGCTCGTCCGGCTCCACCAGGATCTCCTCGCGGCGGGTGCCGGAGGCGTTCACGTCCACCGCGGGGAACATCCGCTTGTCCGCCAGCTGGCGGGACAGCCGCAGCTCCATGTTCCCGGTGCCCTTGAACTCCTCGAAGATCACCTCGTCCATCTTCGAGCCGGTCTCCACCAGCGCAGAGGCGAGGATGGTCAGCGAACCGCCGTGCTCGATGTTCCGGGCGGCGCCGAAGAACTTCTTCGGTGGGTAGAGCGCCGAGGCGTCCACGCCGCCGGAGAGGATCCGGCCGGAGGCGGGAGCGGCCAGGTTGTAGGCACGGGACAGCCGGGTGAGCGAGTCGAGCAGCACCACCACGTCCTGACCGAGCTCGACCAGCCGCTTGGCGCGCTCGATCGCCAGCTCGGCCACGATCGTGTGGTCGGTGGCGGGACGGTCGAAGGTGGAGGCGATCACCTCGCCCTTGACCGTGCGCTCCATGTCGGTGACTTCCTCGGGACGTTCGTCCACGAGCACCACCATCAGGTGCACGTCCGGGTTGTTCGCGGTGATCGCATTGGCGATCTGCTGCATGATGATCGTCTTGCCAGCCTTCGGCGGAGAGACGATCAGTCCGCGCTGGCCCTTGCCGATCGGCGCCACCAGGTCCACGACCCGGGAGGTGAGCTGCCCGGGGGTGGTCTCCAACCGGAGCCGCTCCTGCGGGTACAGCGGGGTGAGCTTGGCGAACTCAGGCCGACCGGTGGCCTCCGCGAGCGGGACCCCGTTGATCGAGTCCAGCCGCACCAGCGCATTGAACTTCTGCCGGTGGTTGCTCTCCCCCTCGCGGGGCTGACGGACCGCACCGGTGACGGCGTCCCCGCGGCGCAGCGCGTACTTCTTCACCTGGCCGAGGGAGACGTACACGTCGTTGGCCCCGGGCAGGTAGCCGCTGGTGCGCACGAACGCATAGTTCTCCAGGATGTCCAGCACTCCGGCCACCGGGAGGAGCACGTCGTCCTCGGTGATCTCGATCTCTTCCTCGGGCTCGCGGCCGCGGCGCTTGCGGTCCCGGTCCCGGTACCGGTCGCGGCCGCGCCGACGCCGTCCGCTGGGCCGGTCGTCGTCACCACGCCCGGGCCGGGAGTCCTCGGACTTGTCCGAGTCGACCGGGCGCCCCTCCGGGAGCTGGATATCGTCCAGAGATGGCCGCCGGCCCTGGGTCTGCTGACCTCGCGCGGAGCTGTCGACGGCGGAGCCCTGGCTGTCGTTGCGACGGTCACCGTTCTGCTTCGGCTGGGTAGGCGCCTGCTGGTCCTGGCCGCGCTGGCCGCGCTGGCCGCGCTGGTCGGCGGCCTGCTTGCGGTCTGTGCGCTGGCCCTGGTCGCTGCCGGCGCGCTGACGCTGGTCACCACGCTGGTCAGCCCTGGGCTGGTCGGCTCTGGGCCGGTCTTGTCCGGGGCGAGTGCCCTCGGCACGGCTGGCCGACTCCCGCGCGTCCCGCTGCGCGGTCAGGTCGGACAGGTCCAGCTGCGGCTGACCGCCGGCGGAGCTGGCCCGGCGGCTGCCTCGGGGAGGACGGGTGGTCTCACCGGTCGTGGCGCTCGCTCCCGTGGCTGGTGGCGAGTCCTTCGCCGGCGCTGCGTCCTTGGCAGGCGCTGCGTCCTT
>DATGRZ010000150.1:0-6269 GCA_035303065.1 Ruania sp.
GCCCGGTCGGTCTCCGGACCCACGTGCAGCCAGTCGCCGTAGTTCGACCCGACCCGCTTGCGCCAGATCAGGTCCGGGTTCGCCCGGCGCACGTGCTCCACCCAGCGAACCATCGCCGGGAAGCTGCGCTCCAGCTGGCGGCGGTCGCCATAGGTGTCGAACAGCGCCATCGGGATGATCACCCCGGCATCGCCCCACGCCGGTGCACCCTCACCCATCCACGGCCCGGCGGGCGCGATGTCTCCGAACGCCCCGTCGGCGCTCTGCCCACCGACCACGTCCACCATCCAGTTGGCGAAGAACGCGGACACGTCGCACAGCCGCGCCGAGGTGGGCAGGAACACCTGGGCGTCAGCGAGCCAGCCGAGCCGCTCGTCCCGCTGGGGGCAGTCGGTGGGCACAGACAGGAAGTTGCCGCGCTGGCTCCACCGCGTGTTGGAGACGATCTGCAGCACGTCCGGGTTGTCGCAGTCGAAGCTGCCGGTGGTCTCCAGGTCGCTGCTGACCACCATCGCGGTGACGTCCTCGGCCGCCGGCGCGCTGCTCAGCCCGGCGATGCGCACGTACCGGAAGCCGTGGAAGGTGAACCGTGGTTCGAACACCTCGGTGGCCTCACCGCGCGGGTAGTACAGGTCGCGGGCCTCGGCGCGGCGGAGGTTCTCGGTGTACAGCCGGCCGTCGGCGTCCAGCGTCTCCCCGTGGGTGAGCTCGACCAACCTGCCGGCCTCCGGCTGGTGCAGCTGCAGCCGCACGTGCCCGACCAGGTTCTGGCCGAAGTCCACCAGCCAGGCGTCCGACCCCGGTTCGGGCAGGATCTGCGCCGGGGTCAGCTCGGCGACCGTGCGCACCGGCGGCGAGGTGGAGCCGGTGACCGTGGCGGTGTCATCCCCCAGCACCCGGGCGTGGCGCCACCCGGAGTCGTCGAAGCCGCTCAGCTCCCAGCCCACCGGCCGCTGCCGGGCGTCCACCCCTTCGCCCATCAGCAGGTCGGCATACAGCCACTCCCCGGCGGACTCCCGCCAGGTGTCGTCGGTGCGGATCACCTCGGTGGCCCCGTCCGCGGCGGTCAGGTGCAGCTCGGCGAGCAGCGCCGGGGCGTCCCCGTAGAGCCGGCCGGCGTTGCGCGGGTCGTAACCGACGAAGCCGCTCCACCAGCCGTCGGCGAGCACCACGGCCAGCACGTTCTCGCCGGTGCGGACCGCAGCGGTCACGTCATAGGTCTGGTACTGGATGCGGCGCCGGTAGTCGGTCCAGCCCGGGTTCAGCGCGCTGTCCCCGGCCCGCTGCCCGTTCAGCCGCGCCTCGTACAGCCCGCGGGCGGTGATGTGCAACCGGGCGGAGACGATCTGTCGGCGCGGGGTGAAGGTGGTGCGCAGCAGCGACGGCGCGTCCAGCGGGCGGCTGTTCCAGGTCAGGTCATCATCCACCGGCGCGAGGAACGCCGGCCGGTCCCGGCTGTCCCTGCCGATCCAGCGGGCCACCCACGGGCGGTCCAGGCGTCCGGTCTCGAACCAGGACTTGGTGGGCTGGCTGGGCCGGTCCTGCTCGTCCCAGACCTCCAGGGTCCACTCGTAGCGGGTGTAGGGCTGCAGCGCGGTTCCGGCGTAGCTGATCTCCAGCTGGTCCGCCGAAGCCACCTTGCCGGTGTCCCAGGTCTGCTGTCCGGCGGTGACCACCACGCGGTAGGCACTCTGTCGGGCACCGCCTTCCATGCTGCGCAGTCGCCACGCGAACCGTGGCCGCTCCTCGTCCAGCCCGAGGGGGGTGGTGAGGTGCTCGACACGGAGGGCATAGGGCTCAAGGCTGGTCATCGGTCACTCTTCTCTAGCTCGTGGTGATCGGTCTCAGCGGCGGTGAACACCACCGCGAACGTGGTCGGTTCTGGGGTGATGCGGTAGCGGGCCGGGGTGGCCGGTCCGCAGGAGGAGCTGCCCAGGCCGTGCTGGGCGTGGTCCAGGTGCAGGTAGACGCGGTCCTCCGGGTGCAGCTCGAAGGCGGCGGTCGCTTCCTCGAGGGCTTCGTCGGACCACCGGCGGGCGCTGAAGTCGATGGTCGGGGCGCCCTGCACCCGTAGTGCCGGCAAGGATCCGCCGGCCAGCTCCAGCCACCGGGTGCGGTGCCGGTTGCCGGCCTCCTGCGGGACGACGTAGCGGAAGTCGAGATCGTCGATGCGGCTCTGGTACCGGCCCACCTTGGTGGCAGTGTGGCTGTCCCGGTAGCTCTCTCCTGGGCCGAGCCCGAACCAGGTGACCCGGTCCAGCTCGGCGGGTAGCTCCAGACGCACCCCGAGCCGGGGCAGGGTGAGGGCGTGGTGCCCGATCGGGGTGTCCTGCCATGGTCCGTACGGTGTGACATCGACCTGCAACCGGGCGGCGGATGCTCCCGCCTGCATGGCCTCGGTCCAGGTGTAGACCACGTCCAGACCGAAGGACTGCGTCGGCGGTGCCATCCGCGCGCTGACCTGCAGTCCGCCTGGGGTCGGGCGCACGTCGGTCACCCGGTGCCGCATCTGGTCCAGCCCGACGGCGCGCCATCCCTTGGCCAGGTTGTTCAGCTCTCCCTGGCCTCGGTCGTTCTCGGTGGGCGCGCGCCACACGTGCACACCGAAGCCCTGCACCGTCAGGCCGCCCAGGTCCCGCAGGGTGCCGGTGGCCGCGTCCAGCACTGCTGGTCCGATCCGCACCTCGTCGGTTCCGGACGGGCCGGAGTGGGCTGGGGCTTGGGTTACGTGGGCCTGCTCGGTGGGCGGGTCTTCGGCGTGGGCCGGCGCCGATGGCGGGGCCGGCGACGTCGTCCTCGCCTCTGCGGGCTGGTCGATCCGCCCCTGGCCCCAGGCCACCTCGTGGCCGGCCGCTGCCCACGGGGTCGCCTCGGCGAGGCGTGCGGAGACGGTCAGCCACACCTCTCCCCCAGCGGCAACCGTCTCCGGCAGCGGCGGGAGCCCCAGGTGCACCTGGTCGCCGGGTCCAGTCACGGGCACGTCCAGCGACCCGGTGTCCAGCACCTGACCGTCCTGGCTCACCTGCCAGGAGAAGTCCAGGTGCGCAGTGTCGAGCACGTCGTAGGCATTGCGCACCAGCACGTGCTGATCGTTGATCTCGATACGGACCGGCTCGATCACCTTCGCCAGCTCGAGCAGGCCGGGTGAGGGGACCCGGTCCGGGCGCACCAGGCCGTCGAGGCAGTAGCTGCCCCCGTTCGGGCGGTAGTCGAACCGGCCCCCGTGCCAGAACCCGTCGCTGCCGTCCGGCTCGGTGCGGCGGATGCCGTGGTCGATCCACTCCCACACGAACGCACCGGCCATCCGGTCCGAGGACTCCAGGATCTCCTGGTAGTCCGCCAGCGACCCGGGTCCGTTGCCCATCGCGTGCGCGTACTCGCACAGCAGGAACGGCAGGGCGCGGCGACGTTCTTCCAGCTCCGGCTGGTCAGCCAATGCTTCCGGAGGTGCCTCTGTGCGCTGCGCGATCGCCTGCAGATCGTCCAGGGACGGGTACATCAGCGAGTAGAAGTCGGACTGGGCATAGGTGCGGTCGCGCTCGTAGTGCAGCGGCCGGCTCGGGTCCCGCTCGCGGATCCAGCGTTCGATGGCGACGAAGCCGCTGCCACCCTCGCTCTCGTTGGCCAGGGACCAGATGATCACCGACGGGTGGTTCTTGTCCCGTTCCACCATCCGGGCGGTGCGGTCCAGCAGGGCCGGTTCCCAGGCGGGGTCGTCCACCGGGTTGCCCTCCCAGCCGGCGTAGATGAACCCGTGCGTCTCCAGGTCGCCCTCGTCCACGACCCACAGGCCGAGCTCGTCGCACAACCGGAGGAACTCCGGGTGCGGTGGGTAGTGCGCCGTGCGTACCGCGTTGATGTTGTGCTGCTTCATCAGCAGGATGTCCTGGCGCATCGTCTCCGGGCTGAGCGCTCGACCGTGGTCCGGGTCGTGCTCGTGCCGGTTCACCCCACGCAGGTGGACACGTCGACCGTTCACCTGCAGCACGCCGTCGGCCACGCTGACGGTGCGGAAGCCGACGGCCAGGTCGACCGTCTCCTGCCCGACCTGCACGGTGCCCCGGTAGAGGCGGGGCACCTCAGCGCTCCACGGCTGCACGGTCTCGATGTGGTGCTCGGTGCCGGTGGGCACGTCGACCAGGTCCAGCTCCGGGATGGTTACCCGGCCCTGCAGCGCAGCACCGCCCGGGCCGGTGGTCTCCACCCGGAGGGTGCCGGCGCCGGTGTGGTGGTCGTAGTCGGCGTGCACGAACAGGTCGTCGAGCGCGCCCTCCGGCCGCTCCAGCAGCTCCACGTCCCGGAAGATGCCGGGCAGCCACCACATGTCCTGGTCCTCCAGGTAGCTTCCGGAGGACCACCGGTGCACCCGCACGCAGAGCACGTTGCCGCTCTGCCGGAGCACGTCGCCCACGTCCAGCTCGAACGGCAGCCGGCTGCCTTTGGAGTGACCGAGCTCAGTGCCGTTCAGCCACACCTGAGCACAGGAGTCCACCCCCTGGAAGCGCAGCACGCTGCCGGTGGTGCGCCACCCTGCGGGGAGGTCGAAGGTCCGCCGGTAGTCGCCGGTGGGGTTCTCCGCGGGCGCATAGGGCGGATCGATCGGGAACGGGAAGGCGGTGTTGGTGTACCGGGGCACGTCGTGGCCGCGCAGCACCCAGTGCGACGGGACGTCGATCCGGCCCCAGGAGGAGTCGTCCAGGTCGGGATCGGGGAGCTGGGGCCCAGTGCCGGCAGCGGTCGGGGACAGCTCGAACGCCCAGTCCCCGTTCAGGCTCAGCCGGTTGGCGTCAGAGCGGAAGTCTGCGCGTGGCCGCCGGCGACCGGCTCCGGGTACCGGGTCGTCGTAGTACTGCAATGAGCTCGGATCCAATCGTCGTTCGGGGTCAGTCGGTCAACGGTGTCGGGGCAGGGCCGAGGTCCTCCAGCTCCGGCCACACCTGGGCGGGCACCTCGGTGGTGAGCAACGCGTCCAGCTCGGCGAGGCGGGCCGGGGAACGAGCGCCCACCACAGTGGAGGAGACGGCGTCCGCCTGGGTGGAGAACGCGAGCGCCACGGCGGCCAGGGGCACGCCGTGCCGGGAGCAGATCTCGCTGGCCCGGTGCACCCAGTCGAGCAGATCCTCCGGTGCCGGCCGGTAGGCGTAGCTGGCGTCCGCTCCGGCCCGGTCTGCGGCGGCGAGCAGGCCGCCGCCGTAGGGCGCCGCGTTGAAGACCACCATGTTCCGCTGGCGGGCCGCCTCGAACAGGTCGGCTGCGGAGGAGTCCACCAGCGTGTACCGGTTGTGGCTGAGCACTGCGTCGAAGGCGTCGGTCTCCACGTACTGCCGGATCAGGCTCGAGGGTCCTGCGGCCACGCCGATCGCACCGACGGCACCTTGCTCGCGCAGCTCGACCAGACCCTGGACGGCGCCCCCGGGGGCCATGGCCTCCTCGAACGTGATCGTGTACGGGTCGTGCAGCTGGTAGAGCGGCAGGGTGTCCAGGCCGAGGCGGGAGGTGGACTCTTCGAAGGAGCGCAGCACGCGGTCCCGGTCGAAGACGCCGGTGGCCAGGTCGCGATCCGCCTTGGAGATCACCTGGACACCGTCCGGCAGGCCACCGAGGTCGGCGATCGCTCGCCCGATCACCTGCTCGCTGCGTCCCTCGTCGTAGGCGTTGGAGGTGTCGATCAGCCGGTGCTGGGAGGTCAGCAGCGCCCGCGCCGTGGCGACGGCCCCCGCACGGTCTCCCAGACCGGAGGTGCCCAACGTGACTGTGGAGGGGGCGAGCAGCGCCTCAACCCTTGACTGCACCGGAAGCCAGTCCCTTCATGATCTTCTGGCTGAAGAACAGGAACACGATCAGTGTCCCGAACACGTTCAGCGAGATGGCCGCGAACAGCGGGCCGTACTCCAGGGAACCGTATTCCCCGCTGAAGTTCAGCAAACCCACCTGGATCGTGGCGAGGTCGCGGTTGGTCACGAACGTCAGGGCCACCAGGAGGTCGTTCCAGATGGAGAAGAACTGCACCAGGCCGATGGTCAGGATGGCGTTGGAGATCATCGGCACCCCCACCCAGAAGAACGAACGGATCATCCCGGCGCCGTCGATGGTGGCTGCCTCGAACACCTCCCGCGGGACCGCGCGGAAGTAGGCGGCCATCATGAATACCGTCATCGGCAACCCCATCGCCACATACGTGAGCACCAGCGGCCAGATCGTCTCGGTCAGCCCCAGGTTGAAGTAGACGATGAACAACGGCACCAGCAGCATCTGCCCGGGGATCATGA
>DATGRZ010000151.1:0-5329 GCA_035303065.1 Ruania sp.
GGGCGCAGCGCGAGAGGGCGGGCGTGGCCCGTCGATCTGGGACACCTTCTCCCACACCCCGGGCCGCACGCTGAACGGGGACACCGGGGACGTGGCGATCGACCACTACCACCGGTGGCGCGAGGACCTGGACCTGATGGCCGGCCTCGGCCTGGGTGCCTACCGGCTGTCCCTCTCCTGGCCGCGGGTGCAGCCCGGTGGCACCGGGGAGCTGAACGCAGAAGGGGTGGCGTTCTACTCCGACCTGGTGGACGGGCTGATCGAGCGCGGTATCCGGCCGGTGGTCACCCTCTACCACTGGGACCTGCCCGACGAGCTGGAGCGGGCCGGTGGCTGGACCGTGCGGGAGACGGCGTTCGCGTTCGCCGACTACGCCCGGGCGATGGCCCGCGCCCTGGGTGACCGGGTCCAGCTGTGGACCACGCTGAACGAGCCGTGGTGCTCAGCCTTCCTCGGCTACGCCTCCGGGGTGCATGCGCCTGGCCGGACCGACCCGGTGGCCGCGCTGCGCGCCGCCCACCACCTGAACCTGGCGCACGGGCTGGCCGTGGCTGCGATCCGCGCGGAGCTGGGTGAGGCAGCACAGGTCGGGGTCACGCTGAACACGCACGTGCACCGGCCGGCCGACCCGGACTCGGCGGCCGACCGGGACGCGGTGCGCCGCCTGGACGCCGTGGGCAACCGGATCTTCCTGGACCCGATGCTGCGCGGGGCCTACCCGGCCGACCTGCTGGCGGACGTGGCGCACCTGAGCGACTTCTCCTTCGTGCAGCCCGGGGACGAGGCGCTGATCGGCCAGCGCGTGGACCTGCTCGGGGTGAACTACTACTGCACGTCCCGGGCTCGGGCGCCGCGACCGGAGGACCCGCTGCCGGCCTCCACCCAGCACGGCGACTCCGCGCACAGCCCGTGGGTGGGCGCCGAGGACGTGGAGTTCCTGCCCGAGCCGGGCCCGCACACCGCGATGGGGTGGAACATCGACCCGAGCGGGTTGACCGAGCTGCTGCTGCGCCTGCACACCGAGTACCAGCTGCCGCTGATGGTCACCGAGAACGGCGCGGCCTTCGAGGACGTGCGCTCAGCGGACGGGGCGGTGCACGATGCGGAGCGGATCGACTACGTCCGCCGCCACCTGGAGGCGCTCGCCGAGGCGCGTGCGGCCGGTGCGGACGTGCGCGGCTACTTCGTCTGGTCCCTGTTCGACAACTTCGAGTGGGCGTTCGGCTACGACCGCCGGTTCGGCGTGGTGTACGTGGACTACGACACCCAGGAGCGGGTGCTCAAGGACTCCGCCCGCTGGTATGCCCAGGTGGTCGCGGCCGGCGGGCTGCCGCCAGCGGCTGCTGACCAGGGCTCGGTCGCGCCGGCGTCGGCCGTCGCGGAGGGCTAGCAACAGCCACGCATAATGGCCTGATGGCCCGTCGGTCCCGCAAGCGTCCCTACGGCGAGCCCCACCCGGAGCTCGACGTCGACGCTGTGCTGCGCGGTGGCGCCCGGCGCGAGTCCGGCGCCGACGGGCTGCGCTGGAACGTGCGGAACGTGGCTGGTTCGGCGAAGAGCTACACCTGCCCAGGCTGCCAGCAGACCATCTCGCCCGGGGTGGCGCACGTGGTCGCCTGGAGCGAGGAGCACCTGTTCGGCGCGGACGCCGCGCTCGCCGACCGGCGGCACTGGCACAGCTCCTGCTGGCGCGCCCGCGACCGGCGCGGCCCCCGGCGCTGAGCTGCCGTGGACGTCTGGGCCGGGGTCTGGGGCAACCGGGAGGCCCGGTCGAGCACCGCGGGGCCCTCATCCGGTCTCTGACCAGCGGAGCAGGGCTGCGGCCGATGCTCCGCGCACCATGGGTGCTGGGACGATCGTGGTTTCTGCACCGGTGACAGCTGCAGCGGCTATCAGGGCCAGGTCGCCGCGAACGGCGTCCATCTCCGTGGCAGCGGACAGCTCCAGTCCCGGGTGGTCGTCCGGCACGAGCGGCTCCGCAGCGGCAGCCTCGGCGTCGATCAGCACAGTGCCGACCTGGCCCTGCACGAACGCCTCAGCGATGTCCCGGACTCCGGTTGCGACGCCTCGGCCCTGCCCGAGCCGTTCGTCCAGCTCGCTGCTGAGCGCCTGCTCGGCAGCAGCGGCATGCTCCTCGATCACCTCGGCGACTGCCGCCCGGAGCGTATCGTCACCGCCGTCGCTGGCGCGGCCACTGTGCTCCAGCTCGACGATCTGAACGTCGTCGAGCTCACCCAGCTCCTCTCGCACCTGTGCCCGCGAGGCCGGATCGCCGGCGAGCACCACCAGTGCTAGACCGGGCCGCAGAGACGAACGGATCTCCTCGGCCACCTCGCGAGCGTTCTCCTGCCACACGTTCTCCGCGGTCTGCTGCATCCGACGGTGCGCCAACCCGCCTCCGCGCACTTTCTGCTCGTGCGGGTCCTCCTGACCGACAGCGGTCGGTTCACCCCGACGTTCGGTTCCGGTGGCGATCTGTCCGCCTTCGTGATCGACGAGCGCTAGAACGTGCGGGACGGCACGGTCGGCACACTCGATCCAGGCGGCCAGGTCCGGGAGCGCCTCCCACGCCGCCGTCGTGGCCGACACTTCTGTGTGCACGACATCGTCCAGCAGCACGCCCCGCTCAGTAGCCACCACCACCCGGCCGGCCGGTGCGGGTACGTCGACGGTGTCCGCCAGGCGCTCGGCGACCACTGCCACCACCTGGGCCGTCGCACCGGCGGACAGGAGTGCCCCGGTGGCGTTCTTGATCCGGACGTCCAGCTCGTGCGCACCGGACTCGGTGTCCTTGCTGATGTCCAGGAACACAGTGGCGAATGGTCCGGAGTGTGTGTACAGGTCAGCGATTCGTTCAGCTTTCATACCAAGGGCTGTACCCGTCGCCGCAGAGTCTAAAAATGGGGTTTGTTCTGGCGCTGCGTGGGTAAGGAGAGGGGTACTCCCGGACGACAGGAGGAACCATGACGGGCCACACGGGCAACGAAGAGACCGGTCAGGTGACCGGTACCGCGGACAAGGACTACAACATCATCTGGTTCACCGAGGCCTGCCTGAACAACGCGCTGCGGCTCAGTCAGTACATCGACGATGCGCAGAACGCCGGTGACGACGAGCTCGCGATGTTCTTCCGCCGAGCGCGCGCGGAGAGCCAGAAAGGTGCCGAAGCGGGCAAGGCGATGCTCGCGGAACGGTTGCGTTCATGACCGCGCACATGGACTCGATCGCGAGATCGGCTGAGCAGCGTGTCAACGATCAGGCTGGCTTCCCGGCGCAGGAACAACAGCCCCCGGGTGCTACTGGGGAGATGCACCCGGTCCCGGACCATGGCGAGCAGTCCTACGCTGACGTCGGTCAGCCCCCGGCCGCTCAGGCAGGTCTCGGCCCCGCCGCTGCCGGCACGCTCAGGTAGGTACCTGCCAGGTGTGCACGGGCTCGTTGGAGTGCATCCCGTCCATGTACCGCCGCAGCATCTCGGTCAGCGCCTGCTCCCGGTCCATGCCCTTGGCCTCGAGGGCTGCCACGGTCTCGGTCTGCCACCAGGCCCCGTTCCGGCGCAGCTTGCACCGGGCCTCGATGATCCCCAGGAAACGGTCGATCACCGTACTGGCCACCTTGCGCCGGGCCAGCCCCTCGGCGGCCAGCGGCAGCAGGTGCCGCAGCACCAGCTCGTCCCAGCCGACCTGGCCGTAGCCGGGCCAGTACATCATGGCCTCCACCCCGTCCCGGGCCCCGGCGGTGAAGTTCGCCTCGGCCGCGGAGAAGCTCATCCGCGACCACATCGGCCGGTCCTCGTGAGCGAGCATCTCCATCGCCCCGTAGTAGAAGGCGGCGTTGGCGAGGATGTCGCTGACCGTCGGGCCAGCCGGTAGCACCCGGTTCTCCACCCGCAGGTGTGGTTTGCCGTCCACCACGTCGTAGACCGGCCGGTTCCACCGGTACACCGTGCCGTTGTGCAGCCGCAGCTCCTGCAGCCGTGGCGTGCGCCCGGCCGCCAGCTCGGCCTCCGGGTCCTCGTCGGTGGTCTCCGGCAGCAGTGCGGGGAAGTAGCGCACGTTCTCCTCGAACAGGTCGAAGATCGAGGTGATCCACGACTCGCCGAAGTACACCGGCGGGCGCACCCCCTGGTTACGCAGCTCGGGGGAGCGGGTGTCGGTGGCCTGCAGGAACAGCTCGGTGCGGGTCTCCGCCCAGAGCTGCTTGCCGAACAGGAACGGGGAGTTCGCCCCGAGCGCGAGCTGCGGACCGGCGAGGATCTGCGCGGCGTTCCAGTGCGGGGCGAACTCGCTGGGGGAGACCTGCAGGTGCAGCTGCACCGAGGTGCACGCCGACTCCGGGGCGATGGTGGCGGTGAGCATCCGCAGCGGTTCCGGTCCGGAGATGTCCAGCTCGATGTCCTCCCGCCGCGCCGCGAACACCGCGTCTTCCAGCGCCTGGTACCGCGGGTTCGGGCTCATCCAGTCCCCGGACAGGTGCTCGGGCCGCAGCGTGGGCAGGATGCCGATCATCGCGATCTGTGCGTCGTGCGGCTTCGCCCGGTCGTCGGCATGGTTCAGCGCCGCGCGCAGGTCGCGCTCCAGGTCCAGCACGGCTTCTCCGGGAAGCGGTTGCGGCGGCACGTTCAGCTCGATGTTGTACCGCGCCAGCTCGGTCTGGAACGCCGGATCAGCGATCTCGGAGAGCACCTGCGCGTTCTTCATCGACGGCTGCATCGCCGAGTCCACCAAGTTCAGCTCGATCTCCAGACCGGTCAGTGCCGGGAGGGAGTCGAAGTGGTGGTGGGCGAGCATCTCGGAGAACACGTCCAGGCACCGGCGCACCTTCTCCCGGTAGCGCAGCCGTTGTTCCCGGCTGAAGGTCTGGGTGTTGATCTCGTCTCCCACAGGCGTCTCCTTGCGCGCTGGGACTGCCACGGCGGTGCTGCGTGAGCCCATCCCACCATCGTTGGCCAGGCTCCGCCACAGGTTCGCCGGACCAGAGGTGCTGCAGTGCCGGTGCGCCGATGGGTAGGCTCGACCCGGACGCCCAGGACGGAGGAGGCAGTCGTGAGCACGCTCGCCTGGTACCGGTACGGCCCCGAGGTGGACGACGGTGTCCCGCCGCTGGTCCTGCTGCACGCCTTCCCGCTGGACGCACGGATGTGGGCGCTGACCATCTCGGCGATGCCTGGGGTTCCGGTGCTCACCATCGACGCTCCCGGCTTCGGTGCCTCCCCGCCGCTCGAGGGTGGGCTGGAGGAGTACGCCGACGCCGTCGCCGGCACGCTCGCCGCCGCCGGCGTGACGCGGGCGGTGGTCGCCGGCCTGTCGATGGGCGGGTACACGCTGCT
>DATGRZ010000152.1:0-3480 GCA_035303065.1 Ruania sp.
GCTGCTCGGTGAGGTGGACGCCGGGCTGGCCACCGAGGCGCTCGCGCTGGCGAACTGGCACCGTGGGCACACGCACTGCCCCCGGTGCGGTGCCGTCACCGCCGTGGAGGCTGCCGGGTGGGTGCGCCGCTGCCCGGTGGACCGCTCCCAGCACTTCCCCCGGACCGACCCGGCGGTGATCATGGCGATCACCGACCCCGAGGACCGGCTGCTGCTCGCCCGCTCCGCGCACTGGCCGGCGAACCAGTACTCGGTGCCCGCCGGGTTCGTCGAACCAGGGGAGTCGCTGGAGTCGGCGGTGCGCCGTGAGGTGCTCGAGGAGACTCGGGTACGGGTGGACCAGGTGCGCTACGGCGCCAGCCAGCCGTGGCCGTTCCCCGCCTCGCTGATGTGCGCCTTCACCGGCCGCACCACCGACCGCCACCCGGTGCCGGACGGCGAGGAGGTGGTCGACGCCCGGTTCGTCGACCGGGAGCAGATCGCCCGATCGTGGGCCGAGGGCAGCATCCGCCCGCCCCGGCCGACGTCGGTGGCGCGGGCGCTGATCGAGGACTGGTTCGGCCGGCCGCTGCCGCGCTGACCGGGCTCCCGGCAGCTGGCGTGGAAGGTTGCTGGGGCGCTGGCACCAGCAACGTTCCACACCAGCAGGATGGCGCCGGTCAGCCGGCGAGCCGCTCCTGCACCTGCGCGAGCGAGGGGTTGGTGGCCGACGACCCGTCCGGGAACAGCAGCGTGGGCACCGTCTGGTCGCCGCCGTTGACCTGCTCCACGAACGCCGCCGCCTCCGGGGCCTCCTCGATGTTCACCTCGGTGAACGGGATCTCGGCACTCCTGAGCTGGGTCTTCAACCGCCGGCAGTACCCGCACCAGGTGGTGCTGTACATCACGACGCTGCCGGGCTCGGGTGCGGTGGTGCTGCTCACAGGTGTCCTCCGAACACAAGGGCTTGTAGATCTGGCGCGAGCGGTGGCCCCGCTGCGGTCTCTCTGCGCCAACGACCGCCGTGGGCAGGGTATTCCGCGGCGCGCACAGCGGCCCACGGTGCAGGGCACCGCGGAGCATGGCGCGTGCGGCGCTGTGCTGGGGGCGGGTGCGGCGCCGCGGAGCAGTGCCCTGTGCACAGCCCAGCCCGCAGTGTCGGCGGTCCCTGCGAGAATCGACAGTGATGACCACCCCAGCACCGCCCGACGCCGATGCCCTCCTGGCCGCACTCGACACCGACCAGCGCGCTGTGGCCGAACAGCTCACCGGACCGGTGTGCGTGCTCGCCGGCGCCGGCACCGGCAAGACCCGGGCGATCACCTATCGGATCGCCCACGGGGTGGCCGCCGGGGTGTACAACCCGACCACTGTGCTCGCAGTCACCTTCACCGCCCGCGCCGCCGGGGAGATGCGCTCCCGGCTGCGCGACCTGGGTGTGGGCGGGGTGCAGGCGCGCACCTTCCACGCTGCGGCACTGCGCCAGCTGTCCTACTTCTGGCCGACCACCATCGGCGGCAGCGTGCCCCGGATCATGGAGCACAAGGCGCCGCTGATCGGTGAGGCCGCCGGCCGGCTCGGCATGTCCGTGGACCGGCTGGCGATCCGGGACCTGGCCGCCGAGGTGGAGTGGGCCAAGGTCTCCCTCATCACCCCGGACGACTACCCCCGCGCCTCCACCCGTTCCGGCCGGGAGGGGGTGGCCGGGTTCGACGCCACCACGATCTCCCGGTTGCTGTCGGTCTACGAGGACGTCAAGACCGACCGGCACGTGATCGACTTCGAGGACGTGCTGCTGCTGATGGTCGGTATCCTCGCCGAACGCGACGACGTGGCCGACACCGTCCGCCGCCAGTACCGGCACTTCGTGGTGGACGAGTTCCAGGACGTCTCCCCGCTGCAGCACCGGCTGCTGTCCCTGTGGCTGGGGGACCGCAAGGAGCTGTGCGTGGTGGGCGATGCCGCCCAGACCATCTACTCCTTCACCGGCGCCACCTCCCGCTACCTGACCACCTTCTCCCGCAGCTACCCGGAGGCGCCGGTGATCCGCCTGGTGCGCGACTACCGGTCCACCCCGCAGGTGGTCTCCCTGGCCAACGCCGTGCTCTCCCGTGCGGGCCGGCACCGCTCACCCTCCACAGTGGAGCTGCAGGCACAACGTGCTCCCGGGCCGGCGGCCGGCTATACCGCCTACGACGACGACCAGGCCGAAGCCACCGGGGTGGCGGCCCAGGCCCGGCGGCTGATCGACAGTGGCGTACCGGCCAGCGAGATCGCCGTGCTGTACCGCACCAACGCCCAGTCCGAAGGGTTCGAGCAGGCACTCAGCGCCGCAGGCATCGGCTACCTGGTGCGCGGCGGGGAGCGGTTCTTCTCCCGCAAGGAGGTCAAGGACGCTGTGGTGCTGCTCCGCGGCGCCGCCCGCAGCCAGGCTGACGTACCCCTGCCAGACGCCGTGCGGGACGTGCTCACCGGCGCCGGCTGGGCACCGGAGCCACCCGCGGCCCGCGGGGCGGTGCGGGAACGGTGGGAGTCGCTGAACGCGCTGGTGCAGCTCGCCGACGACCTGCACGCCAGCCGTGGGGCGCAGCTGCCGGACCTGGTTGCCGAGCTCCTCGAGCGCGCCTCCGCCCAGCACGCGCCCACGGTCGACGGCGTCACTCTCGCCTCCCTGCACGCCGCCAAGGGCCTGGAGTGGGATGCGGTGTTCCTGGTCGGGGTGAGCGACGGCCTGCTGCCGATCTCGATGGCGGAGACTGACGAGGCCATCGCCGAGGAACGCCGGCTGCTGTACGTGGGCATCACCCGTGCCCGGGAGCACCTGCAGCTGTCCTACGCCCGCGCCCGGAACGTCGGTGGGCGCGGCAGCCGCCGGCACTCCCGGTTCCTGGACGGTCTCTGGCCGGTGGAGCACACGCCGACCCCGCAGCGCCGCCGGTCCCGCGCCGGGCGGGCCGACGCTCTGGCCACTGCGCTCACCGAGAACGACGCCGACCCGGAGGTCTTCGAGCGGTTGCGCGCGTGGCGGGCGGCCACCGCCCAGGAGATCGACAAGCCGGCGTTCACCGTGCTGCACGACTCCACCCTGGTCGCGATCGCCGCAGCCCAGCCCACCCAGCTGCGTCAGCTCGCGCTGCTGCGCGGCATCGGCCCGACCAAGCTGGAGGCCTACGGCGCGCAGATCCTCGCTGTGGTGCGTGGGGAGGATCCGGTCGCACCGGCTGGCTGAGTGGCGGCCCACTGTGCCGCGATGGACCGAGATGCGCCGACAGACCGGCCCGACGACCGCCGTCGACGACACGAGTTTTCCGCGGTATCACGACGAAAAGTGACGCCACCGGAAGAATCTCAAAAATAATCCGGAAAAAGACTTGGGTATCCGCAGCGTCCGCCCATAAGGTAGGTGACGTTCCTGTTCGGTACGAGCCGTGCCTAGCCAGCACCAGCGGTTCGATGAGTGATGAGGAGGTGAGCACTGTGGAGATGAACACGATCAACCTG
>DATGRZ010000153.1:0-7122 GCA_035303065.1 Ruania sp.
CCCTAATGTTCAAATCATAGAAGTTTGTTTCCACTTGACGGAAACTCTCCGAGGAAGCCATCCCGGTGTAGCACGTTCAGGTGGACGGAAGAATTCATCACGAGTTCGGACGTCCATCCGACGTCCGTGAACATGAGGGAAACGGCAATGGAGCTGAACGACTTCAACACCGCAGCACCCGATGAGGCCAGGGAGCTGGTCCGGTCCTGTGCGCACGTCGACCGCTGGGTCGACGCAGTGGTCGCGGGTCGGCCGTACGCCAGTGTGGACGAGGTGGCCGAGGCGGCCCTCACCCTGGCCCAGCCGTGGACCGACGACGAGGTCGACTCCGCACTGGCCCGGCATCCGCGGATCGGCGAGCAGGCCCGCGGCCAGGAGACCGACGCGCAGATGTCCCGCCAGGAGCAGTCCGGTGTCGGCACCGATCCCGGCACCCAGGCACGCCTCGCGGAGGGCAACGCCGCCTACGAGGCCAAGTTCGGCCATGTCTTCCTCATCCGCGCAGCCGGCCGCAGCGCGGAGGAGATCTTGCAGCAGCTGCAGCAGCGACTGACCAACACCCCAGACGACGAACGCCGGATCGCGGCGGAGCAGCTGCGCGAGATCGCTGCGCTCCGGCTGAGAGGAGCCCTGAGCTGATGACCTCCCACCTGACCACGCACGTGCTGGACGCTTCTGCGGGCCGTCCGGCCGCGGGCATCGACGTCCTGCTCGAGCGCCGGGACGGCGCCGGCTGGACCGAGATCGCCAGTGGTACGACCAACGATGACGGCCGGATCGGTGAGCTCGGCCCGGACCGGCTCGAGACGGGCACCTACCGGCTCACCTTCGCCGTCGCGGACTACTTCGCGGCGACCGGCACGCCCACGTTCTATCCGGAGATCACGGTGACCTTCGCCGTCGACGTCGGTCAGCAGCACTACCACGTGCCCGTGCTGCTGAGTCCGTTCGCCTACTCCACCTATCGCGGAAGCTGAAAGGAAGCACTGAGATGAGCACTACTGTCGACACCACCCCCCGAGAGCTCACCAGCGAGAACGCGCAGATGAACGGCGCCTCGCACGGCAAGGGCGAGGTCCACCTCGTCCGCGTCGAGCGCGAGGGCGCGGTGCACCACATCAGCGACTACACCGTCTCCTCGGCGATCCGGGGCGACCTGGACCGCATCTACACCCACGGCGACAACGCCACCTGCGTGCCCACCGACACGCAGAAGAACCTCACCTTCTCCCTGGCCCGCGACGGCGTCGGCACTCCGGAGGAGTTCGCGCTGAAGTTCGGCCGGTTCATGTTCTCCGAGTGGCCGGAGATCGTCACCGGTGGCCGCTGGGAGGTGATGAAGGTCGAGTGGGACCGGATCGTCGGGGACCACGGCCCGCACGACTTCTCCTTCGTCCGCCAGGGAAAGGAGGAGCGGTATGCCGTCGTCCAGGCCGACGGCGAGGACTTCACGGTCGTCGCCGGGCTCAAGGGCCTGACCGTGCTGAAGTCCTCCGGCTCGGCGTTCGTGGGCTACCCGAAGGGCAAGTACACCACCCTGGCCGAGACCACCGACCGGATCATGTCCACCGATGTGTCCGCCTGGCTGGAGTACAACACGCTCGAGGCCGACTGGGACGGCATCTTCGCCTCCGTCCGGCACATCATCCTCAGCGAGTTCGCCGAGCGGTTCTCGATGGCGCTGCAGAACACCATGTGGGCGATCAGCGCACGGATCATCGACACCCACCCGGAGATCAACACCGTCCGGATGCAGTGCCCGAACAACCACCACTTCGTGGTCGACCTGGAGCCGTTCGGCCAGGACAACCCGAACGTCGTCTTCTACGCGGCCGACCGGCCGTTCGGCGACATCACCAGCGAGGTCGTCCGCAAGGGCACCACGCCGAGCCCGCTGGCCTGGAACACCATCCCTTCGTTCACCTGATCATCGACCGGTCGTGACCCGGTACGGGGGAACGCGGCACGACCACCCACCATTGCTCAAAGGAGAGATCATGACGACCGCAGTCGACGTCGCCAAGGGGCAGCGGCCCGAGGATGAACGCCTGTCCGTCGGGGCAAGCTTCGCCTACGGCCTGCAGCACGTGCTCACCATGTACGGCGGCATCATCGCTGTGCCGCTCATCATCGGCCAGGCGGCCGGTCTGGACGCGGTGCACATCGCGCTGCTCGTGGCAGCCAGCCTGTTCATCGGTGGTCTGGCCACCATGCTGCAGTCCTGGGGAGTGCCGTTCTTCGGGTCCCAGCTGCCGCTGGTGCAGGGGGTCTCGTTCGCCGGCGTGTCCACGATGCTGGCGATCATGGGTACCGGTGACCTCGCCGACGCCTCACCGGAGGCGAAGCTGCAGGCGGTGTTCGGTGCGGTGATCGCCGCCTCGCTCATCGGCCTGGTGGTCGCCCCGTTCTTCGCCAAGATCGTCCGGTTCTTCCCGCCGGTGGTCACCGGCACGGTGATCACGGTCATCGGCCTGTCCCTGATGCGGGTGGCCGCCGAGTGGGCGATGGGCGGTGCCGGGATCGCCGGCACCCCCGAGTACGGTTCGATCAGCAACATCGTCCTGGCCGCGATCACGCTGGCGATCGTGCTGATCCTGTCCAAGGTGGGCGTCGGGATGATCTCCCGGATGTCCATCCTGCTCGGCATCGTGGTGGGCACGATCGTCGCCCTGCCGTTCGGGAAGGTCGACTTCTCCGGTATCGCCGACGCTGGTGTCGTAGCGTTCCCCACCCCGTTCTTCTTCGGTATGCCCACCTTCGCGATCGGCGCGATCGTCTCCATGTTCGTGGTCATCCTGGTGACCATGGTGGAGACCACCGCCGACATCCTCGCCGTCGGGGAGATCGTGGAGACGAAGGTGGACTCCAAGCGGATCGCCGCCGGGCTGCGCGCGGACATGCTCTCCTCGGCAGTCTCGCCGGTGTTCAACTCCTTCACCCAGTCAGCCTTCGCCCAGAACGTCGGCCTGGTGGCCATCACCCGGGTGAAGTCCCGGTTCGTGGTGGTGGCCGCCGGGGTGATCCTGGTGGTCCTGGGTCTGCTGCCGGTCGTCGGCGGCGTCGTGGCGGTGATTCCGCCGCCGGTCCTCGGTGGTGCGGGCATCGTGCTGTTCGGGTCCGTTGCCGCTGCCGGCATCCGCACCCTCGGCAGTGTGAAGTACGACGGCAACATGAACCTGATCATCGTCGCGGTCGGTGTGGCCGTGGGCATCCTGCCCGAGGTGCTGCCGGACTTCTACGCCCAGTTCCCCACCGCTGTGCAGATCATCTTCGGCTCGGGTATCTCCTCGGCAGCGATCTTCGCGGTGGTGATGAACCTGCTGTTCAACCACCTGCGGGCCGGTACCCCGGAGAACCCGTCGGTGTTCGCTGCAGGCACCGGCCGGGTGATCACCGAGAAGCAGTTCCGGCGGCTGCAGGAGGGTGACTACGTCAAGGACGGCAAGCTGCACCGGTCGGACGGCGCGGAGGTGCCGGTCGTGACCAAGCAGCAGGCGATCGCGGTGACCGAGGCCGTGGAGGCGGGTGAGATCACCTGCGACGAGGACGTGGAGAAGGTCATCGCCAGGGCAGACGGGTCCACCCGCTGAGCGCCCCGGACGAGCGGAGCAGGCACGTGGTCACGGTACAGGCCCGCCGGGGCGCTGGTGGCGTGCGTGCCTGCCCGCCCGGCTGGTCAGCCCGCGCGGAGCAGGTCGGCGATCTCGCCGGCGATGTCCTGCAGCACCGGTACGGCGCGCTCGCCGAACTCTGGGGTCACCCGTGCGTCGGGGCCGGAGATGGACAGTGCGGTCGGGGTCGGTGCGCCGAGCACAGGCACGGCGAAACAGCGCACCCCGATCTCCTGCTCACCGTCGTCGACGGCGTAACCTCGCTCCCGGATCCGGTCCAGCTCGGTGAGCAGGTCGGGCACTGTGTCGATGGTCTTCGACGTCGCCGGGGGCATGCCGGCCCGGGTGAGGATGTCCTCGACCGCCGGATCGGGCAGCTGGGCGAGAATCGCCTTGCCCACACCGGTGGAGTGGGTGAACACGCGCCGGCCCACCTCGGTGAACATCCGCATCGAATGGCTGGAGGAGGCCTGGGCCACGTAGACCGCCATGTCCCGGTCGATGATCGCCAGGTTGGCACTCTCCCCGAGCTCACCGGCCAGGCGCGCGAGGAAGGGGCGAGCGTCCGCACCGAACTGCCGACCGGCCGAGTCGCCCAAGCGGATCAGCCGCGGGCCCAGCGTGTAGCGCCGGGAGGGCAGCTGGCGCACGTACCCGCGGGCGAGCAGGGTGCGCATCAGCCGGTGGATCGTGGGCAGAGGCAGCGAGGTCTTGCCGGCCAGCTCGCTCAACGTCGACTCCCCGCCAGCATCGGCGAGCAGCTCGAGCAGGTCGATGGCACGGTCGACCGACTGCACCCCACCCGATCGTGGCTTGGCCTCGCGCTCGGTGTCTGTCATACGGAATTCCCTTTCCTCCGGGGTGATCTTACGGTCTCCAGCCCGACCCGCCGCCGTGGAGGGTTCCCAGCAGCCTGTTCCCGTACTACCATCACCTACTATTCCTGATAGCGGAAACGATACTCCACATAACGAGACGTTCTGAGAGATTGGATGCACGCCATGGCAGCAATCCCCGGGCCCAGCTACTCGATCACACTCCGGATCGGAGCGCCCACGGGGCCGCGCACCACCACTGATATCGTCTCGGCCGTCGGCGCCACGGGTGCGGCCGTCACCGCTGTGGACGTGGTGGAGTCCACCGACACCCAGATGGTCGTGGACGTCTCCGCCAACGCCCGCGACGAGGCGCACGTCCAGGAGGTCCGGGACCGTCTGGACGCGCTCGACGGCGTCGTGGTGCGGCACGTCTCCGACGCCACCTTCCTGCTCCACCTGGGCGGAAAGCTTGAGGTTCGTCCCAAGGTGAACCTGCGGCACCGCGACGACCTGTCCCGCGCCTACACCCCGGGTGTGGCACGCGTGTGCCTGGCGATCTCAGAGCGGCCGGAAGATGCCCGCCGACTCACCGTGAAGCGGAACACCATCGCCGTGGTCACCGACGGCACCGCAGTCCTCGGCCTGGGTGACATCGGCCCGGAGGCCTCGCTCCCGGTGATGGAGGGCAAGGCGGCCCTGTTCAAGCAGTTCGCCGGTGTCGATGCCTGGCCGGTGCCGCTGGACACCACCGACACCGAGGAGATCATCCGCATCGTCAAGGCGATCGCCCCGGCCTACGGCGGAGTGAACCTGGAGGACATCTCCGCCCCCCGCTGCTTCGAGATCGAGCGCCGGCTGCGGGAGGAGCTGGACATCCCGGTGTTCCACGACGACCAGCACGGCACGGCGATCGTGGTGCTCGCTGCGCTGATCAATGCCCTGAAGGTGGTCGGCAAGTCCCTGGAGGAGGTGAAGATCGTCATCTCCGGGGTCGGTGCTGCCGGCTCGGCGATCATCCGGCTGCTCCAGGGTCAGGGCGCCCAGCACATCGTCGCCTTCGGCAGCCGTGGCGCGATCACCGCTGAGAACGGCTACACCGACCCCGACCGGCAGTGGATCGCCGACAACACCAACGCCGAGGGCTTCTCCGGCACCCTCAGAGAAGGGCTGGAGGGAGCGGACGTGTTCATCGGCGTCTCCGCCGGGAACATCCTCACCGGTGAGGACGTCGCCACCATGGCCGACGGCGGAATCGTCTTCGCCCTGGCCAACCCCACCCCCGAGGTGGATCCGCTGGAGGCTGCCCAGCATGCCGCCGTCGTGGCCACCGGCCGCAGCGACTACCCGAACCAGATCAACAACGTGCTCGCCTTCCCGGGACTGTTCCGCGGGCTGCTGGACGCTCGCGCGCGCTCGATCAACGACGAGGTGCTACGGACCACAGCGGTGGCCATCGCCGGTACGGTCAGCGACCACGAGCGGAATGCCTCGTTCATCATCCCGAGCGTGTTCGACCCGAAGGTGGCCAAGGAGGTGGCTCGCGCGGTGGTGGACGTGGTGCACGCCGAACGAGCCGCGGCCGGTGAGCCGGAGCCGTTCACCGGTGCCCTGCCGCTGGGCACGGGGGAGGAGTGATGGCGGCGCTGGACGGGGTACGGGACCGGATCGAGGCGCTGCTGGCGGGCCCGGACGCAGCCACCGCCGCGCGCTACCCCGGCGAACGGGCCGCCCGCCAGCCGGTGCACTCGGTGTACGTGCCCGCTGACCGGTTCGACGCCGACCTGCCGACCCGGTGGGGCGCCGAGGCGCTCGCCGCAGTCGAGGCGGCTGGTGGAGTTGTCCACCTGCTCGGTGTGCACGACCTCGTCGAGGATGTGACCGAGGCGGAACAGATCGGTGCGCTGGTCCTGGACAAGCTGCGCCGTGAGCCGGTGGAGGACCTGCGCATCGACTTCGAGGACGGGTACGGCGACCAGGGGGACGAGGCGGAGGACGCTGCCGTGACCGCGGCGGTCCGAGCGATCCGTACCGCCCGCGACGCCGGCACCCTGCCGCCATTCCTCGGCATCCGGTTCAAGTGCCTGGAGCCGGACACCCGGGCCCGCGGGCTGCGCACCCTCGAGTCCTTCGTCACCGCACTGGCGACCGACGGGCTACCGGACCACCTGGTACTCACCCTGGCGAAGGTGACCACTGTGGAGCAGGTGCAGGCGATGGTCCTGGCCCTGGAGGCCCTGGAGGGTGCCCTCGGTCTGCCGGTCGGACGGCTCGGTTTCGAGATCCAGGTGGAGACCCCGCAGGCGATCATCGGCCCGGACGGGTACTCCCTGGTCGGCCCGATGATCGCTGCTGGTGGCGGCCGGGTGACCGGCATGCCCTACGGCACCTACGACTACAGCGCCTCCCTGGGCATCGCTGCCGCCTACCAGTCGATGGAGCACCCGGCCGCCGACTTCGCCAAGCAGGTGATGCAGGTCAGCACTGCCGGCACCGGCGTGCGCCTGTCCGACGGCTCCACCAACGTGCTCCCGGTCGGCGAACCTGCAGCAGTGGACGCCGCCTGGGCGCTGCACGGACGGCTGGTGATGCGCTCGCTGCGACGCGGCTTCTACCAGGGCTGGGACATGCACCCGGCCCAGCTGCCCAGCCGGTACGCGGCCACCTACGCGTTCTTCCGCTCCGGGCTACCAGAA
>DATGRZ010000154.1:0-3847 GCA_035303065.1 Ruania sp.
GGCATGACGAAACGAAGGAGGACCCGTGTCCGAAACCACATGGCTCACTCAGGATTCCTATGACCGCCTGAAGGCCGAGTACGACCACCTCGTCGGTGTGGGCCGGACCGACATCGCCGACAAGATCGAGGCCGCCCGCGAGGAGGGTGACCTGAAGGAGAACGGCGGTTACCACGCGGCTCGCGAGGAGCAGGCCAAGCAGGAGGCCCGGATCCGTCAGCTGGACGAGCTGCTGCGCAACGCCCAGGTGGGTGAGCCGCCGGCGGACGACGGAGTCGTGGAGCCCGGCATGGTGGTGACCGTCTCCCTGGCCGGTGAGGAGATCACCTTCCTGCTCGGTTCCCGCGAGGTCGCCGGGGACACGGAGCTGGACGTCTACTCCTCCGGGTCGCCGCTCGGTGCCGCCATCCTGGACAAGAAGGTCGGCGACACGGCCGAGTACACCACTCCGAACGGCAAGTCGCTGAAGGCGAAGGTCCTGAAGGCCACACCCTACGAGAGCTGACCTCCGCACGTCCCGGTGCCCGCCCGATCCTCGATCTGGCGGGCACCGCCGTCTGCTGGCAGCACCCCCTCCAGCGGGCGCCGATCCGCCGCTTCAGGCGGGCAGCACGCAGTAGCCGGCCTGCTCCAGTGCGCTCAGCACCTCCGAGCAGTGCTCCGGCCCCTTGGTCTCGCACTGCACCGCGATGTCCACCTCGTCCACGGCCAGCTCGACGGCGGTGCGTGCGTGGGCGATCTCCAGCACGTTGGCATCCAGGTCGGCCAGGCGGGCCAGCAGCGCGGCCAGGTTGCCCGGGGTGTCCGGCACCCGGACCTTGAACTGCAGGTACCGGCCGGCTGCGGACATCCCGTGCCGGAGCACCTTGAGCAGCACCAGCGGGTCCACGTTCCCGCCGGAGAGGATGGCGACCACGGGCCCGTCCCAGCGACCGGGGCGGCGCATCAGCTCGGCCACCCCAGCTGCTCCGGAAGGCTCGACCACCAGCTTGGCGCGTTCGGTGAGCACCAGCAGCGCCCGGGAGAGGTCCTCCTCGCTGACCGTGTCCACCAGCTGCACGTGCTCGCGCACGATCTGCAGCGGCACCTGCCCGGGGCGGCCGATGGCGATCCCGTCGGCCATCGTGTGCATGGTGTTCAGCGGTATCGGGTGCCCGGCGGCCAGCGACGCCGGGTAGGCGGCCGCACCCTCGGCCTGCACGCCGACCACCTGCACGTGCGGGCCGAGGGTGGCGTGCGTCGCGGCGGCGACGCCGGCGAGCAGGCCGCCGCCACCGGTGGGCACCAGCACTGTGCGTGCCGTGGGCACCTGCTCGGCCAGCTCGAGAGCGAGTGTGGCTTGACCGAGCACGATGTCCTCGTGGTCGAACGGGTGGATCACCACCTGTCCGGTACGTTCGGCCTCGGCGCGGGCCTCGCGCAGCGCTTCGTCCACCGTGCGACCGTGGATGCGCACCTGCGCCCCGTAGCCGCGGGTGGCGGCGAGCTTGGGCAGGGCTGCCCCTTCGGGCATGTAGATGGTGGCCGAGATGCCGAGCATCCGGGCGGCCAGCGCCACCCCCTGGGCGTGGTTGCCGGCGCTGGCGGCGAGCACCCCGGCGCGCTGCTGCTCCGCGCTGAGCCGGGACATCCGGGTGTAGGAGCCCCGGATCTTGAACGATCCGCCGGTCTGCAGGTTCTCGCACTTGAGCCACACCTCGGCCCCGGCGATCTCGCTGAGGGCGCGGCTGTACTGCACCGGGGTGCGCTGCACCACCCCGCGCAGCGCCTCGGCCGCCTCCTGCACGGCCTCGATCGTGAGACTCACGGGCGCCTCGCCCGCACGCGTTGGATCAACCGGGGCACCTCGCGGTGCGGGTCCTGCCCGCCGTTGAGGTAGTGCAGCACCGTGTTCGCTACGGCGATCACCGGCACTGCGAACAGGGCCCCCACGATCCCGCCGACGATGGTGCCGGTCGCCACCGCGAGCAGCACGGCCACCGGGTGCAGCTTCAGCGCACGGCTCATCAGCAGCGGTTGCAGCAGGTGGCTCTCTGCCTGCTGCACCAGCAGCACCACACCGAGCATCGCCACCGCGATCCACACGCCCTGGTCCACCAGTGCCACGGCCACCGCCACCGACCCGGTGACCACCGCACCCACGATCGGGATGAACGATCCGACGAACACCAGCACACCCAGGGGCAGCGCGAGCGGGACACCGAGCAACCAGGCGCCGATGCCGATACCCAGACCATCGATGAACGCCACCAGGATCTGGGTGCGGGCGTAGCTGGCGAGGCTGATCCAGGCCTTCTGCCCGGCCACGTCCACCCGGGTCCTGGCCCGCAGCGGGAACAGACCGACCAGCCAGTGCCAGATCACCGATCCGTCCTTGAGGAAGAAGAACAGGCAGAACAGGGTGATCAGCGCGCCGGCGAGCACATGCCCCACCGAGGTGCCCACGGACAACGCTCCGGCGGCGATCGTCTCCGCATTCGACTCCAGCTGCTGCTGGATCTGCTGCACGTAGGTGTCGATGTCCTCCTGGCTGAGCTGTAGCGGCCCGGTGGACAGCCAGCTGAGCAGCTCCTGGAAACCTTGCCAGGCGGTGTCCGCGAGGTCCTGGATACCGGAGCCGATCGAGGCACCTGCGAGGGTGAGCAGCCCGCTGAGCAGGAGGATCGAACCCAGCATCGTGAGCCCTGCGCCGGCAGCCCTGGGGACGCGGTGCCGCTGCAACCAGTTCACCACCGGGATGAGCAGGGCGGTGATCAGCGCGGCGACGAGGATCGGCACCACGACGGTCTTGATCTGGATCAGCCCGACGATCGCCACAGCCACCGCCAGCACGATCACCAGGAACCGCCAGGACCAGGCCGCCATCCCGCGCACCGCGGGGGTGACCGGCGACTGCTGCCGGTCGGACTCCAGGACGGCGATCACCTCGCCGTCCTGCGCCTCGCCCTCCTCCCGGGCACGTTGCTCGGCGGCGAGCGCCGCAGCGGTACCGACAGTGACGTCGTCGGTGCCGGCACCGGCAACCGGCTCGGTCCGGTCCTGCCCCGCGGCAGCCGGACCGTCGCTCTGACCTGGCTCCTGTGGGCCCGACTCTGGCGGCTCCGGCCGGGCCTGGCGGGAGCCGTGGCCCTCGTCCGGTGCTGACTCGTCCCTGCGCATCGCACCACCCTCTCTGGACTGGGTTCAGCGTACCTGGCGCCAGCGGTTTCACCAGGCGACGCCCGGAGCGCCCCAACACGCGGTGGCGGATCTCCGTCGGCCGGTCCCGGCCCCCGGCAGGAGGACGGCGGTCGCTGCCGCGCCCTCCACCCGGGTCTGGAATACGCCACCGGGGGAAGCGTTGAGGCAGAGGTGAAGAACATCGGCTTCCTGTCCTTCGGGCACTGGACGGACCACCCGCAGTCGATGGTGCGCTCCGCCCGGGACGCCCTGGTGCAGTCGATCGAGCTCGCGGTGGCGGCCGAGGAGCTCGGCGCGGACGGTGCCTACTTCCGGGTGCACCACTTCGCCCGTCAGCTCGGCTCCCCGTTCCCGCTGCTGGCCGCGATCGGTGCACGTACCGAGCGGATCGAGATCGGCACCGGTGTGATCGACATGCGGTAGCGCATGTCGGGGTTGTGGCACTGGGGCGTAAGCCGAGAGCGGGTATCGTTCAGCGCCAGCCGAGCGCTGGGGCGACATGCGTGAGGTCGGTCCCGACTACGTGCGCAGTGAATGAGACGCCCAGTTGGCTCGGGCCCGGTCTACGCCCCGCGGTTGAGAGCGGGTCGGCTCAGGCGGGAATATCGAGTCTAGAAGTCTCACACTTGTCTGGCGCGGATGGCGATGAGAGCTGCTTCTACGCGGT
>DATGRZ010000155.1:0-4658 GCA_035303065.1 Ruania sp.
TGCCACTCCCACAGATCCATGATCGGGCCGGGAAGCCTTGAAAGCTCTGCCACGATGCCACCTTCCAATCGTTCGGCCGGCCGGCAGGGATACCTCTGTGCCGACCGGATGGACCGTTGTGTTGTGCTCGCAAGTTCTGCGTCGAGCGGTCCGGCTGACCGCGAGGTGCGATGTACCGGGCGTTGATCTCGTGCTCGTGTCGCCAAACCTACAACTCATTCAGAACTTGTTCAAGAGTCGTGCGAAGATGGGTCATGGCAGGAGGTCAAGTTGTTCAGGACCGGTGCGCACCGTAACCTCATGACAGTCCCGCCGGCGCAGGGTGATCGGGTGCCTGTGCTCGGTCTGCTTGTGATGCCCATGACGATCCTGGAGAGGAGCTATCCGTGGCAGCGGCACGATCCAGCGACGAGTCCTCTCCTCGGCGCCTGGACGACGGGATCCGGCTGACTGTGGCCGCGGTCGCCGGACGACTCGGAGTGGCTGCCTCCACGCTGCGCACCTGGGAGCGCCGCTACGGTCTGGGTCCCTCCGCGCGCACCGCCGGACGGCACCGGCGCTACGACGCTGACGACGTCACCCGGCTGGAGACGATGCGCCGCCTCACCCGCGAAGGGGTGGCACCGGCCGATGCTGCCCGGCTGGCTCGCGGACTGGACGCCGGCGACGAGGACCTGGTGCTCCCGGGGGAGGCTGCCGCAGGTGTTGCCGACGAGGTGCTCGACCCGCTGTCCTTGGCGGCCGCCGCTGTGGAGGCCGACGACGCCCGGCTGCGTCGGATGATCGCCCGTGCGGTGGGGGACGACCAGGTGCTCACCGCCTGGCAGACGCTGGTGCGCCCGGCGATGGACCTGGTGGAGGCACGAGACCACGGTGACCGGCCGGGACGGGACCCGGCCGCAGCGCTCGGCGCGGCCCTGCTGGCCGTGGTGCGTACCGTCGTCGACCGGGGGAGCGACGCGGACTCGGTGCTCATCCACGCCGACGCCGACCGGCACCTGGACGCGCACGTGCTCGCCGCGGAGCTCGCGCTGCTCGGGACCGGGGTGCGGGTGCTGCGTCCGGCCCGCAGGGGTCGGCAGATCGACCTGGCCGCCACCGTCACCCACGCCGGTGTGCAGCTGGTGGTGCTGCTCGGCCCACCCGCGCACGCCGAGACCGTGGCCGTGGCGCTCAAGGACACCGACTGCCTGCCGTTCATCGTCTCGCCCGCCGACCTGCCGGAGAGCCTCGCGCACCTTCCCCGGGCCCGCACGTTGGCCGGTGCGGTGCACGAGATCCACAGTGTGCTCCTCGAGCGGTGGGCACTGCGCCGCTGACTTCTGTCTGGCTCAGGTCACGCGGTTATCATCGAGACGTGACCGAGCCGTTCGCCGTATCCTCCTCCGCCGCCCATTCCCGTGACCCGTTCTCGTTCGTGGGGCTCACCTACGACGATGTGCTGCTGCTGCCCGGGGAGACTGACGTCATCCCCAGCGAGGTGGACACCTCCACCCGGTTGACCCGGGAGCTGACCCTGGCCGTGCCGCTGATCTCGGCAGCGATGGACACGGTCACCGAGGCGCGGCTGGCTATCGCGATGGCCCGCCAGGGCGGCCTGGGCATCCTGCACCGGAACCTGCCGATCGCCGACCAGGCGAACCAGGTGGACCTGGTCAAGCGGTCCGAGTCCGGGATGGTCACCAACCCGCTGACCATCTCGCCCGAGGCCACCATCGAAGAGATGGACGAGCTGTGCGGGAAGTACCGGATCTCCGGTCTTCCGGTGGTCGATGACGGCGGAGTGCTGCTGGGCATCATCACCAACCGGGACATCCGGTTCATCTCCGTAGCCGACTTCGCCACCACCTCCGTGCGTGAGGCGATGACCCCGATGCCGCTGGTCACCGGCAACGTGGGCATCTCCACCGAGGAGGCTGCCGAGCTGTTGGGCAAGCACAAGGTGGAGAAGCTGCCGCTGGTGGACGCCGCCGGCGTGCTGCGCGGCCTGATCACCGTGAAGGACTTCGTGAAGTCCGAGCAGTACCCGCTGGCCACCAAGGACGAGGAGGGCCGGCTGCGGGTCGGGGCGGCCGTCGGGTTCTTCGGCGACGCCTGGGACCGGGTGACCGCGCTGGTGGAGGCCGGGGTGGATGCGCTCGTGGTGGACACCGCCAACGGGCACGCCCAGCTGATGCTGGACATGGTGCGGCGGCTGAAGAACGATCCAGGCACCCAGCACGTGCAGATCATCGGCGGCAACATCGCCACCCGGGACGGGGCGCAGGCGCTCGTGGACGCCGGGGTGGACGCAGTCAAGGTGGGTGTGGGTCCCGGCTCGATCTGCACCACCCGGGTGGTCGCCGGGGTGGGGGTGCCTCAGGTGACGGCCATCTACCAGGCGGCGCTGGCCTGCAAGCCGGCCGGGGTGCCGGTGATCGGTGACGGCGGTCTGCAGCACTCCGGGGACATCGCCAAGGCGCTGGTGGCCGGGGCGGACTCGGTGATGCTCGGCGGGCTGCTCGCCGGCTGCGACGAGTCGCCCGGGGACCTGGTGTTCGTGGGCGGTAAGCAGTACAAGAGGTATCGGGGGATGGCCTCGCTCGGTGCGATGCAGTCGCGCGGGGACCGCCGCTCCTATTCCAAGGACCGCTACTTCCAGGGTGATCTGTCCGACGAGGAGATCATCACCGAGGGCATCGAGGGGCAGGTGCCCTATCGCGGACCGCTCGCCCAGGTGGTGCACCAGCTCGCCGGCGGTCTGCACCAGTCGATGTTCTACGTGGGCGCGCGCAACGTGCCGCAGCTGCAGCAGCGCGGCCAGTTCGTGCGGATCACCTCTGCCGGGCTGAAAGAGTCTCACCCGCACGACGTGCAGATGGTCGCCGAGTCGCCGAACTACCGCAGCCGCTGACCCTTCCCCCTGCTCCACCCATCCGCCCGACCCACCCATGGGTCGCGAACGCTGGGGTTCGCGGCGATCTGCGCCCGGGATGCCGCACAACACGACGTTCGCGGGCTGGTAGAACGGCGAGCGTCGGGTGGTGAAACGGCGAGCCTGCCTTGGTGAAACGGCGAGCATGGGGTGGCGAAACGGCGAGATGCGCCGTTTCGTCGGCATGTGGTGAGCACCGAGACACGTGCACGGCTCCTGCTTCCGCGAGTGATAGAGGCGCTGGCGGACACCCGGATTGTGGTGATCCAGGGTGCGCGGCAGGTGGGGAAGTCGACGCTTGCCGAAGGCATCGTGGCGGACCAATCGGGGGTCCTTGTCACCCTCGACGATCCAGAGGCACGCGACTTCGCCGCCGTCGATCCCACTGGGTTTGTTGAGCAGAATCCGGATGGACTCTTGGTCATCGACGAGATCCAACGAGCTCCGGAACTGATCGTGGCAATCAAGGCCGCCGTGGACCGTGACAAGAGGCCCGGCCGATTCCTCGTTACCGGCTCGGCGAACCTCCTTGATCTCGCCACCACGCACGAGTCGCTGGCGGGACGGGCGGAGAGCCTGGTGCTGCACTCATTCAGCCAGGGCGAGCTGGAGTCGCGGACAGGGTCGTTCGTCGATGTGGTGTTCGGCCGGACTACCCCCGTTCGTGTTCAGGGCACCTTGCGACGACGCGACTACCTGGATCGCGCTTGTGCCGGCGGCTATCCCGAGGCGCTCTCGCGGGAGTCGGTCCGGCGTCGGTCGGACTGGTACCAGACCTATGTGAACCGCATCGTCAACCGAGACGCGGTTGACATCTCGGGCCTGCAGCGTCTGGCCGACCTGCCGCGGCTTCTTCGCCTGATCGCCGCACGAAGCGGTTCGACGATGGTGTGGACCGCGTTAGCCAACGATGCCGGGATTCCGCGACGGACCCTGGACCCGTACGTCAAGCTTCTCGAGACGCTGTTCCTCGTGCACGTCCTACCCGCGTGGTCGGTCAACTTGACCTCCCGCGAGGTGAAGCAGCCCAAGCTTTTCACCCTCGACAGCGGTCTGGCGTCAAGCCTCCTCGGGCTCACGCCGGAGGCTCTGGGCCCGACTCATCCGGCGACCGGGGGGTTGTTGGAGTGCTTCGTGACCGGGGAGGTGCGCCGCCAGCTCGGATGGAGCGAGCAGCGTGCTGCCATGTACCACTACCGGGACAGTCGCGGGCTGGAGGTCGACCTGATCCTGGAGGCTCCCGATGGCCGCGTAGTAGGCATCGAGACGAAAGCGGCGGCAACGGTGCGGTCGAAAGACACGGCCGGGCTTGCGGTCCTGCGAGACCGTCTTGGGGAACGTTTCGTCGGCGGTTATGTGCTGCACACCGGGGACCGCACGCATGCTGTGGGCGACCGCCTCACCGCGCTCCCGCTCGAAGCGCTCTGGACCGTGACCCAGAACTGACCACTCGGCTGCCGCGCGATGATGCCGCGAACGCTCGCATTCGCGGCGATCTGCGCCCGGGATGCCGCACAGCAGGGGCGTTCGCGAACGTGGTCAGGCGGTCTTGGCCGCCGGTGTGCCCTCTTCCACCGTGTGCAGCGGCCACTCCAGACCGGCGCCCGGCCCGTCGAGACCCTTCCGGGCGCGCCACTCGTTGAACCCGGTGGCCCACTCCCGGTGCTTGGCCGACTGCCACTCGTGCAGCTCCACCAGGCTGCGCTCGATGATCTGCGGGTGCACCTGCGCCTGGGCGGCGAGC
>DATGRZ010000156.1:0-2445 GCA_035303065.1 Ruania sp.
CTGGCCGGAGGGTCAGATCGATTCCGACGGCGGCAGCCGGCCGCAGCTGGAGCTGGGCCGCTGGGACGTGCAGCTGCTCTGGGAACCGCTCGGCTGAGCTCCTCGGCCCAGTCGCCGCCCACCCGGCGGCCCGCCCACCTACCCACCACCCGCCCCCCCGGCCACCCGGCTCGCCCGCGGGGGTGCGGTTATGGTCGCGTTTCGCCGGAATGACGACCACAACCGCACCCCCGCCGCGAGTGGGCGGTGGTGGGTGGGGTCGGGGAGTAGTGACAGTGGCGACGCGGGCCTGGCGTCAGGAGTGGGCCAGGGCGATCCCGCGGCGCTCCCGCTGGGTGAAGTTCCCGATCTGCACCGGTTCGTCCAACCGTGCGACCGCGCAGTAGTAGTGCTCCAGCCGGCCGCCGGAGGTGATCACCGCCGGCTTGTGCGCGTACGCGGAGTCGATCGACCCCTCCGGGCCGACGTCCACCAGCACCTGCTCGGACCGGTGCCAGGTGCGCAGGTCCTCCGACCAGGCGAACGTCTCCCGGGCGCGGCCGTCGCTGCACAGCCCGAAGTAGAACATCACCCAGGTGTCGCCGTCGCGCAGCACGCACGGGTCGGAGGCGAACCGGTCGTCGATCGCCCCGGTCGGACCGTTGCGCACCAACGGCTCTTCGCCCAGCCGCTGCCAGGACTGTAGGTCGGCCGACCTGGCCGCTCCGGTCTGCTCCTGCCACCCTTGCGGGCGGGCGTCCTTGGCGTTGTAGAACAACCAGAACTCGCCCTGGTGGTACATGAGCCAGGACTTGTACAGGCCACCGGCCTCCCAGGGGGCGCCCTCCTCCGGCCGCAGCAGCGCGCCGTGCTCCTCCCAGGTGTACAGGTGACGGCTGCGCACGATGCCGACGACGCCCGGCCCCTGCTCGTACCCCGCGGCCGGGTAGGCGTGATAGGTGCCGTAGTACCAGCCGTCCAGGCAGAGCAGCTCGCCGTCCCCGCGCAGGTCCGGATCCCGTGCGATCGAGGTGAGTGCGGCGTTGTACCGGCGGTGCGCCGAGTCCGGGTCCCGCCCGAACACCAGCTCCGGAGCCGACCACGAGACCCCGTCGAACCACGACAGACCGGTCTGGTAGCCGGTGCCGTCCCAGCCGACCACGGTCATCCCGAGCCGGCCCTGGTGGCGGAACACGAACGGGCAGTCCACGCCGTGGGAGTAGAAGTCGCCGGACCGGAAGCTCGGTGCGAGCACCAGCTCCGGTTCCTTGTGCGGCGTGGTCAGTCGTGCCGCGAGGCCTGCGGGCACAGCTTCTGTGGGCACAGTCATCGTCTCCTCCTGCGGTAGGTGATCTGGTGGGTGCCGGCACCCAGCATCTGGACGGTGCCGGTGTGCTCAGGGGGCGGCAGGCACTCCACCGTTGCCCCGTCCGGGACCGCCACGTCCAGACGTAGCGACTCCCCGTCCTGCTGCCAGTCCACGGCGTACGCCCCGGCCGGGCTGTCGAAGCGCACCGACGCGCTCGGCACGGACGCCAGCGGGCGCGGTGAGACGAGCGCGCCCCGCCAGCCCACGCCGTCGGGAGCCTGCGCCAGCCCGGCCACGGACTGCAGGAACCACGTGCCGATCCCACCGAGCATGAAGTGGTTCGCCGACCTGCGGCTACGCAGGCCGGGCCAGTGCTCGCACAGCGAGGTGGCGCCGTCGGCGAGCATCTGCCCGTACCCCGGACCGCTGGTCTGGACCACGGACCGGTAGATCTGCTCGTGCTCCTCGGCCGCCGCGAGGGTGCGCAGCAGCGCGGGCAGCCCGATCTCCCCGACGGTCAGCTGGTCGCCGCCGTCGGCGAGCAGTCCCAGCAGCCGCGCCACCGCCCGGGACCGGCCGTCGGCATCGAGCACACCGGCGTCAGCGAGCAGCGCAGCGCTGGCCTGCGACCCGGTCTCCAGCTCCTCGGCATACGTGGCCGCAATCAGCGCGCGGACCTCTTCCGCCCGGCCGCGCATCCGGCGCTCGTCCTGCTCGCGGCCGAGCGCGCCGGCCACGAGAGCAGCACTGTCCAGCACCCGGGCGTGCCCCCAGCCGGCCACCAGCGGCCGCGGGGTGCTCTCGTCCAGCGCGATCCAGTCACCGAGGCCGGTGCCCAGCAGACCCTCGCCGGCCTGCTCCTCGAGGTAGTCCAGGTAGCGCAGCCCGGCATCCCACGCCTCCCGCGCCGGCTCCAGGGTGCCGTAGTGCCGCCACAGCAGCGCCGGCAGGTGCCAGATTGCCCCACCCCAGTTCACGTCGTCCCGGAAGCCTGGCTCCCAGTCGAAGTCGAAGACCACCAGCTCGGGGGCGATGTCCGGCACCAGCCCCTCGGGGGTCTGCGCGTCGACCATGTGCGTGACCATGTCGTGCCACTGCTCGCGCACGTCCCACCGGAACGCCACCGGCTCGAACACCAGGTGCAGCTGCTCCAGCCA
>DATGRZ010000157.1:0-19029 GCA_035303065.1 Ruania sp.
GGGGTGGCCGAGTCGCTGGACTGGGCCCAGGCGCTGGTGGAGCTCGGCGCGAGCGAGCTGGACCTGGCCACGGCAGCGGCCACGACCGGTGCGCTCTGCAAGCACCGGGAGGACCTGGACCGGGTGCGCTCCAGCCTCGAGAAGATCTTGGCGGGATGACATGTCCAGCCAGGCTCCGCCGTCGCACGCAGCACACCCCCCAGAGGCCCTGCTGGTGGGCTTCGGCAACGCCCTGCGGGCGGCCGGCCTGCCGGTGACCACCGACCGCACCCAGGCGTTCGTGGCCGCGGTCGGGCACCTCGACCTGGGCCGGCGCAGCGATGTGTACTGGGCCGGACGCGCCACGCTGGTCACCCGCGGGACCGACCTGCCCGGTTATGACCGGGTGTTCTCCGCATGGTTCGAGGGCACCCATGTCCCGACGGCGGAGGCTCACCCGGAGCGGTCCGGTCACCAGGCCGCGGTGCGCCCAGGCGACTCCGGTGACGACGCAGCCTCCGTGGTCTCCACGCTCGCCTCTGCTGCAGAGCAGCTCCGGCACCGGGACGTGGCCCAGCTCGACCCGGCCGAACGGGCCTGGCTGAACCGTGCGATCCGAGCCCTGCCGGTGCCGCGACCGACCCGCCGCACGTATCGCACCGACCCCTACCACCACGGCCGCGTGGACCGGGTGCGCACGTTGCGGGCCGAGCTGCGCCGTGCCGGGGAGCCCGGTCCCCTGCACCACGCCCGCCCCCGGCGCCGGCCACGGCGTCTGGTGCTGCTGATCGACGTGTCCGGGTCGATGCGCGCCTATGCGGACACGTTGCTGCGGCTGGCCCACCACGTGGCCCTGGGTACCGACGCGGAGGTGTTCACCCTGGGCACCCGGTTGACCCGGATCACCGCCGCGCTGGCGCACCCGGACGTGGACGCCGCGCTGCTGCGCGCCGGGGAGACCATCCCGGACTGGTCCGGCGGTACCCGGCTCGCGGACACCCTGGCAGCGTTCCTCGACCGCTGGGGACGGCGGGGTCTGGCCAGGGGTGCGGTGGTGCTCATCGCTAGCGACGGGTGGGAGCGTGGCGACCCGCAGCTGCTCGGCGAGCAGCTGGCCCGGCTGTCCCGGCTCGCGCACCGGGTGGTGTGGTCCAACCCGCACGCCGGCAAGGGCGGCTACCAGCCGGTGCAGGGCGGGATCGTGGCGGCGCTGCCGCACCTGGACGCACTGGTGGCCGGGCACTCGTTGGCGGCGCTGGAGCAGGTGCTCGCTAAGCTGGCGGCCGGCCGCGAGCGGCGCACCGGGCAGAAGGTGAGGGAGATCGGTGCGTGATGTGCTCGAGGAGCTGATGGCAGCCTGGCGCGCCGGCCAGGACGCCGGGCTGGCGACGGTGGTGCACGCGTTCAAGTCCGCGCCCCGGCTGCCCGGTGCGGCGATGCTGGTCGCAGGCGACGGCACGGTCAGCGGGTCGGTCTCCGGCGGCTGCGTGGAAGGAGACGTGTACGAGACCGCCCGTCGGGTGCTGGACTCCGGGCAGGCCGAACTGCACCGATACGGGTTCTCCGACGACGACGCGTTCGCCGTCGGGCTCACCTGCGGCGGGATCATCGACGTGTTCGTGGAGCCGGTCTCCCCGGCCACCTACCCGGAGCTGGGTGAGGTGGCGGGTGCGATCGAGGCGGGCGTCCCGGTGGCGGTGGCCGTGGTGGTGGAGCACGAGGACCCGGCACGGGTGGGCCGCCACCTGGTGGTCTTCGCCGACCGCACTGCCGGGTCGCTCGGTTCGCAGCGCACCGACCATGCGGTCATCGACGACGCGCGCGGGCTGCTGGCCACCGGCCGGAACCGGATGCTCACCTACGGGCTGGACGGGCAGCGGATGGAGGACGGGATGCGGGTGTTCGTCTCCTGCTTCGCCCCGCCGCCGCGGATGCTGGTGTTCGGGGCGATCGACTTCGCCGCGGCGCTGGCCCGGCAGGGGCACATGCTCGGCTACCGGGTGACGGTGTGCGACGCGCGCGGGGTGTTCGCCACCCGAGCCCGGTTCCCGGAGGCGGACGAGGTGGTGGTGGACTGGCCGCACCGGTACCTGCAGGCAGAGGTGGAGGCCGGGAACGTGGACGCGCGCACGGTGATCGCCGTGCTCACCCACGACCCGAAGTTCGACGTGCCGGTGCTGCAGGTGGCCCTCCCGCTGGAGGTGGCCTACATCGGGGCGATGGGCTCCCGCCTCACCCACGACGACCGGCTGGCACGGTTGCGCCGGGCCGGGGTGAGCGAGGAGCTGCTGGCCAAGCTGCACAGCCCGATCGGGCTGGACCTGGGTGCCCGCACCCCGGAGGAGACCGCCGTGTCCATCGCTGCCGAGATCATCGCCGTGCAGTGGGGTGGTGGCAAGGCCCCGTTGCGGGAGACCACCGGCCGGATCCACCACGACGACCTGGTCGGCTGACACCCGCTGCTAGGGTCCTGGGGAGCATCCAGGCAACAGCTGAACAACGGGGAGACAGTGATGCGCCAACGACGTCGGGCCACGGTCGCATGGTGTGCGGCACTTGCCATGGCTGCGACCGTGTGGGCTCCAGCCCAACCACCGGCCGCAGCTGACGAGGACGTTCTCTTGCCCACCGACGGGAGCGACACGTTCGATGGTTCGACGCTCGACCCGCAGCGGTGGGAGCGGGTACGGCCAGAGGACGACGCCATCGAGATCGGTGACGGGATGCTCACGGTCTCGACTCTGCCTGGCGACCTGTACGCCGGTACGAACACTGCCCAGAACCTCGTCCTGCAGGATGCGCCCTTGTTCGGGCGGTGGCAGGCATCGACGACAGTGCAGCTCAGTCCTTCGACCTGCTGCCAGCAGGCTGGCCTCATCTTGTACACCGACGACGACAACTACGCGACGCTGGCGTTCTCCGGCCGTTCCGGCGGGCTCGGCCGGGCGTTCTTCCTCCGCGAGGCCGGTGGCACAGCATCGGTGCCAGCACCGCTCGAAGGCCCGCTGACGAGCTGGCCGACGACCTACTCGCTGAAGCTGACCAGCGACGGCGAGCAGGTGACGGGTTGGTACTCCTCGGACGGCGAGAGCTGGACACAGCTCGGCACACCGATCGCGGCTGGTCAGCACCTGAAGATCGGTCTCTTCGCGATGGGAGGCACCTCCGGGGCAGCCGTCATTCCGGCCCGGTTCGAGCACTTCACCCTGCTGCACGACGGCAGCACTCCTCCCCCACCGGCAGAACCCGACGGCGTGGTGGAACCCGTCGACTGGGGCGATCTGGGCCGCTCACCGCTGACCGGGGTGGATGCGGTCCCGGCCGAGATCCTGAGCAACTCCAACGAGTACGCCATCACCACGTGGTGGCAGGAGAAGTTCGGGGCTCAGCCTGACGATGGCTACCTGACCTTCGGTGGTACTGGCGAGCACCAGATCCGCCCTGCAGCAGCCGAAGCGGCTGCCCTCGCCACATCGCTGCGTACCGGGGTCTACGACGAACTCACGACCGGGGTCTCCGAAGAGCAGGCGTTGGCCCGGACGGTGCGCCTGGTCGGCTCGCTCGCCGACGCTCACTACGCCAACAGTCCCGGTGGGTGGAGCGGGGAGTCCTCCTGGCAGGGCGCACTGTGGGCAGCGTTGGCCGGGCAGGCCGCATGGCTGCTGTGGAACGACCTGGATGCAGAGGACCAACGGCAGGTTGCGGTGATGGTCGAGACCGAAGCCGACCGCTTCATCGACTACACCGTGCCGTACTGGACTGCTGCCGATGGCACCGTCAACTTCCCAGGAGACACGAAGGCTGAGGAGAACTCCTGGAACTCGATGCTGCTCCAGCTGGCAACAGCGATGATGCCGGACCATCCGCGACACGATGCCTGGATGACCAAGAACGTGGAGCTCCTGCTCTCTGCGCACGCCACACCCTCCGACGTCGATGATGAGACGGTCATCAACGGCCAGGCCCTGCAGGACTGGGTCGACGGATGGAACGTGGAGGAAGACGGTCGCGCCTACAACCACGGGATGCTGCACCCGGACTACATGGCAACGATGGTCCAGCAGCTCTACGCGGGGGCGACCTCGACGCTGGCCGGCCGGCCCACACCTGCGGCGGCCTTGCACAACATGGAGGTCCTCTACGGCAACTTCGTCGACCGGGACTATCCGGCCCCGCCCTACGAGGCACCAGGCGGAACGATCTACCGTCCCGGTACCGGATCGCTCTATTACCCCGAAGGAACCGACTGGGGCACTTCCCGACGCTTGCAGTTCGTGGCCGTCGATGCGATCTCAGCCGCTTTCGGGGTGGACCAGTCCGCCAGCCGGGACGGCCGGTACTGGCTCGCCCTGCACGGAGGGGACGCCCTCGACATGCAGGCTCGATCCGATGACGGACGCACCTATCTCCCCGAGGACGACGACACGTACGCGGGCCGGGAGGAATGGGTTGCCATGCATGCCGCCTGGTCGGTGCTCTCCCTGTGGGCGGTGCAGAACGGCGACTTCCGGGTGTCCAATGCACCGGCGGCAAGTCTCGACGACGACGTGGCACCGATCATCGAGGCACGCGTGGAAGGGGACCGAGGACACGCCGACACGTACCTGCTGGGCGCCGAGCTGGTCGTCGATGCCACCGACGATGATGCGGGCATCGCCACTGTCGAGTACCGGAGCCATCGCCAAGACTGGCAGGACTACAGCGGACCTCTGACCCTGGATCCGGGCGTGTGGGACTTCGACATCCGAGCGACGGACGCTAACGGGAACACGACGACGTACTCGGTGCCACGGGTACGCGTGCTCCGGATCAGTGAGCTTCCCGCTCGCGGCCACGACTGACTCTTTCGACGGTCACGGAACACGACGGCCCTGCCATCGAGGACTGCTGCGACCGCCATACACCATTCCTGTGCGCTGTGTCACATTCGCCGGTAGAGTGCCCATCATCTGAGATGTCACAGCGCGAAGGAGCAACAGATGGCGTCGCGAACGATCACGCTCACCGTCGACGGGGTCAGCTATACCGATGACGTCGAGCCCCGGCTCTTGCTGGTGCAGTACCTGCGCGAGGTGCTCGGCAAGACCGGCACCCTCATCGGCTGCGACACCACGAACTGTGGCGCCTGCACTGTGCTGGTGGACGGGGAGAGCATCAAGTCCTGCACCATGCTCGCTGTGGAGGCCGACGGTCACGAGGTGACCACGATCGAAGGACTCGCCACCGACGGAGAGCTGCACCCGTTGCAGCAGGCGTTCAACGACTGCCACGCGCTGCAGTGCGGGTTCTGCACCTCCGGGATGATCATGCAGTCGGTCTCGCTGCTGGCGGATAACCCGCACCCCACCGATCAGGAGGTCCGGGAGGGCCTGGAAGGCAACCTGTGCCGCTGCACCGGCTACCAGAACATCGTCGCCGCTGTGCAGCAGGCCGCCGGTGAGGGGGCTGCGCGATGACCGTCACCGAGGAGCAGGCACCGGAGATCGGCAAGGCCCGCGCCCGCAAGGAGGACGCTCGGCTGATCACCGGCCGCAGCCGGTACACGGACAACATGGTGCTGCCGGGGATGCTGCACCTGGCGATGGTGCGCAGCCCGTTCGCCCGCGCCCGCATCACCAGCATCGACACCTCCGCTGCACGCAGCGCTTCCGGTGTGGTGCGCGTGCTGACCGGCAGGGACCTGGCCGGAGAGCAGGGGTCGATGCCGAACGCCTGGCCGGTCACCGAGGACCAGAAGGCCCCACCGCACCCGGCGGTGGCCGAGGAGACCGTGAACTTCGCCGGAGAGATCGTGGCCGTGGTGATCGCCCGCTCCCCCGCCGCGGCGCGGGACGCCGTGGAGCTGGTGGACGTGGACTACGAGCCGCTGACTCCGGTGGTGGACCTGGCAACCGCCGCCCGGGACGAGGAGCTGATCTACCCGGACCTGGGCACCAACCACTCCGCCACCTGGGTGTTCGACTCCGCAGAGGCCGGTACCGGCGGGGACATCAAGGAGGCGATCAGCTCCGCCGAGATCGTGGTGGAGCGCACCTTCCGGCAGCAGCGCCTGATCCCGGCGTTCATGGAGCCACGGTCCACTGTGGTGGACCCGACCGGAGAGCAGCTCACCGTGTGGTCGGCCACGCAGATCCCGCACATCCTGCGGGTGATGCTCGCCCTGACCCTGGGCATCCCGGAGTCCAAGCTGCGGGTGATCGCCCCGGACGTGGGTGGCGGCTTCGGCGGCAAGCTGCAGGTGACCCCGGAGGAGGTCATCACCGTGCTCGCCGCCCGGCACACCGGCAAACCGTGCAAGTACACCGAGACCCGCTCGGAGACGATGGTCGGTGCCCACCACGGGCGGGACCAGATCCAGACGCTGCGCATCTCGGCAAGGCGGGACGGCACGGTGACCGGGCTGGACGTGCACCTGGTCGCGAACATGGGCGCCTACCTGGGGCTGATCACCTCCGGCATCCCGATCCTGGGTGCGTTCATGTACAACGGCATCTACAAGTTCCCCGCCTACCGGTTCGAGTGCACGAACGTGTTCACCAACCAGGTGTGGACCGATGCCTACCGGGGTGCTGGCCGGCCGGAGGCGACGTTCGCGATCGAGCGGATGATGGACGAGCTAGCCACCGAGCTGGGCATGGACCCGATCGAGGTGCGGGAGAAGAACTGGATCGCCCACGAGGAGTTCCCGTTCGCCACCGTCTCCACGCTGGAGTACGACTCCGGCAACTACGAGGCGGCCACGGCGAAGGCCCTGGAGCTTTTCGGGTACGACGAGCTGCGCGCCGAGCAGACCCGGCGGCGGGAGTCCGGTGATGTGGTGCAGCTGGGGATCGGGGTCTCCACGTTCACCGAGATGTGCGGACTCGCCCCGTCCCGGGTGCTCGGCGCGCTCTCCTACGCCGCCGGCGGGTGGGAGCACGCCCAGGTTCGGGTGCTGCCCACCGGGAAGGTCGAGGTGGTCACCGGTGTCAGCCCGCACGGGCAGGGGCACGTGACCTCCTGGAGCCAGATCGTGGCCGACCGGCTCGGAGTGGCGTTCGAGGACGTGGAGGTGCTGCACGGCGACACGCAGGTCTCCCAGCGCGGGCTGGACACCTACGGGTCGCGTTCCCTGGCCGTGGGCGGGATGGCGGTGGTCGCCGCTGCGGACAAGGTGATCGACAAGGCGAAGGTGGTCGCTGCGCACCTGCTCGAGGCGGCCACCGAGGACATCGAGTTCTCCGGTGGGCAGTTCACCGTGCGCGGCACCGACCAGGGTGTGGGCTTCGGCGACGTGGCCTTCGCCGTGTTCGCCGCCCACGACCTGCCGGACGGGTTCGAACCGAGCCTGGACTCCGATGCCACCTACGACCCGGAGAACTTCTCCTTCCCACACGGCACCCACCTGGCGGCGATGGAGGTGGACACCGAGACCGGGCAGGTGCGGGTGCGCAAGTACGTGTGCGTGGACGACATCGGGAACGTGATCAACCCGATGATCGTGGACGGGCAGGTGCACGGCGGGCTCGCCCAGGGCATCGCCCAGGCACTGTTCGAAGAAGCGGTCTACGACGAGTCCGGGACCCTGCTGACCGGGTCGTTCACCGAGTACCTGGTGCCCTCGGCCCCGGACCTGCCGTCCTTCACCACCGACCGCACCGTCACCCCGTCGACCACGAACGCGCTCGGCGTCAAGGGTGTGGGCGAGGCGGGCACGATCGCCTCCACCCCGGCGATCGTCAACGGCGTGCTGGACGCGATCCGGCACTTCGGGGTGACCGACGTGGAGATGCCGTGCTCCCCCTCGCGGGTGTGGCACGCGATCCAGGCGGCCCGCGGTGGCAGCGACACCGGCGGAGCCAGCACCGGCGACGCCGGCGGAGCCAGCACCAGCGGCACCGGCCATACCGGCACAGCGGGGAACGGAGAGCAGCGATGATCCCGAGCACGTTCGACTACGAGGCGCCTGCGACCGTGGCCGAGGCGCTGACGCTGCTGTCCGAGGACTCCCGAGAGGTGAAGGTGCTCGCCGGCGGGCAGTCCCTGCTGCCGGTGCTCAAGCTACGGATGGCCGACCCGGAGCTGGTGGTCTCGCTGCAGAAGATCGACGAGCTGCGCGGGGTACGCACCGAGGGCGAGACGCTCGTGATCGGGGCGATGACCCGGCATGCGGACGTGACCCGCGAGCCGCTGATCGGCGCGCACGCCCCGCTGCTGGCCCGCGCCGCCACCGAGATCGCCGACCCGCAGGTGCGCCACCGGGGCACGATCGGGGGTGCGGTGGTGCACGCCGACCCGGCCAGCGACATGCCTGCCACGCTGTGCGCGCTGGAGGCGGAGATGCAGGTGGTCGGCCCCTCCGGGGACCGCACAGTACCGGCGGCGGACTTCTTCGAGGACTTCTTCACCACGGTCGTCGACGAGGACGAGCTGCTCACCGCGATCCGGGTGCCGAGCTACGACGGCTGGGGCATCGGGTACGAGAAGTTCACCCGGGTGGCGCAGCAGTGGCCGATCGTCTCAGTTGCGGCGATGGTCCGCCTGGAAGGTGGTTCGATCGCCGAGGCACGCGTGGCGCTGGGCAACATGGACACCGTCCCGGTGCGTGCCACTGCCGTAGAGTCGGCGCTGGCAGGCTCGACCCCCTCCGAGGATGCGGTGGCCGCCGCGTGCGCCTCCGCTGCTGAGGGCACGAACCCGACCGAGGACCTGAACGGTGACGCGACCTACCGCCGGCACCTGGCGACCGTGCTGGCCCGCCGGGCGGTGCTGTCGGCGGTCGCGGACGCCGAGCGCTGAGAGGAGCCAGGAGTGCAGCTGGAGCACCATTTCGAGGTACCCGCCTCGCGAGCAGAGACCTGGGCCCGCTTCAACGACCTGGAGCAGGTGGTGCCCTGCTTCCCCGGCGCCAGCCTCACCGAGGTGGACGGCGACGAGTTCACCGGCACGGTCAAGGTGAAGCTCGGCCCGATCTCGCTGCAGTACAAGGGCAGCGGCCGGTACCTGCAGCGAGACGAGGACGCCGGGCGGATCGTGATCGAGGCCTCCGGGAAGGACCGTCGTGGCAACGGCAATGCCGGGGCCACAGTGACGGCGGTGCTCACCGAGGCCGGTGAGGGCACCGCAGTGGACGTGGTCACCGAGATGGACATCGGCGGCAAGCCGGCCCAGTTCGGCCGCGGGATGATCCAGAGCATCTCGAACAAGATGCTGGACAAGTTCCTGGCCTGCATCCGGGAGAAGATGGCCGCCGCCTCGTAGCGTCGTCAGCCGTAGAAGACGTCCTCCATCACCTTCCGGGCGCGGCGGGCCGCGCGCAGCCAGTCCTGCTCCAGGTCGTCGGCGTGCCCGGACCGGTAGCCAAGCAGCCGAGAGACGCGCACCAGCGCCGACCGTTCTCCTGGCAGCTGATCGATGCGGGCTCCGCTGGTCCGTCCGGTGGCCAGCACGTTCGCGTTCCGCAGCCGGGTGGCCAGCTCCCACGCCCGGGACAGTGCACCCGCCTGCCTGGCGCCGAGGAGCCCTGCCTGCACCGCCGCCGACAGTGCCGCCAGCGTGCCGGTGACCTGCAGGCTCGGATGGCTGTGGGCGTGCTGCAGCTGCAGCAGCTGGGCGGTCCACTCCACGTCCGCCAGTCCGCCCCGGCCGAGCTTGAGGTGGTGGGTGGGCGGCACCCCGCGGGGCATCCGCTCGGCCTCCACCCGGGCCTTGATCCGGCGCAGCTCCCGCAGCTCGCGCAGGTCCACCCCGCCCTCGGGGTAGCGCAACGGGTCGATCAGGTCGACGAACGCCTCCCCCAGGTCCGCATCACCTCCGAGCACGCGGGCCCGCAGCAGCGCCTGGCGTTCCCAACCCTGCGCCCACCGGGCGTAGTACTCGGCATAGGAGGCCAGCGTGCGCACCAGCGGACCCTGCCGGCCCTCCGGTCGCAGGTCGGCGTCCACGGCCAACGGCGGCTCGCTGCCGGTGGAACCCAGCAGCGCCGGCACTGTGGTGGCAACCTCCAGGGCCCACCGCTGCGCGGTCTCCGGGTCGGCGCCGGGCAGCGGGTCATGCACGAACATCACGTCAGCGTCGGAGCCGTAACCGATCTCGGCACCACCCAGCCGCCCCATGGCAACCACGAGGAACCGTGACGGCACCTCGTCCAGGGCGAGCTTCGCCGTCGCCGACCGCTGCGCGATACCCAGCGCCCCGACCACGGCGACCTCGGCGGCCGGGGAGATGGCCCGGGCACAGGTGGCCACCGGCACCCCGGTGAGCACGTCGGAGATGGCCGCGCGGGTGAGCTCGCGGCGCCGCACGAACCGCACGGCCAGCTCCGGTCGCTGCCCGGACTGCCGACGCCGGGCGACCATCGCCGACATGCTCGCCTCGATCGCCTCCCGGGGACGCGGGGCCAGGTCGGCGTCGTCGTCCAACCAGGTGACCGCCTCGGTGAGACGCGCGATGCGTTCGGCGGCGTAGGTGCTCGCCGACAGGATGTGTGCGAGCCGTTCGGCGGCGGCCCCGGAGTCGCGCAGCAGCTTCAGGTACCAGTGCGTGGCACCCAGGGAGTCGGAGATCTTCCGGAAGGCGAGCAGCGCACCGTCCGGGTCGGACCCGTCGGCGAACCAGCCGAGCATCACCGGCAGCAGCTGACGCTGGATCGCCGCGCGCCGGGAGACACCCTCGGTGAGGGAACCGATGTGCCGGATCGCCCCGGCCGGGTCCCGGTAGCCGATCCCCCGCAGCCGCTGCTTGGCGCGTTCCGGGTCGAGCGTCACATCGCTCGCGGACAACCGGGCCACCTGCGGCAGCAACGGCCGGTAGAACAGGTCCTCGTGCAGGCTGCGCACCTGCCGGCGCACCGACCGCCACCGGGCCAGCAGCGCATCGGCGTCGCCGCCCTCCACGTGGGCGGCGCGGGCGAGCACCCCCAGGTCGTGGGAGTCGGTGGGCAGCAGGTGGGTGCGGCGCATCCGGGCCAGCTGCACCCGGTGCTCGAGCACGCGCAGGAACCGGTAGCAGGAGCCGAGCTGTTCGGCGTGGTCCCGGCCCACGTAGCCGGCGTCGGTCAGCGCGCGCAACGCTTGCAGGGTGTTGGCCTGCCGGATGCTCTCGTCCACCCGGCCGTGCACCAGCTGCAGCAGCTGCACGGTGAACTCCACGTCCCGCAGGCCGCCGCGGCCGAGCTTGATCTGCCGGTCGGCCTCGGCGGCGGGCACGTGCTCCTCCACCCGGCGGCGCATCGCCTGGGAGTCCGCCACGAAGTGCTCCCGCTCGACGGCGGTCCACACCATGGGCTGCAGAGCGTCCAGATAGTCCTGGCTCAGCTGGGCATCGCCGGCCACGTGCCGGGCCTTGAGCAGCGCCTGGAACTCCCAGGTCTTCGCCCACCGGCGGTAGTAGGCCAGATGGGAGTCCAGGGTCCGCACCAGGGGGCCGTTCTTCCCCTCCGGGCGCAGGGCGGCGTCCACCTCCCACAGCGGCGCCTCCCGGGAGGGCATCGAGCACATCCGGGCCAGGGTGGCAGCAAGCTTGGTGGCCACAGGGAGCGCTTCCTCCTCCGGGGTGTCGCCCACCGGTTCGGCCACGTAGACCACGTCCACGTCGGAGATGTAGTTCAGCTCCATCCCCCCGGTCTTGCCCATGCCGAGCACTGCCAGCCGCACCCCGGCGCCGTGGTCGGCGAGCTCGGCGCGAGCGAGGGCGAGGGCAGCGTCCAGGGCGGCGGCGGCAAGGTTCGCCAGGGCGCCGCCGACGCGGGGCAGCAGTGCCTGCGGGTCGGGGGTGGCCAGGTCCGCGGACGCGAGGAGCAGCAGCAGGTGCCGGTAGGCGCGGCGCAGCTCGTCCACACCACCGTCGGCGGCCCGGACGGCGGCCACCGGCACGGGAGCGTCCGGGTCGGCACCGACGGCGCTGAGCAGCGCAGTGCGCATCTGTGTCGCATCCGCTGGGTCTGGGCCGGGTGTGGGGGCCGTGTCGTCGAGCACCACGGCCACCTGGTCCGGGTGGGCGACGAGGTAGTCGCCCCAGAACGAGGAGGCACCGAGCAGGGCGAGCAGCCGGTCCGGCCCGGTGGTGTGGGTGGACGGGTCGGTCTCGCTGTCCGAAGCACCGCCGTCGGCAGGTGAGGCAACCCCGCCCGCTGAAGCACCGCCGTCGGCAGGTGAGGTGCCCCCACCCACCACAGCACCGCCGTCGGCCAGCAGCGTGCCCAGATCGGCCTCGGTCTCAGCCAGGCGCACCAGGGCAAGCAGCGCCCGGTCCGGGTCGGCCACCGCACCGAGCGCGCCGATCAGCCGGGTGGCTGCGCCGTCGTCCAACCCTCGCAGCGCCGGGTCGGCGAGCAGCGCGGCAGCACGGGCGGTGTCGGCGAACCCCGCCCGCGCGAGCGCCCCGGTCAGAGTCTGCGGCCGCACCACGGCGTTCAGATCAGGGTGATGCGGGACAGCTCGTACGGCGTGACCTGCGCCCGGTAGTCACGCCACTCCTGCTTCTTGTTCGCCAGGAAGTGGCTGAACACCTGCTCGCCGAGGGTGTCGGCAACCAGCTCCGAGGACTCCATCGCCGTGACCGCCTGCTCCAGGCTGCCCGGCAGCGGCTGGATACCCAACGCGCGTCGTTCGTTCTCGGAGAGCTCCCAGACGTTGTCCTCAGCCTCCTCGGGCAGCTCGTAGCCCTCCTCGACGCCCTTCAGGCCGGCACGCAGCAGCACCGCCAGCGCCAGGTACGGGTTCGCCGAGGCGTCCAGCGCCCGGTACTCCACCCGCACCGACTGCCCCTTGGTCGGCTTGTACATCGGCACCCGCACCAGCGCCGACCTGTTGTTGTGCCCCCAGCAGCGGTAGTTCGGGGCTTCCTGCCCGCCCCAGAGTCGCTTGTAGGAGTTCACGAACTGGTTGGTGACGGCGGTGATCTCGTCGGCGTGCACCAGCAGCCCGGCCATGAACGCCCGAGCGGTGGGTGAGAGCTGGTAGCGGGCGCCGGGCTCGTGGAACGCGTTCGTGTCCCCCTCGAACAGGGACAGGTGGGTGTGCATCCCCGACCCGGGGTGCCCGGGCATCGGCTTGGGCAGGAAGGAGGCGGTGAAGCCCTGCTGGATGGACACCTCCTTGACCACCGACCGGAACGTCATGATGTTGTCCGCGGTGCTCAGTGCGTCGGCGTAGCGCAGGTCGATCTCGTTCTGCCCCGGGCCAGCCTCGTGGTGGGAGAACTCCACCGAGATGCCCATCGACTCCAGCAGGGTGATCGCCGCGCGGCGGAAGTCGTGCCCCTGCCCGCGGGCGACGTGGTCGAAGTAGCCGGCGTTGTCCACCGGCACCAGCGGGTCGTCCTCGGACTCCAGCGCCTGGAACAGGTAGAACTCCACCTCCGGGTGGGTGTAGAAGGTGAAACCGGCGTCGGCGGCCTTGGCCAGCGCCCGCTTGAGCACGTTCCGGGGGTCGGCGGCGGCGGGCTGCCCGTCCGGGGTGAGGATGTCGCAGAACATCCGGGCGGTGCCGTGGTGGCCGCCGCGCCAGGGCAGGATCTGGAACGTGGACGGGTCCGGCTGGGCGATCAGGTCGGACTCACTCACCCGGGACAGGCCTTCGATCGAGGAACCGTCGAAGCCGATGCCCTCGGTGAACGCCCCCTCCAGCTCGGCCGGGGCGATCGCCACCGACTTCAGCACCCCGAGCACGTCGGTGAACCAGAGCCGGATGAACCGCACGTCCCGCTCCTCGATGGCTCGCAGTACGTACTCCTGCTGCTTGTCCATGCTGCTCTGCTCCCTGATCTGCTTCAGTGCTGCTGCGGGTGTGCGCCGACGGGTCCCATCATGTCAGCCTCACGACCGGGGTACCCGCCGCTGCACGCACGTCTGAGGCACTTTTGGTGCTTGGAGGCAATTCTCTGGTGCCTCCATGCGCGGAAAGTGCCTCAGAGACCCGGGTGCCCGGTGGGTGGGTGCCCGGTGGGTGGGTGCCCGGTGCGTGGGCGCCCGGTGCGTGGGTCACGCCTCCGGCCAGCTGGTGGGCACCCGGTCCAGGTCCGCCAGCCACGCCGTGGCGCCCACGTCCGAGGGCGCCCGCCACTCCCCACGCGGGGACAGCGCCCCGCCACGGGCCACCTTCGGCCCGTTCGGCACCGCGGTGCGCTTGAACTGGTTGGCGAAGAACCGGCGGCAGAACACCTCGAGCCAGTGCCGCACCTGCACCAGGTCGTAGGCGGGGCGTGCGTCCTGCGGGTACCCCGGTGGCCAGGAGCCCAGCTGCGCATCGTGCCAGGCGTGGTGGGCGAGGAACGCGATGGTCCGCGGCGCGAGCCCCTGCCGGAGCACGTGGAACAGGGTGAAGTCGTGCAGGGCGTACGGGCCGATCTGGTCCTCGGTGGACTGCGCCACACCGTCCTCACCGGTGGGCACCAGCTCCGGGCTGATCGTGGTGTCCAGCACCGCGGAGAGCACCTCGGCGGTGCTGGCATCGACCTCCCCGGAGGAGACCACCCAGCGGATCAGGTGCTGGATGAGGGTCTTGGGCACACCGGCGTTCACGCCGTAGTGGCTCATCTGGTCCCCGACCCCGTAGGTGCACCAGCCCAGCGCCAGCTCGCTCAGGTCCCCGGTGCCGACCACGATGCCACCCTCGGCGTTGGCGATCCGGAACAGGTAGTCGGTGCGCAGCCCGGCCTGCACGTTCTCGAAGGTGACGTCGTAGACCGGCTCCCCGGCGGCGAACGGGTGGCCGATGTCGGTGAGCATCTGCCGGGCGGCGCCGGTGATGTCGATCTCGGCGAACGTGACCCCCAGCGCCTCCCCGAGCGCCCAGGCGTTGGACCGGGTGCCCTCGCTGGTGGCGAACCCCGGCAGGGTATAACCGAGGATGTCGGTGCGGGGCCGACCGAGCCGGTCCATCGCCCGGGCGGCCACCAGCAGCGCGTGCGTGGAGTCCAGGCCGCCGGAGACCCCGATCACCAGCTTCGGGGAGCCGATGGCGCGCATCCGTTGCACCAGCGCGGAGACCTGGATGTTGAACGCCTCGTAGCAGTCCTGGGCGAGCCGGTCCGGGTCGTTCGGCACGTACGGGAACCGGTCCAGGGCGCGGCGCAGGCCCAGGTCACCGGTGGGCGGCTGCAGCTCGAAGCCGACGGTGCGATAGTCCGGCAGGCCAGCGGCGTTGTCGTCGAAGGTGCCCTGGTGCAGGCGTTCGTTGCGCAGCCGGGACAGGTGCACATCGGCCACGGCCAGGCGCGTCTGCGGGTCGAACCGCGGGGTGGCGGCGAGCAGGTCGCCGGCTTCGTAGACCATCGCCTGCCCGTCCCAGGACAGGTCGTTCGTGGACTCCCCCGCTCCGGCCGCGGCATACAGGTAGGCGGCCTGGTAGCGCACCGAGGCGGACCGGCACAGCAGCTGGCGCTCCTCGGCGCGGCCGACCGTGACCGGGGAGCCGGAGATGTTGGCGAGCACAGTGGCACCGGCCAGCGCCGCCCTGGCCGCCGGTGGTACGGGCACCCACATGTCCTCGCAGATCTCCACCCCGAGCACCAGGTCCGGGTAGTCGGTGGCGGCAAACAGCAGGTCGGTGCCGAACGGGACCTCCCGCCCCGCGACGATGATCTGCGCACCGCTGATACCGGCGCCGGAGGCGAAGTGCCGGCCCTCGTAGAACTCCCGGTAGGTGGGCACCAGCGACTTGGGCACCACGCCGAGCACCTCGCCGCGGTGGAGCACCACCGCGCAGTTGTACATCCGGTGCCGCCAGCGCAGCGGGGCGCCGACCACCAGCACCGGGAGCAGGTCCCGGGTCTCCTCGGTCAGGGTGGTCAGCGCATTCTCGACGGCGTCGCTCACCGGGGTCTGCAGCAGCAGGTCCTCGATGCTGTAGCCGGTCAGGGTCAGCTCGGGGAAGATCAGCAGAGCCACGCCGTCGTCGTGCGCCTGCTGCGCCGCCGTGCGGATCTGTGCGGCGTTGCTGGCCGGGTCGGCAAGGGCCACCGGGACGGTGCCGGCAGCCACCCGGACGAAGTTGTGGCTGTAGATGCTGGTGAACGTGCTGGTGGGACCGGCTTCCGGCGGGTTCATGCCCTCAGTCTGTCAGCCCGCGCCGGGCAGAGCATTAGGGTAGTGGGCATGTCACAGCAGACCCCGGACGCCCCTGCAGGGCCGGTCCTGCCCCCCGTCGGTTCCGGCAAGCGGGTGCGGGTGCACCACCTGACCGCTGCGAAGGCCGCCGGAGAACGGCTGACGATGCTCACCGCTTACGACGCCCCGACCGCGCGCCTGTTCGACGAAGCCGGGATCGACCTGCTGCTCGTCGGCGACTCGATCGGCGACAACATGCTCGCGCACGAGAACACTCTCCCGGTCACGCTGGAGGAGATGCTCCCGTCGGCGCGGGCGGTGGCCCGGTCCACCAAGCGGGCGATGGTGGTGGTCGACCTGCCGTTCGGCAGCTATGAGGGTGGTGCGCAGCAGGCCTACACCGCCGCGGTGCGGGTGATGAAGGAGACCGGTGCGCACGCGGTGAAGTTCGAGGGTGGCGCCCGGGTCGCCGAGCAGGCCCGGGTGATCACGGACGCCGGCATCCCCGTGGTCGGGCACCTCGGGTTCACCCCGCAGTCGGAGAACATCCTCGGCGGCAAACGGGTACAGGGCCGGGGCGATGACGCCGCCGAGCGGCTCTGTGAGGACGCTGTGGCGCTCCAGGAGGCCGGTGTGGTGGCGGTGGTCCTGGAGATGGTGCCCGCCCCCGTGGCCGAGCGGGTGACCGAGATCCTCACCGTGCCCACGATCGGCATCGGTGCCGGACCCGCCTGCGACGGGCAGGTCCTGGTGTGGCTGGACATGGCGGGGATGGGCGACTGGTCGCCGCGGTTCGCCAAGCAGTTCGGCCAGGTGGGTGCTGCGCTGCGGCAGGCCGCCCAGGCCTACGCCGCGGAGGTGCGCACCGGTGCGTTCCCTGCCCCGGAGCAGTCCTACCAACAGTGAGCCGGGCGGCCCGGACGATCTGGGCCGCAGCCGCACCAGCCAGGCACCCACGTGCGATACCCGGACAGCCAGGTGAGACACATGGGCACGGCAGGCTCCGCCGTCGACCGGGTGCTCGGACGCCCGGCGCCGTTGCTCAGCTGTGGTCGCGCGCCCAGGCGATCACGCCGTCGGTGAGCGCCTCGACGTAGCGCTGCTGGCCCTCCTCGCTGCGCATCGTCTCGGCCTCGTCCGGGTTGCGCAGCTGGCCGAGCTCGAGCAGCACCGTGGGGCGCCGGGAGAAGTTCAGCGTCGCGTCGTCGGAACGCTCCACCACCGGCCCGCCGGCGTCCTGGTTCGCGGTGAAGCCGGCGTCCTCGAGCGCCTGCACCAGGGTCTGGGCCAGCTCGTGGCTCGGCTCGCCCTGCGACTCGGACAGCGGCGGCCCGGCGACCACGGCCACGAAGCCCGGAGTGTCCTCGTCCTCGATGCTGGAGGCGTGGATGGAGACCATCAGGTCCACGTCGTTGTCCTCGGCGAACGTACCGCGGCGGTCCACGCACGGGCCGATGCCCTCGTCATCGCTGCGGGTCATCCAGGCCTGGGCGCCGAGGCTGTCCAGACGGGTGGCGAGCTGTTCGCTGACCTCGAAGGCGAACTCGTGCTCGCTGTAGCCGTCCACGCTCGCCGTGCCGGTGGTGTTGCAGGCCACCCGGTCGCCACGGCCGTCGGGCACCGGGCGGTTCGCAGCCTCCGGGTCCTCGGTGCGGCCACCGTTGTGACCGGGGTCCACGGCGATGCGCACGCCCACCAACGGTTGCGCCGCTACCGGGAGACCAGGGTCCTTGCCTTCCGGCACGAAGGGCGGGTCCGCCCACGCAGCGGGTGCCAGCGCCAGGGAGGAGGCGAGCGCCAGAGCAGCTGCGCCAACCAGTCGACGCATCCCCTGCCTCATCGCGCGCTCCTCGTCTCAGTCTTCGTCGTCGCCGTCCCACTCCCGGTCCTGGCGCTCCCACTCCTCGTTGCGCGCCTGTGCGCGCTGCAGAGCGTTGGCCGCCTCGGCCTCGGTGGCATACGGGCCCATGCGTTGGATCCAGTCGCTGACCAGACCGCGCTCTACAGTACCAGTTGCCAGGTTGTAATAGTACGCCTGACCAGGATCGAGCTTGTCTTTCTTCGCCACGGTCTCACCTGTCCCTCTCTGCGGTCGGCAACCACCACCGGCTGCTGGGAAAAACTCTAGACTGCTGCCTGCCCCGAGTCCTGCCGTGGCTTGTGTGGGTACTCTCCTGGCACGACGAAGGGAAACGCACAGATGAGCAAGGTCAAGGACGCTGCCAAGGTGGCGGAGGTCGCGGCAGAGCAGGTCGGCTTCGGCATCGACATCGGCGGCTCCGGCATCAAGGGGGCACCGGTCCACCTGCGCACCGGTGAGCTGCTCACCAAGAGGTTCCGTCTGCCCACTCCGGCCGAGTCCAGCCCAGACGCGGTCGGCGCGGTGCTGGCCGATGTGGTGGCCCACTTCGAGCTGCCCTCGATCGCGCACATCGGGGTGACGTTCCCGGGGATCATCAAGAACGGCGTCTCGCACTCGGCCGCGAACGTGGACAGGCGCTGGATCGACACCGACGTAGCCGCGGTGACCCGCCGCTGGACCGGGCACACCGCCTACGTGGCCAACGACGCCGACGCCGCCGGGTACGCAGAGGTGGCCTACGGCGCCGCGAAGGGGAAGAAGGGGACGGTGCTGGTGATCACCCTGGGCACCGGTATCGGCTCGGCGATGATCCATGACGGGCACCTGGTCCCGAACTTCGAGCTCGGCCACCTGGAGCTCGATGGTTTCGATGCGGAGACCCGCGCGGCGTCGTCGGTGAAGGAGGAAGAGGGGCTCACCTACGAACAGTGGGCAGTGCGGCTGCAGCGGTACTTCTCGCACGTGGAGTTCCTGTTCTCCCCGGACCTGTTCGTGGTCGGCGGCGGGGTGTCGAAGGACCACGAGAAGTTCCTGCCGCTGCTGGACCTGAAGACGCCGATCGTGCCAGCGAAGCTGCGAAACAAGGCCGGCATCGTGGGGGCGGCAGCGCTGGCCGCGGAGCACGCCTGACCCGCGCGCACTCGCGCACCCCGCGGGCACC
>DATGRZ010000158.1:0-3837 GCA_035303065.1 Ruania sp.
TCCGCCCCTCACGTTAGGCTCGGAGGATGTTGCGCGCACCGGCTGTCGGCCCGCACCGCACCGGAGCCGTGCCCTCGTGATCGAGTTCGATCGCATCTGCAAGCGATTCCCGGACGGCACCGAGGCCGTGCGGGAGATCAGTCTGACTGTGCCCTCCCGGCGCACCACCGTGCTGGTCGGCTCCTCCGGTTCGGGCAAGACCACGCTGCTGCGGATGGTGAACCGGATGGTGGAGCCGACCAGCGGTCAGGTGCGCATCGACGACGAGGACGTGGCCATGCTGAACCCGGTGACGTTGCGGCGCCGGATCGGGTACGTGCTGCAGGGCGGCGGGCTGCTGCCGCACCGGCGGGTGCTGGACAACATCGTCACCGTGCCGCGGCTGAACGGAGTCTCCAAGCGCGAGGCGGAGGCTCGAGGGCTGGAGCTGATGGACACAGTAGGGCTCGACCGCACACTGGCCCGGCGCTACCCCGGTCAGCTCTCCGGCGGGCAGCAGCAGCGGGTGGGGGTTGCCCGGGCGTTGGCGGTGGATCCGAACATCTTGTTGATGGACGAGCCGTTCGGCGCGGTCGACCCGATCGTACGCACCGACCTGCAGAACGAGCTGGTGCGGCTGCAGTCCTCGCTGGACAAGACCGTGCTGTTCGTCACCCACGACATCGACGAGGCGTTCATCCTCGGTGATCAGGTGGTGATCCTCAAGCCCGGTGGCGTGATCGCCCAGCAGGGCACCCCGGCGGAGATCCTCGCCGACCCGGCGGACGACTTCGTGGCCACCTTCATCGGCGCGGAGCGGGGGCAGCGGGCGCTGCGGATCGAGGACCACGACGGCACCCAGGTGGTGGTGGACGGGCGTGGGCGGCCGGCCGGGGTCCTCACCGAGGAGGTTTCGCGGCGGTGACCTGGTTCACCGACAATCTCGCCGACGTGTGGGACCTGAGCATCCGGCACCTGTGGCTGAGCGTGCGACCGATCGTGATCGGCTTCGTGCTCGCCGTTCCGCTCGGCCTGGCGGCCTGGCGCTACCGTCGGCTGCGCGGTGGGCTGCTGACCGTGATCGGCCTGCTCTACACCATCCCGTCGCTGGCCTTGTTCGTGCTGCTGCCGCCGGTGATCGGGATCAGTGTGCTGGCCGACGCCAACCTGGTGATCGCGCTGAGCATCTACGCGGTGGCGCTGATGACCCGGTTCGCCGCCGACGCCTTCGCCGCGGTCGACCCGATGGTGCGCCGGTCTGCGGTGGCGATCGGCTACTCCTCGTGGCGGCGGTTCTGGGCGGTGGACCTGCCGCTGGCCGGTCCTGCGCTGCTGGCCGGCTTGCGGGTGGTCGCCGTGAGCACTGTGAGCCTGGTCACCGTGGGCATCCTGGTGGGGATCGACTCTCTCGGACTGTTGTTCACCGACGGGTTGCAGCGCGGGATCCTCGTCGAGATCGCCACCGGGATCGTGATGACCGTGGTGATCGCGTTGCTGCTGGACCTTGTGCTCGCCCTGGCGGGCCGGCTGCTGATGCCGTGGGCCCGGCGGCCACCACGCCGACGGCGGTCGCGACCGGGGTCCGCGCCGCTCACCTCGGCCCGGGGTGCTCCGGGCGTGGAGGTGGCCGGATGAACCTGTTCAAAGAGGCACTCGCCTGGCTGTTCGCCCCGGAGCAGCAGGTCGGCGCGGACTCCGTGCTCACCCGGCTGGGCGAGCACCTGCTGTACACCGCGATCGCTGTGGTGATCTCCGCCGTCATCGCGATCCCGATCGGCTACTGGATCGGGCACACCGGGCGCGGCAAGCAGGTGGCGGTGGCCTTCTCCGGTGCTGCTCGAGCGCTGCCGTCGCTGGGGCTGCTGACCATCCTCACCCTGCTGGTCGGGGTCGGGGACGCCGTGCTGGCCGCGACCGTGGTGTTCGTGGTGCTCGGGGTCCCGGCGGTGCTGGCCGGCGCTTATGCCGGAATCGAGTCCGTGGACCCGGACGTGGTGGACGCCGCCCGCGCGATGGGCATGACCGAGTGGCAGATCCTGCTGCGGGTGGAGGCACCGATCGGGCTGGGCCTGCTGCTCGGGGGCCTGCGCAGCGCCACGCTGCAGATCGTGGCCACCGCCGTGCTGGCTGCCTATGTGGGCCTGGGCGGGCTGGGCATCTACATCATCCGGGGCATCGCGATCCGGGCGTACGAGCAGATGCTCGGTGGCGCCCTGGTGATCATGGTGCTCGCCCTCGCCCTGGACGGCCTGTTCGCACTGATCACCTGGCTGATCACCCGCGCCCGCACCCCGCTGCGTCCCAGTGACCTCGGCGGACCCGGCCCCGCCGAGACCGCCGCCGGCACGCCGGAGGACCGGACCTCGCACTCCCCCGCTGTTGCAACGGAAGGATCACCATGACCACACGAGCACGCTCCTGGCGACTGCCCGGGCTCCTCGCGGCCGGCGCCGCTCTCTCGCTGGTGGCCGCGTGCGGGTCCGGTGACCCGCTGGCGGACCCGGACGACTCCGGCGCCGACTCCGGCTCCGGCTCCGGTACAGCCATCGTGGTTGGCTCGCAGGCCTACTACTCCAACGAGATCATCGCCGAGGCCTACGCCCAGGTGCTGGAGAACTCCGGCTACACCGTGGAGCGGCAGTTCCAGATCGGGCAGCGGGACGCCTACCTGCAGGCGATGGAGGGCGGTGAGGTGCAGGTGCTGCCGGAGTACACCGGCAACCTGCTGCAGTTCTATGCGGCGGACACCGAGGAGCGTAGCCCCGAGGACGTCGCAGGCGCCTTGCCGGACGCGCTGCCGGACGGGCTGGCCGTGCTGGACTACGCCGAGGCGCAGGACGCGGACTCCTACAACGTGACCGCGGACTTCTCCGAGTCCAACGGCATCACCAGTCTGGCCGATCTGGGCGGTTATGACGGCACGATCACGATCGGTGGCAACGCCGAGCTGGAGACCCGGCCCTACGGCCCGCCCGGGCTGAGCGAGTTCTACGGCGTGGACGTGGAGTTCACCGCGATCGGTGACAGCGGTGGTCCGCTCACCAAGGACGCCATCCGGGACGGCACGATCACCATGGGCGACATCTACACCGCCGACCCGGACCTGGCCAGCGGCGAGTTCGTCACCCTGGACGATCCCGAGCACATGATCCTGGCGCAGAACGTGGTCCCGCTGGTGTCGGCCGATCTGAGCGAGGAGCTGGCCGACGTGCTGGACCCGGTCAGCGCCGCGCTGACCACGGACGCACTGATCCAGATGAACGCTGCGAGCGTCAACGACGAGCAGGACTCCGCCACGATCGCCACCGACTGGCTCACCGAAGAAGGGCTGCTGTGAGCACCGACGAGCTCGGACCTGCAACTGCACAGCTGTCTGAGGCGCCATCGAGACACCGAGGCAGGAAAAGTGCACCTCAGTGCACCAATCGTGCCTCGTACGAACCGATGGCGAGCACACTGAGAGGAGCATCATGACTGCAGCAACCGACCTGCTGGCCGACGGGTTCTCCCGGGTGGAGCAGGTGCTGACCGGAGTGGTCGAGCCGCTCGGCGCCGCCGAGCTGGAAGCTCGCATCGATCCGGCAGCGAACTCGATCGCCTGGCTGGTCTGGCACCTGACCCGGGTGCAGGACGACCATGTGGCCGACGTTGCCGGCACCGAGCAGGTGTGGACCGCTGAGGGCTGGGCCACCCGGTTCGATCTGCCGTTCCCGCCGGAGGACACCGGGTTCGGGCACAGCAGCGATCAGGTGGGGCAGGTGCGCGGGGTCAGTGCCGCGGACCTGCTCGGCTACCACCGCGCCACCCACGCAGCGACCGACCAGTACCTGACCTCGCTCTCGGACGACGACCTGGACC
>DATGRZ010000159.1:0-2073 GCA_035303065.1 Ruania sp.
GGTCTGGCTGAGCAGCTGGTGCAGCCGGATGCGCTCGACGAACTGCGGGCGCGGGTTGATCAGGGTGACGTCCACGTCCGCACGGCGGGTGAGCCGGTTGGCCGCCATCACGCCCGCGTAGCCGCCGCCGATCACGACGACGTTCCAACGGGTGCTCATGGATCCTCCTTGGTATCGGGTCATCCATGGGACACCGGCCGGCCCGCGAACGTGACACCTACGTGGTGTGACTGCTGCTCGCCCCGGGGAGCTCCGCCGTCAGCGGCAGTACCTCCCCGGTCAGCGCACCGCCTTGGCGAGCGCGTCCATCACCTGGTGCAGCTCGGTCTCCGTGATGCACAGCGGTGGGGCGAGCCGGATCGTGTGGCCGTGGGTCTCCTTGGCGATCACCCCCTGCTCCGCCATCCGCTCGCTCACCTCCCGACCGGTGCGGTGCGCCACGTCCACCCCGAGCCACAGGCCCAGGCAGCGCACGCCGGTGATCGCGCCCTCGTCCAGCAGCTCCCCGGCGCGGCCGGACATGATCGGGTGCAGGGTCCGGGCGCGTTCCTGGTACTCGCCGGTGGCCAGCAGCCGGGTGACCGCGAGGCCTACGGCGCTGGCAACCGGGTTGCCGCCGAAGGTGGAGCCGTGCGTGCCGGCGGTGAGCACCCCGAGCACGTCCGCCCGGCCGACCACCCCGGAAGAAGGCACGATCCCGCCGCCGAGGGCCTTGCCGAGCATGGTCAGGTCCGCCTCCACGCCGGCCAGCTCCTGGGTGAGGGTGGCGCCGGTGCGGCCCAGGCCGGACTGGATCTCATCCAGCAGCAGCAGGGCGCCGGCCGCCGTGGTCAGGCGGCGCAGCTCGGGCAGGTAGCCGGCCGAGGGGATGAGCACCCCCGCCTCGCCCTGCACGGGTTCGACCAGCACGGCCACGGTGGTCTCGTCGATCGCGGCAGCCACGGCCTCGGCATCGTCGTAAGGCACGATCCGGAAGCCGGGTGTGAAGGGACCGAAACCGGTGTGCGCGTCCGGGTCCGAAGACATCGAGACGATCGTGGTGGTGCGGCCGTGGAAGGCGCCCTCGGCCACGACGATGGTCGCCTGGTCGGCTGGGACGCCCTTGATCTCGTAGCCCCACTTGCGGGCGGCCTTGATCGCGGTCTCCACCGCTTCGGCACCGGTGTTCATCGGTAGGAACATCTCAGTGCGGGTGAGGCCGGTGATGGCCTCGGCGAACGGGAGGAGCTGGTCGTGGCGCAGCGCGCGGGAGGTGAGGGTCAGCCGGTCCAGCTGGGCGTGGGCCGCGGCGAGCAGGTCCGGGTGCCGGTGGCCGAAGTTCAGCGCCGAGTACCCGGCCAGGCAGTCCAGATAGCTGCGGCCCGCAGTGTCAGTGACCCAGGCACCCTCCGCGGTGGCGATCTCGATGTCCAGGGGTGTGTAGTTGGCGGCGAGTGCGGTCATCGGAGGTACCTCCCTGGGCAGATCGTGTCGGTACCCACCATTCTCACATTCTGAGACGATCTGTGCGGGTGGATCGCGGCCGCCCGTCTGCACGCGCCGCGCGGGTGACCTTATGGTGGCAAACCCGCCCGATCGCAACCATAAGGTCACCCCAGAGGCGGTTCAGGAGCCTTGGTGACGCAGCTGCAGGTCGAAGAGGCGCAGTGCCCGCCGAGTCATCACCGCCAGGACACGGTCCACCAGCGGGCCGGCGACGCCCAGCGGCGCGACGAGGTGCACGTCCTCGGTCCAGTCCACCCGGCAGGTGCGTGAGCCGAGCGGGGTGACGGTGATGCGCGCCTGGCCCAGGAGCACCGGCCCGGTCTTGTCGAAGATCACCACGCCGCGGCGCGCGCCGCGCGGGTGTTGGGCACGGGTGATGAGCATGGTGTCGCGCAGCACGCCCAGGGAGGTGGCCACCACGCGGTCGCCGCGGCGCAGCGGGGGAGCGGGCGCCTCGACCCGGGTGAAGGGGATGAGGTCGCGGTGCAGCACCAGCGTGGTGATCGCTGCAAAGACCCGCTCGGCGTCGGCGTCGATCACCCGGGACGCCCAGCTGCTGGTCACGTCCGCAGGCTCCCACACCGGTGC
>DATGRZ010000160.1:0-2562 GCA_035303065.1 Ruania sp.
CTGGTCACCAGCGACCTGGACCCGCTGGCCCACCTGGTGCTGCTGCACCGCACTGCCGTGGCCCGGGCCGAGGCACGCGGCCTGAACCCGGACACGCCGCGGCACCTGTCCCGCGCTGTGCACCTGCCCGCGGAGGGCTGAGGTGGGCGCCGCCGTCCTCGGTGTGGACATCGGTGGTACCGCGATCAAGATCGGCCGGGTGTCACCCGACGGCGCGCTGACCGACACCCGCCAGCGGCCCACACCGAGGGCCCCGGAAGCACTGGCCGACCTGGTCGCCGCCGAGGCCCGGTCCACCCCGGCCGACGCGATCGGGGTGGTCAGTCCCGGGATCGTGGACGAGGCGAGCGGCACCGTGCTGTTCTCGGCGAACCTCGGCTGGCGTGACCTGCCGCTGCGGCAGCTGCTCAGCGCCCGGCTGGACACGCCGCTGGTCACCGGGCACGACGTGCGCGCCGGCGCCCTCGCGGAGTCCCGGTGGGGCGCCGGCGAGCGGGACATGGTGTTCCTCCCGCTGGGCACCGGGCTGGCCAGTGCCATGATCATCGACCACGCCGTGCGCGGCACCGGCTGGGCCGGGGAGATCGGTCAGGTGCTGGTCCCCGACCCGGACGGCACCGGCCGCATCCCGGTCGAACGTGTCTGCGCCGCGGGTGCCCTGGCCGACCGGTACGCCGCCGCCACCGGGAGCACGGACACCTCCGGGGGTGCCCGGGCGGTGTTCTCCCGCGCCGCCGCCGGCGATGAGGCGGCAGAGCAGGTGATTCGCACCGCGGTGCAGGCCCTGGCTGACCTGCTCGCCCCCATGGCCGCTCTGCTCGGTCCGGTGCCGCTGGTGCTCGGCGGTGGGCTAGCTGAAGCCGGCCCCGCCCTGCTCGACCCGTTGCACGATGCGCTCGCCGCCCGCCTTCCCCCCGACGCGATGCCACCCCTGCGCCGCGCCCGGCTGGGACAATGGGCGGGTTGCCTGGGCGCCGGAGCCCTGGCGATGACCCTCGGAGGACCCTCATGATCGTCACCCTCACCCCGAACCCGGCCGTCGACGTGACCTACACCGTGCCCCGGCTCAGCCCTGGTGAGGTGCACCGGGTGCAGCAGGTGGTCGAGTCCGCCGGCGGCAAGGGCGTGAACGTGGCCCGCGTGCTCGCCCAGCTCGGTCGCCGGGTCTCCTGCACCGGTTTCCTCGGCGGGACAGCTGGGGAGACCCTGGAAGACCTGCTCATCCCCGCGCCGGTGGAGCAGTCGTGGATCCTGGTCAGCGGACAGACCCGGCGCACGGTGACCGTGGTGGACGCCAGCGGAGCCACAGTGCTCAACGAACCCGGACCGCAGGTGAGCTCCCGCGACTGGGAACGCCTGGACGCGCACGTGCTCGGCCTGCTGAGCGCCGGGGACGTGCTGGTGGTCTCCGGCTCCACCCCGCCGGGCACAGACCCGGGTGACCTGCCAGATCTGGTGCGTTCCGCCGTCGAGATGGACGTGGCCGTGCTGGCGGACACCTCCGGACCGGGCCTGCTCGAGGTGGCCGGTGCCGCACCGGCCTGCCTGAAGCCGAACGAAGAAGAGCTGCTCGCCGCCACCGGTGCCCCCGATGTGCTCACCGGTGCCCGGCGGCTGCTGGACCGCGGCGCCGAGGCCGTGCTGGTCTCCCGCGGCGCCGATGGGGTGCTGCTGGTCACCGGCACCGACCACTGGCAGGCCCGCCCGACCGAGACCCTCTCCGGCAACCCGACCGGGGCAGGGGATGCCGCTGTGGCTGCGCTGGCCGCCGCGCTCGCCGACGGCGCTCGCGGCCCGGCGTTGTCCTCCCGCCTGGCCGAGGTGGTCGCCCTGTCCGGGGCGGCCGTGCTGCGCCCGACCGCCGGTGCGGTGGACCTCGCCGCCTACCACCGGATGCTCCCGATGATCAGGACGGAGGCGGTCGATGCCGCTCGCTGACCTTGGCTCGCTCGCCCAGGACGCCCGTTCCGCCGGACGTGGCCTGGGCGCCTTCAACGTGATCCACCTGGAGCACGCGGAGACCTTCGTGGCCGCCGCCGAGCGCGCCGGGCTGCCGGTGGTGCTGCAGATCAGCCAGAACGCGGTGAAGTACCACGGCTCGCTGGCCCCGATCGCCGCGGGTACGCTCGCCGCCGCCCGCGCCGCAGCGGTACCGGTGGTGGTGCACCTGGACCACGCCGACGATCTGGACCTGGTGGCCGAGGCACTGGCGGCCGGGTTCACCTCGATCATGTACGACGGCTCTCGTCTGCCGGCGGAGGAGAACCTGGCCACCACCGCCGCCGTGGTGCGCGATGCGCACGCGGCCGGGGTGAGCGTGGAGGCGGAGCTGGGTGAGATCGGCGGGAAGAACGGCGTGCACGACCCGAGCGTGCGCACCGACCCGGCCGAGGCTGCCGAGTTCGTCGCCGCCACCGGGGTGGACCTGCTCGCCGTGGCCGTCGGCTCCTCGCACGCGATGACCACCCGTGGCGCTGTGCTGGACACCGGCCTGATCGCGGAGATCGCCGCTGCTGTGGACGTGCCGCTGGTGCTGCACGGTTCCTCCGGGGTGAGCGACGA
>DATGRZ010000161.1:0-11945 GCA_035303065.1 Ruania sp.
GCCCAGGCCGGCCAGCACAGTGGCCGCCTCGGAGCCGCGGTGGTCCCCGGCCACCACCTCCTCGGCCACCACCTGCCCGGCCAGGTCCAGCACGCGGGCGCCGAGGAAGTCCAGGCTCACCTCCAGCCCGAGGCCGCCCACGGTGCAGGGTGCCGGCCGCAGCGGCGTGGCCGGACGGCCCGCCCCGGAGACCACCGGGGTGTCCTCGGTCACCAGGCGCCCGGCGACCAGCTCGGCGACCAGACGGGAGACGGTCGCACGGTTCAGCCCGGTGCGGGCGGCGACCTCGGCACGGGAGAGCGGTCTGGCTGCGGAGAGCACCTCGCGGGCGACCAGCGCGAGGTTGTGCTCGCGCAGGCTCTCCTGCCGCGCCGCGCGACTGCTGGGCCGGTCCATGACCCTTGACCTTAGTGCAGCGACGACATAAATTGTTCCAAACAACAAAAGATCGGTCCCGGCCGCGCCGTCGCCGGTCCGGACCGATCGCCACACTCACCGATGAGGAGCCCACCATGGTGACACCTACGCCCGACGACAAGTTCTCCTTCGGTCTGTGGACCGTCGGCTGGACCGCCCGCGACCAGTTCGGCGACGCCAGCCGAGCCCCCTTGGACCCCGGCGAGTACGCCACCAAGCTCGCCGAGCTCGGTGCCTGGGGCGTGACCTTCCACGACGACGACGTGGTCCCCTTCGGCTCCGACGAGGCCACCCGCACCAAGATCCTCACCGACTTCAAGAAGGCCACCGACGACGCGGGCCTGGTGATCGAGATGGTCACCACGAACACCTTCGCCCACCCGGTGTTCAAGGACGGTGCGTTCACCGCCAACGACCGGTCCGTGCGCCGCTTCGGCCTGCGCAAGGTGCTGCGCAACGTGGACCTGGCCGCCGAGCTCGGTGCGACCACGTTCGTGATGTGGGGCGGACGCGAAGGCAGCGAGTACGACGGCGTCAAGGACGTCAACGCTGCGCTGGACCGCTACCGCGAGGGCATCGACACTGTGGCCGCCTACATCAAGGAGAAGGGCTACGACCTGAAGATCGCCCTGGAGCCGAAGCCGAACGAGCCACGTGGGGACATCCTGCTGCCGACTGTCGGGCACGCTCTCGGCTTCATCGCCGAGCTGGAGAACGGCGACATCGTCGGCCTGAACCCGGAGACCGGTCACGAGCAGATGGCCGGGCTGAACTACACCCACGGGCTGGCCCAGGCGCTCTGGGCGGGCAAGCTGTTCCACATCGACCTGAACGGCCAGCGCTCGATCAAGTACGACCAGGACCTGGTGTTCGGCCACGGTGACCTGCTCTCGGCGTTCTTCACCGTGGACCTGCTGGAGAACGGCTTCCCCGGCGGCGGCCCACGCTACGACGGTCCCCGGCACTTCGACTACAAGCCCTCCCGCACCGAGGGCTACGAAGGGGTGTGGGACTCCGCGCGGGCGAACATGGAGACCTACCTGCTGCTGGCTGCCAAGGCCAAGGCCTACCGGGAGGACCCCGAGGTGCAGCAGGCGTTCGCCGACTCCGGGGTGCTCGAGCTGTCTGAGCCGACGTTGGCCGCGGGGGAGAGCGTGGCCGACCTGCTCGCCGACCGCTCCGCCTTCGAGGACTTCGACGCCGACGCCGCGAGTGAGCGGAACTACGGTTTCGTCCGGCTGAACCAGCTGGCCCTGCGGCACCTGATCGGCTAAGCAGGAACCTATGAGCTTTCCCGAGGGAACCCTGGTGGCAGGGATCGACTCCTCCACCCAGTCCGCGACCGTGGTGGTGCGGGATGCGGCCACCGGCGCGCTGCGCCGGTTCGGCTCCGCTCCGCACCCGCCCGGCACCGAGGTCGACCCGGAAGCCTGGTGGCGTGCCCTGCAGCAGGCGATCGCTGCTGCCGGCGGGCTGGACGACGTCGCCGCAGTCAGCGTGGGCGGCCAGCAGCACGGCATGGTCGCCCTGGATGCCGACGGCCAGGTGGTCCGGCCCGCCCTGCTGTGGAACGACACCCGCAGCGCCGGCGCGGCCAACGACCTGATCGGCGAGCTGGGCGACGGAGATCCGGACGCCGGCCGGCAGGTCTGGGCGGACCGGGTGGGCCTGGTGCCGGTCGCTTCGTTCACCGTCACCAAGCTGCGCTGGCTGGCCCAGAACGAGCCGGAGAACGCAGCCCGGGTGGCCGCGGTGGCGTTGCCGCACGACTGGCTCACCTGGCGGCTGGCCGGTGACGGCCCCGAGAGCCCAGATGGCGGGCAGAGCCTGTCCCGGCTGACCACGGACGCCTCTGACGCCTCCGGGACCGGCTACTTCGACGCCGTCAGCGGCAGCTACCAGCTCGACCTGCTGGAACGCGGCTTCGGCCGGCAGATCGCCGTGCCGGAGGTGATCGCTCCTGGTGCGGTGGCCCGCACGGTCGCCCGGCCGGGGGGTGCGGACCTGGTGCTCGGGGCAGGCGCTGGCGACAACGCTGCGGCCGCGCTCGGCCTCGGCATGGGCGTAGGCGATGTGGCGATCTCCATCGGCACCTCCGGGGTGGTCTCGGCCGTCTCGGACACTCCCACCACGGACGCCAGCGGCACGGTCGCCTCGTTCGCCGATGCGACCGGGCACTTCCTCCCGCTGCTGGCCACGCTGAACGGCAGCCAGGTGTTCGATGCCGTCGGCGGGCTGCTGGGGGTGGACCATCGGGCCTTCGCCGAGCTGGCGCTGTCGGCGCCAGCCGGTGCCGACGGCCTGACCCTGGTGCCCTACCTGGAAGGTGAGCGCACTCCGAACCTGCCCGATGCCACCGGTGCGATACACGGGATGCGTCGGGCGAACCTGACGCCCGCGCACCTGGCGCGTGCCGCCGTCGAAGGAGTGCTCTCCGGCCTGGCCGACGCACTCGCAGCGCTGCGCGAGCAGGGCGTGCAGCCGGCGAGGATGATGCTCATCGGCGGGGCCGCCCGGTCGGCCGCCGTGCAGCAGATCGCCCCGGACGTGCTCGGTTCGGAGGTCGTGGTCCCGCCGCCGGGGGAGTACGTCGCCGACGGCGCCGCCCGGCAGGCGGCATGGGCGCTCAGCGGCGCAGACAGCCCGCCGGACTGGCAGCTGGCTGGCCAGAAGTCGTTCGCCCCCACCGGAGAGAAGTCCGACCTCGGCGCGCGTTATGCCCGGGCCCGGACGATGACGCTGACCCGGAGCTGACCTTCGGTTGACCTCCGCTCGCCCGGCCCGGGCGACCTCGAGCACCGGACCGGGCGAGCGTGCGTGCGTGCGCCCAGGGGATCTGGTCCGCCGGGGTCCGGCGGCTGTGCACGTACCCGGTCAGTTCGCGAGTAACCGGTATCCCATGGCGACCGGTGAGCGTCCTGCGCGGATGGCTCCTCAGCGAAACGGGAGAATCCTGCGGAAAGGGTGACGTACTCGGCGAAACGCCCGAGACCTTTGCGAATCCGCTCAGGCTGCGGTACTCTCGCCACACCGAGAAACCGGTTACCACCGGAACCTGACCGATCGGCTCGACGACGAGGGACAACGCCAATGCGGGCGACAACGACATGGAGGGTGATCGCGCGATGAGTGCACCCCTGCTCACCCGGCACTCCGAGTCGGTCGGGCCCGCGGCGCCGGCTCCGCCACGTCGCAAGGGGCGCCCGGGCAGCTCGATCTGGCGGCACAAGACCCTGTATCTGATGGCGCTGCCGGGAATCGTGTACTTCCTGGTGTTCAAGTACCTGCCGATGGGCGGGCTGGTGATCGCCTTCCAGGACTACATGCCGTTCATGGGCGTGACCGGCAGCCCGTGGGTCGGGTTCGACCACTTCGTGCGGCTGTTCACCGAGGACACCTTCTTCATGCTGCTGCGCAACACCCTGGTGGTGTCGCTGCTGCTGTTGCTGTTCGCCTTCCCGATCCCGATCATCCTCGCGCTGATGCTCAACGAGGTCCGCTCCCGGGTGTTCAAGCGTTCGCTGCAGTCGATCGTGTACCTGCCGCACTTCATGTCCTGGGTGATCGTGGTCTCCCTGTTCTACGTGCTGCTGACCACCGACAACGGGGCGATCAACAATCTGATCTCCGCCTCCGGTGGCCAGGAGATCGGCTTCCTCACCGACCCGGACTGGCTGCGGCCGATGTACGTGTTCCAGAACGTCTGGAAGACCGCCGGCTGGGGCACGATCATCTATCTCGCCGCGCTGACCGCAGTGGACGTCAGCCTCTATGAGGCGGCAGAGCTGGACGGTGCGGGTCGCTGGCGGCAGACCTGGCACATCACCCTGCCGGCGATCCGGCCCACGATCGTGGTGATGTTCATCCTCGCCATCGGCGACTTCCTCGAGCTCGGCTTCGAGCACATGTTCCTGCTGCTGAACTCGCTGAACCGCGAGGTTGCGGAGATCTTCGACACCTACGTCTACACCGCCGGTATCCAGAACGGGCAGCTCAGCTACGCCACTGCGGTGGGCATGTTCAAGGGGCTGGTCGGGCTGCTGCTGGTGGTGATCGCGAACCGGATGGCGAAGAAGTTCGGCGAAGAAGGCGTCTACTAGCCCGCTGCGAGCGGAGGAGGTGAGCTCACGTGCTGTCCTACGAAGGTATGGTCCGGCTGAACCAGATCCTGTCCGGCTTCTACCGGCTGATCTGGTTGAACCTGCTGTGGCTCGCCACCTGTGTGCTCGGTCTGGGGCTGCTCGGCGTGGGGCCGGCCACGTATGCGTTCGCCAAGTACGTGGACCGCTGGTTCCGGCTCGGTGAGCTGCCGCCGGTGACCCGGACCTTCCGCGGCTACCTCACCGAGCTGCGCTGGCGGCCGGTGCTGGTGAGCTGGCTGCTGCTGGCCGCTGCGGCGGTGATCTGGGTGAACCTGCTCAGCGTGCCCAGCTGGTACCTGCGGATGGCGAACCTGGCCGCGCTGGTGGTGCTCGCGGTGATCGGTGCCTATGTGTACTTCGTGCTCGCCGCGATGGACGTGCCCTCGCTGCGTTCCACCTTCAGCGCTGCGCTGCTGCTGGGCGTCGGGTCGCTGCACTGGACCATCATCGGCACCACTGCAGTGACCGGCACCTACTGGCTGATGTACCGCTTCGCCGCCCCGATGCTGCTCCTGGTGGGGGTAGCCCTGCCGGTGGCCGTCGTCGGCCTGATCGTGCGACCGGTGTTCCGCCAGCTCGCCGAGGACGACGCCACTGACGCGGCCGACAAGACGGCCGACGCAACCGACGCCCCTGACCTCGCCACCCCGGCCACCCCGGCCGCCTTGGCCACCCCGGCCGCCCCGGCGCCCCCTGTCCACCCGACCACCACGACCCGTACGAGACCCGACCGCAATGACGCACCCGCAGACCTCTCCGTACCCGGATCGTCCGGGCCGCGAGAGCTGCACCTGGAGAAAGGATCCGTAGCATGACTCACCGGAAGAGGATTGCCGGCGGCGCCGCTGCCGTGCTGGCTGCCACCCTCGCACTGACCGCCTGCGGCAGTGGCGACGAGGGTGCGGAGGGCGGCGGGGGTGACTCCGGCGCGCTGACCTGGATGTCGATGCTGCACACGCCCACCACCCCGGACCCGGACGGCCCGATCCACGAGGCCCTGGTGGACTACACCGGCACCGACTTCGAGATGCAGTGGGTGCCGGACGCCTCCAAGGAGGAGAAGATCAACGCTGCGCTGGCCTCCGGCACGATCGCGGACCTCACCTCGCTCACCCAGATCGACTCCACCACGGTCCGCAACGCGCTCACCTCGGGCATGTTCTGGGACGTGGAGCCCTACCTGTCCGAGTTCGACAACCTCTCCCAGATCCCGGAAGCCACCCTGGAGGTGGCGCGGGTGGACGGCGGTCTGTACGGGGTGCCGTTCCAGAAGCCGATCGCCCGGTACGTGGTGCTGGTGCGCCAGGACTGGTTGGACAACCTCGGCCTGGAGGCACCGCACACCCTGGAGGAGCTTGCCGACGTCGCCCAGGCGTTCACCGAGGACGACCCGGACGGCAACGGCCAGGACGACACCACCGGCTTCATCGAGCGGGCAGAGAGCTTCAGCCTGTCCTTCCGGATCATCGCCGGCTACTTCGGTGCCGGGGACAAGTTCGAGCTGGACGACGAGGGCAACATCGTGCCGGCGTTCACCACCGATGCGTGGAAGGAGGCGATGGAGTGGTACCGCGAGGTCTACGAGAACGGTTGGATGAACCAGGAGTTCGTCACGATGCAGAAGGACAACCAGCGGGACGCCATCGCCCGCGGTGAGGGCGGCATCGTGATCACCGGCCTGTTCGAGGCGCGGGGCTACGTGGAGCTGGCGGAGAGCATCGACCCGGAGACTCCGATGGCCTGGGCGCAGATCAACGACATGACCTACGGCGACGTCCCGCGCCGGATCGTCTCCGACACCAACGGTGGCATGGGCGGCTGGCTCGCGATCAACACCCAGACCGTCGAGTCCGAGGACGACCTGCGTGAGGTGCTCGGCTTCATCGACTCCCTGCTGGACGAGGAACCGTTCACGCTGATGACCCAGGGCCTCGAGGGCGAGCACTACGAGGTGGACGATGACGGGGTCTACTCCCGGATCAACCAGACCCAGTGGGAGCAGGAGGTCCAGCCCTACGCCAGCTCCAGGCCCGCGGACAACGTGATCATCTTCAAGTCCGACAACGAGCTCGTGAACCGGGCGGACGAGATGATGGCCGAGAACAACGACTACGCCGTGGTCAACCCGGCCCAGTCGCTCACCTCGGAGACCTATGACCAGAGCTGGTCCACGATCGACCAGACGGTGATGGACGCGTTCAACCGGTACATGGTCGGTGACCTGGACATGGACGGTTACGAGGCGGCGATCGAGTCCACCCGCAGCCAGGGGCTGGACGACATCATCACCGAGTTCACCGAGTCCTACAACAGCGTCAACAGCTGACCCGATCCCGGGGTGCCGGCCCTCCTCCGGCCGGCACCCCGGGCTCCGATCGCAGAGAGACCACGCGTGCGCACCATGACCGTCAACCGCCGATGGCCCGTCGAGGACCACCACGTGCCCCCGGCCACCAGCCGGCGGGCCGAGCTGTGGCTGACCGGCATCGGCGCAGCGCTGGCCACAGTCTTCCTGGGTGGCTTCGCAGTCGTGGTCAACCGGATCGACGAGGCCACGTATCAGGAGGTGGTGCGCCCGGTGCTGCTCGGCGGGGCCGACCAGGTGAGCGCCGCGGAGGCGTTCGAGGCCGGCCGCACGCTCGGCGCCTGGTTCGGCTTCACCCTGCTGCTGGTGCTCGTGCTGGCGGCAGTGGCGATCCTGGCGCTGCGCCGCCGGCCCTGGCGCCGTCGCACCGCCTGGTGGCTGCTGGCCGCTGGTCTGGTCTGCCTGCTGGGCAGCCAGCTGATCGCCTACCCGATCGCGTTCTTCTTCTTCCTCGGCGCCGGCCTGCTGGTCGTACGCCCTGTCCGGGACGGGAGCCCCTGATGACCGCCAGCACCGCGACGAAGCTGACCTACCGGCCGGACCGGCTGCGCAAGCCCACCCCCGCGCGCCGGGTGTTCCAGGTGTTCAACGGCGCTCTGCTGGTCGCCTTCGCACTGATCTGCCTGCTGCCGTTCCTGCACGTGATCGGCAGCTCGCTGGCCAACCCCGGCGAGCTGGCCACCCGGGCGTTCGTGATCATCCCGCGCGAGCTCACCCTGGACGCCTACCGGTACGTGCTGTCCACCCCGACCATCTTCCGCGCCATGGGCGTCTCGGTGTTCGTCACCGTGGTCGGTACTTTCCTGTCCCTGATGGTCACCTCGCTGATGGCCTACGCCCTGGGCAAGCGGCACCTGCGCGGGCGCCGGGTGATCAACTTCCTCGTGGTCTTCACCATGCTGTTCAGCGGCGGCATGATCCCGCTGTTCATCGTGGTCAACAGCATCGGCCTGCTGGACAGCATCTGGTCGCTGATCCTGCCGTTCACCGTGAACGCGTTCAACTTCGTGATCATGCGCAGCTTCTTCCAGGGCATCCCGGACAGCCTGGAAGAGGCCGCCCGCATCGACGGCTGCTCCGAGCTGGGCGTGTTCGTGCGGATCGTGCTGCCGCTCTCGGTGGCCTCGATCGCCACCATCGGCCTGTTCTACGCCGTGGCCTACTGGAACACCTACATGTGGGCCATCCTGTTCATCAACGACTCCACCCTGTGGCCGATCCAGGTGCTGCTGCGCCAGATCGTGATCGTGGCCAGCGGCCTGAACGCGGACGCTTCCGTGGTGGAGGTCGTGCCACCCGCACAGTCGGTGAAGATGGCGGTGATCGCGGTAGCGACCCTGCCGATGCTCATCGTCTACCCGTTCATCCAGCGGTACTTCGTCAAGGGCGCCCTGATCGGCTCGGTGAAGGGCTGAGTTCCTCAGTTCCTCAGTTCCTCAGTGCAGCAGCGCCACCACGGCCACCATCAGCGGCAGGGAGGCGAACGTGGTGATCACCTGCGCGTCCCTGGCCAGGCGCTGGCCGGCGTCGAACTGCATCGCATAGACCAGCACGTTCTGCGCTGTGGGCAGCGCGGCCATCAGCACGACGGCGAACCTCGCCTCCTGCGGGACGCTCACCAGCTCGGCTATCAGGTAGGTGAGCGCCGGGTGCACCAGGGTGCGTAGCACTGCCGCGGTCAGCACCCCCGCCCAGTGCGTGCGGTCCGGCGCCCTGCGGGCGCTGCCCGGCGGCGGGGCGGAGCGCACCATCGACATCCCCAGGGTCAGCAGCGCCAGCGGCGCAGCCGTGGCGGCCAGTGCCTGCAACGGCTGCCAGAGCACCGCCGGTGGCTGCCAGCCGGCCAGTGCCAGCGCCAGCCCGGTCAGCGCCCCGATGGTCAGCGGGCTGCGCAGGGCGCGGGTCACCGCGTCCCGGCGGCGCCCAGCGCGGGCGTCGCCTACGGCGAAGGCCACCGGCGCCAGCACCAGCAGCTGCAGCAGCATCGTGGGTACCACGGCCAGGGCGTCGCCGAGCACGTACACCGCCACCGGGATGCCCAGGTTCCCGGCGTTCAGGTAGCTGGAGGCGAGCGTGCCCACAGTGGCGGTGGTCCGGTCGGTACGCAGCACGAGCGCGAACACTGCGGCTGCGACGCCGGCCACCACCAGGGTGGTGATCCAGGTGGTCAGCGCCGAGGAGGTGAGCAGCAGGTCGAGGTCGGCGTTGCCGATCGTGGTGATCAGCAGGCTCGGGGTGGACAGGGTGAACACCACCCGGGCGAGCACCCGGGGGGCTTCGGGACCGAGCACCCGGGTGGTCGCCAGCAGCCAACCGGCCAGCGCGATGAGCGTCATCGTGCCCAGCGCGGTCAGCACAGCTGTCATCGAGGCATCACGCCGCGGTGCCCACCGTCTCCAGGAGGGGCGCGACCTCCTCAACAGCCAGCACGCCGTCGAGCAGGACAGCCTCCAGCTCCAGCTCCAGCGCCTCCCCGGCAGCCAGGTGCAGCGACCGGGTCCAGGCCAGCGACGGGCCGGCGCCGAGGTAGTCGGTGGACCGCACGAACCACGGTCGCACCTGACCGTGCTGGATCAGCAGCGTGGTCCACGGCCGCTCACCGTCCCGGGAGAGCAGCAGCCATGGTGAGGTGGAGCCGTTGGCGGCATCCTCCCCGGTGCCGTCCGTGCAGGTGATCAGCGCTTCGCCGTCGCTCGGGAAGCGCCAGAAGATGCCACCGTAGCCGGCGCCGGTGCGGCCCTGGGTGCCCGGGGAGTCGATGGTCACCGGACCGGCGCTGGCCACCAGGGTGGAGTGCCAGGTCAGCCGCCAGCCGTGCTCCCCGTCGACCGCTTGCGCCGTCAGCCGGCGGCGTTCGGTGAGCAGCTCGGCACCGTCGTGGCCGTACCAGGTGACCTGCTCGGTCATCGTCGGACCCACCAGGGTCATGTCCTGGCTGACCTGGGTGCCGTGGTTCGGCAGCAGCGTGGGACCAGCATCGCGCACGTACGTGCGCCCGCCCCAGAACGAGGAGTCGTTCACCTGCGCCACCGCCAAGGACACCCCGTACTGGTGCCGGTGGTCCAGCGGGGAGATCTCGGTCAGCGCCGTGCCGTTCCAGGTGTGCACCGGGTGCAGGTACGGGCGCGGGGCGTGCACGTCCGGCATCGCCGGGTGGCGTTCGTAACGTGCCAGCGTGCTACCGGCCACCCGGAGCACACCGGCCTCGTCGTCCCGTGACCACAACGGCAGGCCGCCGGCCATCGGGGCGGCCGGTGCCGTGGTCGGCCGCACCGGTGCCGGTCCGGTGCTCGCCCGCTCGATCAGCCGCGGGCGGAAGAACAGCGAGCTGCTCTCCGCCTCACCGACCAGCACCTGGTGCAGCTGTTCCCAGGCGTGCCGGCCCAGGTCCATCTGCGGTACCGACATGGTCGTCAGCGACGGGGTGGCGTACTTGGCGAAGGCGATGTCGTCGAAGCCGGCCACCGAGATGCCGCGCGGCACCCCCACCCCGGTCTCGTTCAGCTTGCCGAGCAGACCGAAGGCGACCAGGTCGTTGAACGCCAGCACGGCCGTGGCCTGAGAGTTCAGCACCGCCTCCAGCGCGGCGTAGCCGTCCTCGATCATCGACCCGCACGGGCTGTGCTGGATGCTGATCTGCGGGTGGTCCTGCTGCAGCTGGTGCAGCCCCTGCAGCCGGGCGGTGTTCGAGGCCGACGTCGTCGGGCCGGCCAGGTAGATGAACCGCTCGTGGCCGAGGTCGATGAGGTGCTCGGCCAGCTGTCGGATGCCGCCGGCGTAGTCCACCGCCAGGGCGGGCACGTCACCGCTGAGCGGCTCGCGGTTGACCAGCACCACCGGAGCCGTGGTCGCCAGGACCTCGTTCAAGACCGGCTCCGGCATCCGAGGGGAGCACAGGATGAGAGCATCGCACCGGCGGCGTGCCTCGATCGCCAGCTCGGCCTCCCGTTCGGGTTCCTCGATGCTGTCCGCGACCAGGATGCGGTAGCCGGCGCGGGTGGCGGCCTGGTTCGCCCCCCGCAGCACCTGCTGGAACATCGGGTTGCCGAGGTCGGGAACGAGCAGCGCGACCGTCTGGGTGCGGCCCAGGGACAGGCTGCGGGCCACTGTGGAGGGGGAGTAGCTCAGCTCCCGGGCAGCCTTGCGCACCCGGGCGGCCATCTCCGGGTCGACCGTGGACCGGCCGTTCATCACCCGGGACACAGTGGCACGAGAGACGCCGGCCGCACGGGCCACCTCGGCGATGGTCGCCACACCGGTGCTGCTCATCACGCCTCCTCGTACGCCGGCCGGGCGCCGCTCATCTGGAACGAACGGTATCGTGCCACCGCGCGGTGACCGTCATCGTCCGCCACCGCCGACCCCACCGGGGCGGCAGCGAACAGGGCCACCTCGGCACCGATCCACCGGCCGGCGCTCGGGGAGAACGGCTCCTCGATCGTGGTCCACCCCGGATCGTCCTCGAGCGCCCAGGACAGCTCTACGGTGCCGGCACCGTCGCTGCGCAGCCGCAACGCCACGGTGCTACCGGCCGGCAGCGCCCGGTCGGTCACGGGCACCTCGACGCGACGTTGATCAGGTGAGTCGTCCGCACCGGAACGACGACAGACCAGGTGGGTTCCGCCGTCGCGGGTCTGCAGACCCAGCCACACGTACTCCTGACCGAGCAGCACCAGCCCGGCACGGGTGCCCTCCGGACCACCGGTCAGCTGCACACTGGTCTGATAGCTGCAGGCCAGGCCGGACAGCTGCTGCCCGAGCAGCTGCGGCAGCAGGCGCAGGTCGCCGAGGTCGTTGGCCACTGCCCGCAGCTCCAGGTGCCCGGCGCCGGTGCTCGCCCAGGTCGGGTCCGGGTTGGCCTGCCAGTGCCACTTCGGGTGCAGCGGCCCGGTGAAGTCGTCGCTGCCATCGACGGCGCGCATCCCCTGCCGGGTCCCTGGCACCGGGGCGGGGTGGTTCAGCACGGGTTCGCCCGCATCGCCGAGCACCGGCCAGCCGTCGTCCTGCCACCGCATCGGCTG
>DATGRZ010000162.1:0-4712 GCA_035303065.1 Ruania sp.
GCCGCGGTCGAGATGCTCGCCGCCCACCCGCAGATCGAGCACGTGCTCACGCACACCTTCCCCGCTACGGACGCTGTGGCTGCGTTCGCCGCCGCCAAGGACTCCGACGCCTCCGGCAAGGTCCTGCTCGACCTGACCACCGACCACACCGCCTGAAGGGCACCTGCGATGAAGATCGTCATCACCGACTGCGACCACGCGACCATCGACGCCGAGCAGAAGGCGGCCGACGCTGCGGGCCACGAGCTCCAGCTCACCCAGTCCGCCACCGAGGAGGAGGTGATCGCCAACGCTGCCGGGGCCGACGCCCTCGTGGTGCAGTACGCGCCGATCACCGCCGCTGTGCTGGACGCGCTGCCCTCGGTCCGGGCCGTGGGCCGTTACGGCGTGGGGGTGGACACTGTGGACGTCGAAGCGGCGACCCAGCGAGGCGTGGCCGTGTGCAACGTGCCCGACTACGGCACCGAGGCCGTCTCCGACCATGCGATCGCCCTGGCGCTGGCGACCGTCCGCGGCCTGCGCGTGCTGGACCGCGAGGTGCGCAGCGGGGCGCCCGATCTGCAGCGGGCGACCCCGATCCAGCAGCTGTCCACGCTGCGCTTCGGGGTGCTCGGCTTCGGCCGCATCGGGCAGGCCACTGCGCGCAAGGCCGCCGGCCTCGGGTTCGACGTGGCGGTGACCGACATCCGGCTGGAAACGGGCACCAGCACCGAGGAGGGCTGGCCGGTGCTGACCCTGGCGGAGCTGCTCCAGCGCAGCGACGTGCTGTCCGTGCACACACCGCTGGATGCCAGCACGCAGCACCTGCTGAATGCCGAGACGCTGGCCCAGCTGCCCGCCGGGGCGACCGTGGTGAACACCGCCCGCGGTGGTGTGGTGGACACCGACGCGATCGCCGCAGCCCTGGCCTCCGGTCACCTGCAGGGCGCCGGCCTGGACGTGTTCGAGGACGAGCCGCTGCCCGCCGACCACCCGCTGACCAGGTTCGACCGGTGCATCCTCACCCCGCACGCCGCCTTCTACACCGAGCAGTCCTACACCGAGCTGAAGCGCCGCACAGTGCAGAACGTGGTCGACGTGCTCGCCGGCACAGAGCCGCAGAACATCCTCAACCCCGAGGTGCTGCAAACCGGACGGCGCTGAGTCGCCGCCGGGTCCCGCGGCAGTGGAGCCCGCGGCACAGCTCTGGCCGCTGGTTCCCGCTGGGCCCGTCAGTGCCGGACGATGCGCAGACCCTCAGCCGGGTCGGGGTCTTCCATCAGCGTCAGCAGGTGCTCGTTGCCGGCAGCGGTGGTCGGGTGGGCATAGGGCAGCTCCGCCGCTGACCGTGCCTCGAGCCGCCGGGCTGCCACGTCGGCCGAGGTGGTCAACCAGTGGATCACCACCTCCGCGCCGCCTGCACGTGCTCGCTGCACCGCCCATGCTCTATGGTCCGGTGACCAGCTGTTCCAGTCGAGCGCCACGTCCACACCGGTGGCAAGCACCTGCTCGGCCACACTCCAGATCAGCTCGCGGACAGCCCCGGCCCGTTCGCCGTACTGGGCAGTGTCGAACCGCAGCTCGGGGTGCAGGCGCAGCATCCACTCATCGAGAGTGAAGCGCACCGCGCTCCCCTCGGCGCACAGCTGACGAGCGAGAGTGCTCTTGCCAGATCCGGACAGCCCGTAGAACAGGTGCACGCGGCGGGTCGTCATGATGCGACAGTAGGTCACCCGCCTGTCGTCGGCGGGCACCGAGGCCCGGTGTTCCTCGGCGGAGCCCTGCTCCTGTGGCAGGGCTCTACTCCTGTGGTGGCGGCACAGGCGGTGGCGGCGCACCGATCCGTTCACCGTCGGGACTGGTGAAGACCCAGTGCCGCAGCTCCTGCGGTCCAGCTCTCGCGATGCTCTGCGAGATCGTCAGGTGATGCTGGTGCACGTAGGTGTGGTGATACCAGCAGAGCAGGACGCCGTTGTCCGTGCTGGTGCGCCCTTGGTGGTACCACCAGATGCTGTGGTGGATCTCGCCCTCCCAGGGCGGCGCTGTGCAACCCGGGTACTGGCAGTGTCGGTCGCGGGCGATGATCGCTCGAGACTGTGCCGCAGTGAACAGCCGCTGGGTGCGGCCGGAATCCAGGATCTGTCCCTCGGGCCCGAAGACCACCCGGTGCAGCTCGCCATCGCAGAGCAGCTTGGCCAGCTGCCCGTGCGGGATCGGGGTGCCGTCGGCAAGGCTCGCCGGATGCGCCCCGCGCAGCTGGTCCACATCCCGCTCTCCCGGGATCACCACCGCTCCCCCCGAGCGAGCGCCGGCAAGAACTTCCGTCCCGCAGACATCGGGGGACCCGGCACCAGCAGAAGTCGGAGAGCCGAAGGCATCCTTTTCGGCGCCACCACCTGGACGGCTGGCGGCCACGAGCGCCGCCAGGGTGACAGCATCGACGGTGATGGCCAGGTGTGGGCGGACTCGCGCCCCCTGCTGCGCCACGCCACCGTCGAGATAGGCGCGACAGACGTGCACCAGTGCGCCAGCGCGCCGCTGCGCGGGAGTGCGCTCATCGTCAGCAGCGGGGACTCCGGTGGCGGCCCGGAGCGCCTCGTCGACGACTTGACCGTGCTCGAGGCCCAACCAGCCGTGCAGATCGGTACCGTCGAGCACCTGGGAGAGGAACAGCTCCTCACGTGCTCCTTCCTCCCGCCAGCCACGGTCAGCTGCTTCCGGGTCGGCGCAGACGGCCCACTCCTTGACGAGCCGGGTGTACATCTCGACCGGCAACCGGCCCGCCTGCTCGACGAGGAACGCTTCTCCAGCCTCAGGGTCACGCAACTGATCACGCTGGGCCTGAGTCTTGGTCACGAAGCGGGTGAGCACGCGCACGTGCTCACCGCCGATCCGCCCGGCCTCGAGTGCTGCAGCGGTCAGCGGTAGGTGCTCCCGCAGGTTCCGTGCCTGGTACTGCGCAGCGCGGGCGGTGCTGGTACGTCGATGGGTCTGCGCGCTCCACCAGACGGAGAAGGACCGATATCCTGTGCCCTCCCAGGCTCTGCCGGCCTCGAGGCCGCCGACGGCTGCATCCTGCAGCCCTTCCAGCCCGCGGGTGATCTGTTCGATGCCGGTCACCACCGCGCGAGCCGCGGGCTCGTCGAGACCAGCGAACGGGGCCCGGGCGAGGACGCCCAGCTCGTTGCGCACAGCAGCGAGGCGCTCGGCGATCTCGGCTGCCGTGCGCGGCACGGCAGCATCCGTCGTCAGCGTCATGACCTCGTCCACCTCCTCCCCGGACCGTCTGTTCCGAGACTGGCAGGTAGCGACCGGACCCGCTCACGGCAGCCGAGGGGGTTGTGGACAACGAGGCATCATCCTCGCAGAAAGCACACGTGAGCCCTGTCACAACACATTGCACTCAGTGCATCGTTGCACTTAGTGTAATCTCGTGACCGAACCAGCCACCGATCGTCGTGCCGCGCTGAAGGAGCGCTCCCGCCAGGCGATCGTCCAGGCGGCCGCGGAGCTGATGGATGAAACTGGCGGCACGGCGTTCACCGTCGACGAGCTCGCGGAGCGGGCGGACGTCAGCCGGCGCACAGTGTTCAACCACTTCGCGTCCCTGGAGGACGTGTTCGCCGAGGTCTGTGCCGAAGTTCTCGGTGAGCTGATCGAGAAGCTGGCCGTACCGATCGATGCCGCCGCAACCGACGACCCCACCACCGAGCCCGGTCCCGCGATGCTGGACGAGCTCGCCGCAGTGGTGCGCAGCACCGACCTGGTCACCCCGATGGCCTACCTGACCCGCACGCTCGGCGGCACGGACGCCGGCGGCCCGTGGCACGCGAACCTGCTCACCCGAGCCCTGAGCCAGGTGGGGGAAGGCTTGACCGCCGTGCTCCGCCGTCGCCATCCGGGGGCTGACCCGCTCGACCTGCAGCTGCTGGTGAGCGCATTCACCGGGGGCGTGCTCGTCTGCCACGCGCACTGGTGGGAGCGCACCGGCGCTGCCGATGACGACGCCTCCCGCGCCGTGTGGGCCGAGCTGCTCGACCGCCTCATCCACCAGCTGCGCACCGGGTTCGCCAGCACCCGCTGACCCCGGGTCAGCCGCAGCACACCCTCACCTGCACACCCACCAGCACCGAAGGACCGCACTGATGGCCGAACTCCTCTACCGTCTGGGCCGCGCCGCCGCACGCCGCGTGTGGGCCGTGCTCGCCGCCTGGGCCGCGGTCGCGATCGCCGTCGGCATCGCGTTCGCCGTCGGCGCCGGCACCCTCTCCGACGCGATCGACATCCCCGGCACCCCCACTGCCGAGGTCACCGAACGGTTGCAGTCGGAGTTCCCGGCGGCCGCCGGTGGCAGCGGCTCCATCGTGGCCAGCACCACGGACGGTTCCGCGTTCACCGACGAGCAGCAGGCCGAGATCGCCGACCTGGTCGGCCAGTCCGAGGACGTCGACGGGGTCGCGACCGCGGTCGACCCGTTCGCCACCGAGGCAGAGCGCAGCCAGCAGGCCGACGAGCTCACCGAAGGTCGCACCGAGGCCGAGGCGGGTCAGGCGGAGCTCGCCGACCAGCGGGAACAGCTGGAGGCCGGCAGGGCCGAGCTCGAAGAGCAGCAGGAACAGCTGGAGGCCGCCCGCGCACAGGCCGAGGAGGACGGGTCCATCGCCTACGTCGGGCCAGAGCTGGACGCCCAGCTGGAGGAGATCAGCCAGGGCCTGGCAGAGATGGACGCCCAG
>DATGRZ010000163.1:0-2376 GCA_035303065.1 Ruania sp.
CGCGTCCGGGTCGGTGCCGTCGGCCACGGCGGCCTCGATCATCGCCTCCCGGTCGGCGGTCACCACCAGGGTGGTGCGCACGGAGTCCAGGGAGGTGCCGTCGTCGGCGACCACCTGGAGGGCGTGCTCCCCGGTGTCCGCGGCGGACGGCTGCCAGGTGATCACCCCGGTGGCCGGGTCGATGCTCGCCCCGGTGGGCAGACCTTCGGCGCGGAACGTGGCCTCACCCTCCGATGCCAGCGGCAGGGTCACGGTCAGCTCGTCCCCGGCGGCGGCGTAGATGCGCTCCGGCACCGGTTCGAGCTGCGGCGGGGCCAGGTCGTCCCCGGCCGAGAGCGAGACCCGGTCCAGGTCCACAGTGACACCGTCGGCGCCCACGACGCGGTAGAAGTGCGTGTTCGTGCCGCCCGGTGGGTAGGTCACGTACCGCCACCGGCCGTCAGTGTCCGGGACGTCCACCGAGGCGTACGGTTCCTCGGTCGCGGTCGGTAGCACCTCGAGCGTCGCCGGTCCGTCGGAGCGGAGCAGCACGCCGACGGCGGAGCTTCCGTACATCATCCGGCTCACCACGCTCGTGGTTCCGTCCGGGCTGGCCTGGGCGCGGGCGAAGGTGCGGCCGTCCGCGGTGACCAGGCTGGTGCCCTGGTCCAGCTGCAGGCTGTGCTCGGCGAAGCGGAGCTCGGCGCTCTCGGCCTGTGCCGGGGGCGTGGTGCCGGCGAGCTCGGCGGGCAGGGCGAGCCAGTACTCCGGGTTCTTGTCCCCCGGCGCCCAGAAGTTCGACTCACCGGTGCCGTACCAGCCCAGCGGGCCGTCCCAGCGCCGGTGCAGCTCGTCGATCCAGGGGGCCTCGGCCGCCACGTCCACGTCCGCCTCGTACCGGTACTGCAGGTACAGCTCGTCCAGCGGGTTGAACAGCCGGCCCCGGTAGGCCTGGGAGAGCTGCACACCCTCACCGGTGGTGTCCACCCAGGGCACCTCGGCACCGAGCATGAACCCGGCGAAGGAGTTCGCCCCGTGCAGGATCCGGTTGTCGCCGAAGGCGTACACGCTCACCGCGTCCTCAGCGGTGGAGACCGTCCCCTGCTCCGGGTCGACCCGGGTGCCCTGCACACCGACCATCCGCGCCAGGCCGGTGAAGTTGTCCACGTCGCACTCGGCGTGCGCCTGGTCCCGGCCCATCTCCTGGATCTGCACGAACTCCTTCCCGTAGTCGTTGGCCGGGTCGTCGGCGGCGATCACCGGGAACAGCGGGTCGATGGCGCCGTTGTCGTGCCCGTCGTAGCCGGCGTTCACCGTCAGCCACTCCACGCCCTGCTGGTAGCCCTCGGCGTCGTCGGCGTAGATCGCGGTGGCGATGCGGCCGAACAGCCCGAAGTTGTGCTGGTTCATGTACCGCTCGTTGGAGAAGTTGAACACCTCCATGATCGGCCGAGCCAGGTTGTCCAGGAGCTTCTCGTCGTCCTCGGGGTGCCAGACGGTGTCATAGCCGTCGTACTCGCCGGGGTCCGCGTCCGGCACCGGGGCGGTGGCGCGGATGATCTCCGCGGCGAGCAGGAACTGGTAGAGCGGGTGGCCGGTGTGGATGTGCGCGTCCGGGAAGTAGGCGTACCCGTCCGGGTTCATGTTGCTCCAGGTGCGCAGCGTCCACATCGCGTTCCGGCGGTAGGCCTCGTCCCCGGTGACCACCCAGAGCACCGCCTGGGTCATCGCCCCGAACGCGTCCCGGGTCATCCGGCCGCGCAGCCCGCCCTGGTCGAAGTTCGGGGTGAGCACCACGTCCGGCTGCCCGTCGACCATGTTGTCCGGGTCGTAGTCCCGGTTCGCCCACGGCTGCACCTGGGTCATCGCCTCGAAGTAGGAGGCCCACGGCTCCACCCCGGCGCGCGCCTGGGTCTGGGCGGTGCGCAGGTCCTCGGCGGAGAGCCCGATCCCCGGGTGCACGAACCCGGCGTCGCTGACGGTCTCCTCGATCTGCACCACATGGTCGGTGATCAGGTCGGCGGCCGAGGCCTGCGCGGCCGGCGCGGGGTGGGCCACCAGGGCCAGCGGAAGCGCCAGGGCAGCAGCCACCGCACCGGTGGCCAGGGTCCGGAACGGGTGGTGTCCAGCCGGCTTCATTGCTCGTCCTCTCCAGGGCAGTGCGGTCTCATCGGGCCGTGCACGACGGCGGTCCTAGCGTTGGCGGGCGTCCCTCACCTTGTGATCACCCCTTGATCGCACCGGTGAGCACACCGGAGGTGAAGTAGCGCTGCAGGAACGGGTAGACGATCAGGATCGGGACGGTGGCCAGCACGATCACCGCCATCTGCAAGGTCACCCCGGGTGGTGCCGGCTGGTCCGGGGTGACCACGGCACCGGGGATCTGCACCCCGGCCA
>DATGRZ010000164.1:0-2840 GCA_035303065.1 Ruania sp.
TGCACGTCCAGCCACGGTGCGGGCGGCTGCCCGGGCGACCACTCGCCGTCGGGCGTGAGCGGGTCGGCGAAGGCGACGTTCAGGTGCACCGGTCCGGGGTTGCGGGTGCGGGTCCCGTTCGCCGCCGTCACGGCCCGCACGACGGCGGAGCGCACCAGGGTGGTGTCCTCGCCGTGGTCTGCAGGCACTTCCCAGTAGCCGCGCACCGCGGCACCGAAGACCTTTACCTGGTCGGTCGTCTGGTTCGCGCCCACCCCGCGCAGCTCGTGCGGTCGGTCGGCCGTCAGGACGACGAGGGGCAGGTGGGCGTGCGCGGCCTCCAGCACCGCAGGGTGCAGGTTCGCCACCGCGGTTCCGGAAGTGGTCACCACAGCGGTGGGCCGGTCCCGGGCCAGGCCGAGGGCCACGAACCCGGCGCTGCGCTCGTCCACGCGGACGTGCACCCGCAACCAGCCCGCTCCGGCGGCTCCGGCCAGCGCATAGGCCAGCGGGGCGCTGCGGGACCCGGGAGCGAGCACCACGTCGCGCACCCCGGCTGCGACCAGGGCGGTGACCAGCGCGCGGGCGCGCGCAGTGGACGGGTTCGGAGTCTGAGTCACAGGTGCGATCCTGCCACGGCCTGCAGCCGCGCCTGCCAACGGGCGGCGAGCTGTGCATCGGCGGCGGTGGCGGCGAGCCGCTCCGGGGCGGGGGCGACGGGTCGGACGTCGATGGCGCCCTCGACCGGGAGCAACGGGTGGTCGGTGACGTCGTCGGTGAACAGGCGCACAGTGGCCAGGCCGCAGGCATGTTCGAGGGTGGGCAGCGCGGCCGCCAGCGCCAGGCCCGCGGCAATGCCCACTGAGGTCTCCAGTGCCGAGGAGACCACCACCGGCAGGCCGATGTCCTCGGCGATCCGCAGCGCCGCTCGCACCCCGCCGAGCGGCTGCACCTTGACCACCACCACGTCGGCGGCCTCGGCGCGGGCCACGGCGTAGGGGTCGGCGGCGCGGCGGATGGACTCGTCGGCGGCGATCGGTACCTCGGTGGCCCGGCGTAGGGCGGCCAGATCCGCCACTGCGGCACACGGCTGCTCGGCGTACTCCAGCCCACCAGCGGCGCGGTCCAGGATCGGCAACCGGGCGCGGGCGGTCTCGTAGTCCCAGGCGGCGTTCGCGTCGATGCGGATCCGGCCGGTGGGGCCAAGGGCATCCCGGACTGCTTCCAGGCGCTCCTGCTCCTCGGCCAGGGTCTGACCCGGTTCGGCGACCTTCACCTTGGCGGTGCTGCAGCCCCCGGAGCCGGTGACGATCTGGTGGGCACGCTGCGGGGTGGTGGCCGGCACCGTGGTGTTCACCGGGATCCGGGCGCGTACCGGGTCGGGGAAGCCCTTCTCGGCGGCCTCGTGGGCGGCGGCGAGCCAGGGGCGGGAGGTGGGGGCGTCGTAGTCCCAGAACGGGGAGAACTCGCCCCAGCCGGCATCACCCTGGATCAGCAGGCCGTCGCGGCGGGTCAAGCCGCGGAACCGGGTGTGCAGGTCGATGGCGTAGCAGGCGGTGCGCACGGGTCTCAGGATAGGCGGGGCGCGAAAACGACGGTCATACGGCACGAGCTCGGCGATATGGCGAGCTCGTACCGTATGTCCGTCAGTTCAGCGGCGCAGCGCGGCCTGCAGGTGGCCGGAGGGCGGACTGCAGGCGGGCGGAGAGCTGTCGGCACCGTTCGGCGAACTCCGGTGGGCCGAGGATCTCGAAGTCCACGTCCAGGGCGAACAGCCAGCCGAGGAAGTCGTCAGCATCGTCCCAGCCGGCGCGCAGCACGGTGTGCTCCGGACCGTCGGCGATGAGCTGTCCGGTGGCCGGGCTGACCCGGGAGGCGAAGTCGGCGACCGGTGCGTGCAGCCGCACGGTCACGTCGTAGCGGTAGGGCGACCGGCTGATCGCTTCCTGCACGTAGCCGGCCAGGTCCTGTGCGGGCAGGTGGCGCGGGGTGAACCGGGCGCGCTCGGAGGGGTGGGTGCGGATCCGGTCCACCCGGAAGGTGCGCCAGTCGGCGCGGGCGGTGTCCCAGGCGACCAGGTACCACCGCTGTCCGGAGTCCACCAGGTGGTAGGGCTCGACCACGCGCCGGATGCGCTGGCCGTCGGCGCGCTGGTACTCGAACGAGAGCTGACGGCGGGAGGCGATAGCAGCGGAGATCTCGGTGAGGTGCTGTGGGTCCACGGCATCCGAGGGGCCGCCGATCCTGGTGACCGCTGCCTTCAGCGTGGCGAACCTGGTGCGCACCCGGGACGGCAGGACCTGCTCCAGCTTGGTCAGGGCCCGGACCGAGGCCTCGGCCACTCCGGCGACCGGGCTGGTAGCCACGGCCGCCAGCCCGAGTGCGACTGCGAGCGCCTCGTCCCCTTCGAGCAGCAGCGGGGGCAGCTGCGCACCGGCGCCGAGCCGGTAGCCGCCGGCGGTACCGGCGCTGGCCTGGATCGGGTAGCCGAGCTCGCGGAGCTTGTCGATGTCGCGGCGCACGGTGCGGTCGGTCACGCCCATCCGTTCTGCGAGCGCGGCGCCGGTCCACTCGCGCTGGAGCTGCAGCAGGGAGAGCAGCTGCAGCAGTCGGGCGGTGGCGGAGAGCACGGTGTCGAGTCTAGAGGTGCTCTAGGACCGAATATGTCCTAGTTGTCGGGGACGCTGGGTACATCGGACTGAGGATGAGGAGGTGATCGGCCATGACGCAGCTCACTGGTGCACCGCACCACGTGTTCTGGCCGACGCGGGTGGAGCAGAACCGGGCGGGCGCCGGTCCGCACGGTCCGCGCAGCCGCATGCTGGTGCGCCTCGGCAGGGCCCTGATCGCGCGTGGCCAGC
>DATGRZ010000165.1:0-8265 GCA_035303065.1 Ruania sp.
CCGATGGACAGCAGGTCGGCATCGAGGGCCTCGTTGATCCGGGAGAGCATCTCCACGGAGAGGTTCTGGCTGCCCTGCTCGATCCGGGCGATCGCGCTCTGGCTGGTGCCGAGCACCTCGGCGAGCTGGCTCTGGGTATATCCCCGGTTCTGACGAGCCCCCCGGATCAGGCTGCCGATCTGCGCAATCGTGGTCTTCGGATCCTCAATCACCGTCGTCATAGCAGCACCGTATCTCACATCTGAGATACATCGAACGCAACACGGGAGTCAAAAAGGTAATCTTGACCACTCATCTCCATTGAAGATGCGGATAGTGACTTGTCGCCGTAGGCTCTGCCCCTCCGGTACCCCCTAGGCACCCTCCAGTAGCTCGGTGACCAACGCGGCGACCGGCGACCGCTCGGACCGGGTGAGGGTCACGTGCGCGAACAGCGGGTGGCCCTTGAGCGACTCGATCACCGCGGCGATGCCGTCATGCCGGCCCACCCGCAGGTTGTCCCGCTGGGCGATGTCATGGGTGAGCACCACCTTGGACTTCTGTCCGATCCGGGAGAGCACGGTGAGCAGCACGTTGCGCTCCAGGGACTGTGCCTCGTCCACGATCACGAACGCATCGTGCAGCGACCGGCCACGGATGTGGGTCAGTGGCAGCACCTCGAGCATGCCGCGGTCCATCACCTCGTCCACCACGTGCGAGGAGACCACTGCGCCGAGGGTGTCGAACACCGCCTGGGCCCAGGGGTTCATCTTCTCCGACTCGCTGCCGGGCAGGTAGCCGAGCTCCTGGCCGCCGACGGCGTACAGCGGTCGGAACACCACCACCTTGCGGTGCTCGCGGCGCTCCAGCACCGCCTCCAGGCCAGCGGACAGCGCCAGCGCCGACTTGCCGGTGCCGGCGCGCCCGCCCAGGGACACGATGCCGATATCGGTATCGGTGAGCAGGTCGATGGCGATCCGCTGCTCGGCGCTGCGGCCGTGCATGCCGAACACCTCCCGGTCGCCGCGGACCAGCTGGACCTGCTTGTCCGGGGTGGTCCGGCCGAGCGCCGACCCGCGCGGGGAGGAGAGCACCAGCCCGGTGTGGCAGGGCAGGTCGCGCAGCGCCTCACCGCTGGTCAGGTCCGCCACGGCGAGATGCTCCTCGGCGAACAGCTGCCCCATCTCCGCTTCGGTCAGGTCCCCTTCGGCCATCCCTCGCCACCCGGACTCCACGGCGAGCTGGGCGCGGTACTCCTGGGCGCTGATGCCGACCGCGGAGGCCTTCACCCGCATCGGCAGGTCCTTGGAGACCACCACCACCTGGTGCCCCTCGGCGCGCAGGTTCGCGGCCACCGAGAGGATGCGGGTGTCGTTGTCCGCCAGACGCATCCCGGAGGGCAGCACGGCCGGGTCGGAGTGGTTCAGCTCCACCCGCAGAGTGCCGCCGGTCTCGGCCAGTGGCACCGGCTTGTCCAGGAACCCGTGCCGCAACCGCAGGTCGTCCAAGTGGCGCAACGCGCTGCGGGCGAAGTAGCCCAGCTCAGGGTGGTGGCGCTTAGCCTCCAGCTCGGTGACCACGACGATCGGCAGCACCACGTCGTGCTCGGCGAACCGGAACAACGCGCGCGGGTCGGAGAGCAGCACGGAGGTGTCCAGCACGTAGGTACGGTGCTCGTCGGAGTCGGCGGCGCCCGGGACGGAGGCGGTGAGCTCCTCCCCTCCCGAGACGATGGGCGACATGGCGTCGGACGGCGTGGAGGTGGTGAGAGACTCACGGCGCACGGCTAGCTCCTGCTGGTCGGCCCGCCTCGCCCGCGGCATCGCCGCGGCGAGTGCGGGGTGCGGACCGGCGGCCCGAGGGGCCGGCGGCCCCTCACCCACAAGTCGAGTTCCATGGGCTGGCCTTCCGGTGGGTGACAGGTCTGCCACCCGTTGGCCTCAACGTACGACGCCGGGCACATGAAAGCGTGCATGCGCTCGGGCGTGGCGCAGACCACACCGAGAGCTCACCGCCCGTTCACGCATCGACGCAGCCGAGGAGAGCGATCGCTGATGGCGCGGGCGGCCATCCCGCTCACCATCCCCGCTCACCACCCACGCCCGGGCCACCGCGAGCGACCTGGTCCCGGTGAGCTCCGCCGTCGCCTCACCGCCCCATCCGGCGTTCCCGGCCGGCGTAGTCACGCAGCGCACGCAGGAAGTCCACCCGACGGAAGTCCGGCCAGAACGCCTCGCAGAAGTAGAACTCGCTGTGCGCGCTCTGCCAGAGCAGGAACCCGCCCAAGCGCTGCTCGCCAGAGGTGCGGATGACCAGGTCCGGGTCCGGTTGCCCCTTGGTGTACAGGTGCTCGGCGATGTGCTCGACCGTGATCTCCTCGCCGATCTCCTGCAGCGACCTGCCCGCGGCCACATACTCGGCGATCAGCGAGCGCACCGCACCAGCGATCTCGTGCCGGCCGCCATAGCCCACGGCGATGTTCAGGTGCAGCCCGGCTACGTCACTGGTCAGCTCCTCGGCCGCGCGCAGCCGGTCGGCGATCTCCGCCGGCAGCAGGTGCAGCTCACCGACCAGCTGCAGCCGCCAGCGGCGGGTGGTGGCCAGCTTGGCGACGGTGGCGGCGATGATCTCCAGCAGGTCGGCAACCTCCCGCTCCTCCCGGCGCAGGTTGTCGGTGGAGAGCATCCACAGCGTCACCCGTTCGATGCCCACGTCCTCGCACCAGCCGAGCAGGTCGGCGATGCGGTCCGCCCCGGCCTGGTGCCCCTGTGCGGTCTCCAGACCAGCAGAGCGCGCCCAGCGCCGGTTGCCGTCCAGCATCAGGCCCACATGGTGCGGCAGCTGCGCACCCTGCAACGCCCGGGTCAGCCGTCGCTCGTACAGGCCGTACAGGAACGCGGGTGGGCGCATCGAGCCTCCTGGGTGGTGCGAGCAGCAGTAGCCGACCCGTGCCGCGGGCGCAGGCGGGTCGGTTGCCACCGTAGCCCTCAGCGCCCTCTCGACGGCGCAGATCGGGGCCGTTGCACTGAGCCCACACATCTTCTCTACACGAGCGTTCGCACACCTACGTTCGCGTAACCTACGATGGCGTAGGACTCCCGTCGTCGGGCCACAACTCAGGAGGCGTCATGCCCCACCACCGCCCGCACACCGCCGTCGCCAGCGCCGACGCTGTGGATGCCAAGATCACCCAGGCGCCGGTGAAGCCGCGGCTGCGGGGGTGGATCCACGCCGTGATGGCCCCGCTGGCTCTGGCGGTCGCGCTGGTGCTGGTGGTCGGGGCGCCTACGTTGACCGGGAAGGTGACCACGGCGATCTTCGGCGCTGCCACGATCATCCTGTTCGGCACCAGCGCCGTCTATCACCGAGGCTCCTGGTCCCCGCAGGTGACCGCTGTGCTGCGCCGACTGGACCACTCGAACATCTTTCTGGTGATCGCCGGCACCTACACTCCGCTGGCCGCCCTGCTGCTCCCGGAGGGCACGGCGCGGGTGCTGCTCTGGCTGGTCTGGGGCGGGGCGGCGCTAGGGCTGCTCGCCCGGGTGTTCTGGCTGTCGGCACCGCGCTGGCTGTACGTGCCGATCTACCTCGCGCTGGGATGGGTGGCGGTCGGCTTCCTGCCCGCGTTCTGGTCCTCCGGTGGGGCAGCGATCACGTTGCTGGTGATCATCGGCGGGCTCGGCTACACGTTGGGCGCAGCAGCCTACGGCTTCAAGTGGCCGAACCCGGTGCCGGGCTGGTTCGGCTTCCACGAGATCTTCCACACCGGCACAGTGGTCGGCTACGGCTGCCACGCAGCAGCGATCTGCCTGGCGGCTTTCAGCGCGTAGGTTGCGCCGCTCAGGGGGCGGCCCGGGCAGCTCAGTGCGGACAGCTCAGTGCGGGGGCGGCCCGGGCACCACGTGGAAGCGGCGGTGGGTCAGGCTGGGCACGGCCTTGCGCGCCCGGGTGACCACGTCCGGGTCCAGCTCGGCGTGCAGGATCACCGCGTCGCTCGCGGCCCCCTGCTCGATCACCGTGCCGAGCGGACTGATCACCGCTGACCGGCCGACCCTCCCGCCTCCCGGCTGGCTGGCCAGCAGCAGGTAGCTGGTGTTCTCCAGCGCGCGGGCGCGGGCGAGCACCTCGAGCTGCTCGGCCTTGCCTGGTCCGTCCGCCCAGGCGGCGATCACCACCAGCAGCTGCACACCGGCGTCGGCGAGCAACCGGAAGATCTCCGGGAAGCGCAGGTCGTAGCAGGTGGCCACGCCCAGCCGCAGCCCACCCACCTGGGCAGTGAGCAGGTTGCTCGCCTCGGCAGGGCCGCCGTCGAGCACCTCTGACTCACGCACCCCGAACGCATCGAAAAGGTGCACCTTGCGATACTCCCCCGCCACCTGGCCATCCGGGCCGAGAAGCACGGCCAGGTTCTGGCACCGGTCCTCGGTGCCGGTGGGCACCATCGTGCCGGCCACCACCCAGACGCCCGTCTCGGCTGCGGCCGCACGCACCGCGGTCAGGAACGGGCCGTCCAGCGGCTGCGCCAGCTCAGTGGTGAGGCGCGGTGCCCAGCCAGAGGCGTACTCGGGCAGCACCACCAGGTGGGCACCCCCGCGGGCGGCGTCCCGCACCGCGGCAGCGCTGCGCTCGGCCGCGGCCTGGGTATCGGTGTCCGCGGCGAGCTGCACGACGGCGACCGGAAGCGTCATCGGGAGCCTCCGCCGTCCCCGCGGGTCTCGTCAGCGCCTGGCGGTTCCGTCGAGCTGTCCTGCTCCGCCAGCGACCCGGGCGACTCCCCCGACGACCCGGCCAACTCTCCCGACGACCCGGGCGAGGACGACTCGTCCGTCTGTCCGGCTGAATCCACCTCGTCCACCTCGACCGCCCCATCCTCTTCGTCCGCCGCGGCCTGCTGACGTAGCCGCTCCTCCCGGGCCGCCGCATTCGCCCGGATCTTGCGCTGGTGCCGGGTGAAGGACCAGGCCAGCAGCAGGATTATCACTGCCAGGATGAGAAAGGTGATGAACGCGCCGATACCTGGGCTGGCGTCCTCCGGGTCGATACCACCGGCGAACACGGTCGGGCCCGCGAGCAGCACCGGCAGAGCGGGGGTCACTGTCGGATCCCGTGGAACAGGTCGTCCTCAGGCGTCTGGACCGGTATCCGGGCGCGGGCCAGCTCGAACTCCTCCACCGGCCAGGCGACCTTCTCGATCTCCCGCGGCACGGCGAAGAAGAACCCGTCCGGGTCGATCTGCGTAGCGTGCGCCAGCAGGGCGCGGTCCCGCTGGTCGAAGTAGTCCCCACACTCGATCCGGGTGGTCACCTTCTCCGCCCGGTCGTCCCGGTCCCAGCGGTCCATCCAGTCCGCGTACGGCGACTGGACGCCAGCCTCTACGAGCGCATCGTGCAGCGCCCGGATGCGGCCGCGGGAAAACCCGTGGTCGTAGTACAGCTTGGACACCTCCCAGGCCGGTCCCGCGCTCGGGTAGGCCTCCGGGTCGGCGGCGGCGTCGAATGCGGCCATGGAGACCTTGTGCGTCATCACATGGTCCGGGTGCGGGTAACCACCGTTCTCGTTGTAGGTGGTCATCACCTGTGGTCGGAACTCGCGCACCACCCGCACCAACGCCTCAGTGGCCACCTCCAGCGGCTCCAGCGCGAAGCATCCCGGTGGCAGCGGCGGCAGCGGGTCCCCTTCGGGCAGCCCGGAGTCCACGAACCCGAGCCACTGCTGGGAGATGCCGAGCGCCTCGGCGGCCGCGGCCATCTCCCGGCGACGGAACCCGGGCATGTCCCGCAGCAGGTCCGGGTCGCCCTGCAGCCGGGGGTTGAGGATGTCACCCCGCTCCCCGCCGGTGCACGTGACCACCAGCACCTGCACGCCTTCGGCGGCGTAACGGGCCATCGTCGCTGCACCCTTGCTCGACTCGTCGTCCGGGTGGGCGTGCACGGCCATCAGCCGCAGTTCCTGTGCGCCGACCACTGAGGATCTCCTGGGGATCGTGGGAGTGTGACAATAGGGACGGACGCTCGCCAGTGAGGCGGATCGCGTCCGTCAGGTAGGTCCAGTCTAAGGATGTCACGCGTGGTGGAGTCGAAGGCCCCCGCCGACCGCACGGCTGAGAGCGCGGCGGAGAGCACAGCTGGCCGCGCAGCCGAGAGCACGGCCGACCGCACCGCCAACAGCACGGCGGAGCTGCTGGCCGAACGGTACGGAGCCCCCACTCCCCCGCACCGTCGACGCCGCGCGCTCTGGCTGACTGCCGGCGGTCTGGGCGCTGTCGGGATCGCTGCCCTGGTGATGATCGCCGTCGGCTTCTTCGAACCGGACGCCACCGGCAGCCAGGTGGGCTTCGACGTGGTGGACGACACTCAGGTGCAGGTGATCTTCGACGTCACCAAGCCGGAGGAGGCCACTGCCACCTGCACGCTGGAAGCACTGACCGAAGGCTACGGTCAGGCCGGGATCGTGGACGTGACCATCGGCCCGCAGCAGCAGCACACCACCCGGATCACCACCGACATCGCCACCACCGAGCTGGCCACCACCGGCGTCATCCGCGAGTGCAACCTGGTCGACTGAGGCCCGGTCAGCCGAACTGCGCCCGCAGCCAGCTGCTCCAGCTCTCCGCGGTGAAGGGCACACCGTCCCGCTCGATCAAGGTCCACAACGGTTCTCCGGTGGCCAGCGCCTCGTCCGCGAGCGCGTGCACGTCCACCCCCAGGCTGGCGGCGTAGGCGTACAGGCTGCCGCTGAGGGCGTAGGCGCAGTTCGCCTCGGTGGCGTCGGCGAAGTCCTGTTCGCGAGGGAGCTGCCCGTCCATGGTCTGCACGCAGCCGCGCAGCGTGCGCCCGGTGGTCCGCAACCTCGGCGCGTAGCTGCCGTTCCCCTCGAAGAGCGACTCGTTGTACGTGGCCCAGCCCTCGTCTGCCACGACCGAGGACCCGCCCACCCGGGGCACGTTGGTCTGCTGGATGGTGTGCACGAACTCGTGCACCAGCGTGGCGGTGGTGTCGGCGGTGCCGTACTGCAGCCCGTTCGGTCCGAGGGTGACGACACCACCGGCGTTGGTCATCCGGTCGCCGGTGGCGATGCTCGGGTCGATCCCCGGGGCCGCCAGGGGGCGCCACTGCGGGAACATCGTGCCGGACCGGTCCCCGGTCCAGCCGTCCAGCTCGTCGCTGTCGAGGAACCAGGAGTTGAACCGGTCGGGGTCGTCGGTGACGAAGGCGAGGAACTGCTCGGTGTTCGCCACCCCGGTGCCCTCCCGATAGCTGGCGACCACCCATGCGGCGGCCTCCTCGGCAGCGGGTGCGGTCCGCTCGACCAGGTCGGTCTCGTCCTGGTGGCCGGCGATCACGGCGTGCTCGGTGATCGCTGCGTGCAGCGGCGCCAGGTCCCACGGGGCGGCGTGCTCCTGCGGCTCCCAGCCGATGATGATGCCGCTGGCACCGTCGTCGGTGACGTGGATGGTGGCCCGGTAGCGGTTTGCCGGTGCATAGCTCAGCCCGGCGTCCGGGTGGCCGGAGCCGGCCGGGACCTGTGCGGAGCCTGCGGTCACCGCCCCCAGCAGCACCTGCTGGGTGATGGTGTCGTCGCTGTACTGCGACCGTTGCGGGCTCTGCAGCGAGATGGCGCCGGTGGACCAGCCGAGCTCCGCCATGTTGTCCCACCACAGCTGGAGGGGTTCCACCGCCGCTCCGTCCACGAGAGCGAAGAACGCGTCCCGGTCCCGGGCGGCGAGCGCTTCGTTCAGCCGGGTGATCAGGTGCTCTCCGGTGAAAGCTCCCGCAGGCGAGGTGTTCGGCTGGCCGTAACCGTCCTCGGCGGCGTCGACGGTGGCCGGGGCGCTCGGGCGGGCGTCCCAGGGGCGGCGCTGCTGGTCGGTGATGGTGATGGCGCCCATCACCACCACGGCGACGGTCAGCAGGCTGATCAGCGCCCACGCCCAGCCGGGGGTGTGCTGCCGTGGGCGGTGCGGGCTGGCTGGGTACTGGGGCGGTGGGTAGTAGGGGGTCGCCTGGTAGGTGTAGCCGGCGCCGGGGTCCGGGGGAAGTGCCGGGCCAGGTGACGGCGGGAGGTGCGGGGCGTAGCCGGAAGCCGCCAGGCTGCTCTGCTCGCCCGGTTTGTGGTCATCCGCGTGGGTAGTGTCCGCCCACCCGTACCGGCCAGCCTCACCCATAGGTCGACACCACCCAGTCCGACCAGCCGTCCTCGGTCAGGGCCGGTCCGTCGAGCTGTCGGCTCACCTCCGCCAGGCTCGCTCCGCTGCTGCGGGCGCGGCGTGCGAGCTCGAACGGGTCC
>DATGRZ010000166.1:0-3869 GCA_035303065.1 Ruania sp.
GCACACCAGCACCGCTAGCCGGATGGTGCGGGAGGTGAGAACGCGGTCGAACAGGTCGGTGATCGTGACCTCGTCGGCGGACCGGCGGGCGATCCGGTCGGTGACCAGCAGGGCCCCGGCGCACACCGCGAAGTAGATCCCGCTGACGATCATCTCGATCTGCCCCTGCGCAGCAGGTACACGCCGGCCAGCAGCCACGCTGCTGCGAACACTCCCTGACCCGTCCGGTGCTCCAGCACCGGTTCGAGCAGGTCGCTGAGCGGTACCGCGGCCGGGTCCTGGCCGAGGTTGACCAGCAGCACCTGCACCAGCTCCCACAGGCCGCCGGCGATCCAGATCGCTGCCCAGGCCCACGCCAGCCGGCGCAGCGCCGATGGCCACCGGACCTGAGGCGTGGTGGCCCGGTCACCGGACCAGCCCAGCGCCAGCGCCACCGCCCCCAGCGGCACCAGTACCGCCACCATCGCCCCGCTGTGCCGGGCGAGCACGGTCAGGGCCACAGCGGCTGCTGCGGCCACCGGCAGCAGCACCCCCAGCGGTAGGTGGCGCCGGGTGAGGTGCCCCTCCCCTCGGTGGCGGACCCGGACGGCGCCGATCACCACTGCCGCGAGCAGGAACAGTGCGGCAGCGAACCACTGCTGCCGCACCAGCTGGACCACACCGATGATCGCCATCACCAGCAACCACGCCCTCGGCCCCCACTCTGCTAGGGCACCGGCCGGCTCCCGGTGCCGGCCGCGCTGCCCGTGCCCCGGGCCGCTGGGCGCGTGCTCGCCGCTCATCTGCCCACCACCTGCAACCATCCCGCCAGCGCGAGCAGCGAGACCAGCAGCACCGGCACCGTCAGCACGATCCCGGTCCGGACGTACCGACCCCAGCCGATGTGGATGCCCTTGCGGTCCAGCACGTCCAACCACAGCAGCGTGGCCAGCGACCCGATCGGGGTGATCTTCGGGCCCAGGTCGGAACCGATCACCGTGGCATAGACCATCGCCTCGTGCGTCACCCCGGCCGCGGCCACCCCGGTCACTGCCAGCACCATCACCAGCACAGTGGGCAGGTTGTTCAGCACCGAAGCCACCACCGCCACCACGAACCCGACGCCCAGGGCGGAGACCAGCACTCCGTGCGCGGACAGCGAGGTGAACACCCGGGTGAGCTGCGCCGTCAGGCCCTGGTCCCGCAGGCCGTAGACCACCACGTACATGCCCAGACTGAACAGCACCACCTGCCAGGGCGCCTGCTGCACCACTGTGCGCACCCGGATCGGATGTGCTGGGCCGGCCACACGCGTGCTGCCCCGGTGAGCTCCGCCGTCACCGGTGTGCGCCCCGGCACGGAACGCGAACGCGGGACGCCGAGCGGCCACTGCGAGCAGCACCACCGCCCCGCCGCCGACCACCGCCGAGAGCGGCACGTCCAGCGGATCCGCCAGGAGATAGCCGACCAGCAGCAGCGCGAGCACCAGCCAGCCAGCGCGGAACGTCAGCCGGTCGGTGATCGCCTCGGCGGGCCGGGCCAACCCGGACAGGTGGTACCGGGCCGGGATCGAGCGGCGGTAGTACAGCCACAGCAGGCCCAGGCTCGCGGCCACCGACACCACACCGACCGGCACCATCACCAGCGCATACCGAGCGAAGGAGATGTCGAAGAAGTCCGCAGCGACGATGTTCACCAGGTTGGACACCAGCAACGGCAGGCTGCCCGCGTCGGCGATGAACCCGGTCGCCATCACGAACGCGATCGTCGCCCGGGTGGAGAAGTGCAGCACGCGCAGGATCTGCACCACGATCGGGGTGAGGATGAGTGCCGCCCCGTCGTTGGCGAAGAACGCCGCCACCACGGCGCCCAGCAGCACGATGAGCACGAACAGCCGTACCCCGTGCCCCCGCCCCCAGCGAGCCACGTGCAGCGCCGCCCACTCGAAGAAGCCGCACTCGTCCAGCACCAGCGAGATGAGGATGATGCCCACGAACGCCAGGGTCGCGTTCCACACGATGCCCACCACCACCGGCAGGTCGGCCAGGTGCACCACCCCGGTCAGCAGGGCCAGGGCCGCGCCCCCCAGGGCGCTCCAGCCGATCCCGAGCCTCCGCGGTTGCCAGATCACCAGGGTGAGCGTGACCAGAAAGATCCCGACAGCGATCCCAGGCACGCGTTCAGCGTAGGTCGCCACGGTCGGAGACGCCTCGTGGAGCACCGGCCGCACGCCTCCAACCTTCCGGATGGTAGGGTCGTCGTCATGGTGAACGAGACCCATGCCCGCATCCTCCTGGCGGCTCGAGAGATGCTCAGTGCCGACGGCACCGTGTCCCTGGACTCCGTGGCCCGGCAGGTGGGCCTGACCAAGCCGGGGTTGATGCACCACTTCCCGAGCAAGGAAGCGTTGATGGTAGCCCTGGTGGACGCTGTCATCGACCAGTGGGAGGAGCAGCTCACCGAGACCCTCGGTGCAGAGCCCGCAGAGGTTGGTGCTGTCGACCGGATCGGTGCCTACGCCCGCTTCGTCCTCTCCCAGGACTTCGACCGGTCCGATGTGGTGGTGTTCGCCGACCCACGGCTGCATCGCACGCTGGTGGACCGGTGGGAGGAGCGGATGACGCCGTGGTGGTCCGTGCCCGACGATGCCACCGAGACCACACGCACCCGGCTGCTTGCCGTCCGGTTGCTGGCCGACGGAGCCTGGTTCGCCAGCGCCTCCGGGATGCTCGTGCCCAGCCCCGAGGAACGCCGCCGGTTACGGCCGCTGGTCGAGGAGCTGTTGGCGGGTGCCCGATGAGCAGGTGGATACTGCTCGGTGCCGCGATCGTCAGTGAGGTGGCCGGTTCGCTGGCGCTCAAGGCCGCCCTGGGTCACCCCGGCTGGTACGCGCTGGTGGTGATCGGCTACGCCGCAGCCTTCGTGCTGATCCTCAGGGCGCTGAAGGCCGGTCTGGGCCTGGGCGTGGCCTACGGCATCTGGGGCGCCATGGGCGTGGCGCTCACCGCACTCTTCGGGGCGGTGCTGTTCGGGGAGATCATCACCGCTGTGATGGTCCTCGGCCTTGTGCTCGTGGTCGGCGGCGTGCTGCTGGTCCAGCTGGGCTCACAACGTGCACTCGCCGCCCGGGCAGAGCAGGAGGTGGCCGGCTGATGGCACTGCTCTTCCTGGCCGGTGCGATCCTCGCCGAGGTGACCGGCACGGTGTCTCTGCGGATGGCGGCGACCGGAACCCGGCGCTGGTACCTCCCGGTGGCGGTGAGCTACCTGCTTGCGTTCACCCTGCTGTCGGCCGCACTCGGGCACGGGATGGGGATCTCCGTGGCCTACGGTATCTGGTCGGCCGCCGGTGTTGCGATCACCGCCGTGCTCAGCAAGGTGCTCTTCGACGAACCCCTGACACCGCTGATGGCACTCGGCATCAGTCTCATCGTCGGCGGCGTGCTGCTGATCGAGGTCGGGGCTGGCCGCTGACCGAGGTGGGCTGGGCACTCGATCGCAACGGCACCTGGGCGCTGGATCCGGAGGCATCCGGAGGGCACGAGCTCTGGTGCTCGGCCGCCGCAGAGGCGAGGATGGCACCATGTGCCGCAACATCCGGACCCTGTACAACTTCGATCCGCACGCCACCTCCGAGGAGGTGCAGGCCGCCGCGCTGCAGTACGTGCGCAAGGTCAGCGGGATGACCAAGCCGTCGCAGGCGAACACCGAGACCTTCGAGCAGGCGGTGGCCGACATCGCCCACATCACCGAGCACCTGCTCGCCGACCTGACCACCACCGCGCCGCCGAAGGACCGCGAGGTGGAGGCCGCCAAGGCGAAGGCCCGCGCCGCCAAGCGGTATGGCACGGTGGCCTCCTGACCCCCTGCCCCCGGCCGGCACACCCTGCC
>DATGRZ010000167.1:0-3738 GCA_035303065.1 Ruania sp.
TGCTGTGCAGTGCCTGGTGGTACCGACCAGCATCGATGACTGGCGTGCCGGTCACGACTCGGCTCAGGAGGGCCGGTGGCAGCAGGTCCGCACGGGTCCGATGCAACCACCAGTGCAGGTCGCGGCCCGCGAGGACCTGGGGAACCAGCCGCACGCGATCGCGCACCGCCAGCGTCACGTCCGCATGCTGGGCGAGCTCGTAGCCGACTTGGACGGCCGAGTTTCCCGCCCCGACCACCACCAGCCGCTTACCGGCGAACGGCTGCGGTGACCGGTACTCGGCCACCGTAAGCACGTGCCCGGTGAACTTCTCCTGGCCGGTGACCTGAGGGATGTAGGGGTTGGCGAACGATCCGCTCGCGGCAATCAGCACATCGCCGCACACAGGATCGCCGTCAGTCAGGTGCGCGGTGAAGGCACCCGCACCATCGACGGTGACGTCGGCGACTGGCGACCTGGTCCGGATGTCGACCCCTAGCCAGGAGGCGTATCCGCGCAGGTACTCCACGACCTCGTCGCGGGCGGGGTAGTCGTGTGCGGGTCCTGGAAACTCATATCCAGGAAAGCTGCTGAACTGGCGCGAGGAGAAGAGACGGAGGCTGTCATAGTACGCAGGCCAGGATCCGACAGGCTCCGCCCCGGCCTCCAGCACAACTGGTTCCCAACCACGGTCCCGACCCGCCCGGGCTGCGGCCAGGCCGGACTGGCCGCCGCCCACGACCAGTAAGCGTGTCCGACTCATCCCGGCTCCCGGACACCCAGTGGGACCAGCTGTGGCTGCGGCTCACAACATCCGGATGCACCTTCGTCTGCTGGAGCGTCGAAGATGCCGTTGCCGCCGCACACTCCGGTGTCGGGAAGGGTGAGCTCCACTCTCCTCGCGGCCGCACGGTCACCGGCAATCATGGCGACAACGCTCCGGACCTGCTCGAATCCGGTCAGCGCAAGGAACGTCGGCGCTCGCCCATAGGACTTGGCGCCCACGATGAAGAACCCTTCCTCCGGGTGGGCCAGCTCTGCCGCGCCCGTCGCGCGCACACTCCCGCAGGAGTGCACGTTCGGGTCCACCTCGCCGGCGAGCTGTGTGGGAGCCTGCAGCCGCACATCCAGGTCCAGGCGCACCTCGGTCAGGAACGACAGGTCCGGACGGAACCCGGTCAGGACGAACACCCGATCTGCCGGTGCCAACAAGCGCCCATCCTCGGCGACGAGCACGGCACGACCGGATTCGGTATCGATGCGCTCGGTACGAAAACTCGTCACCAGCTCCACCAGCCCGTCGGCGACAGCCTGCTTCGCTCGACGTCCGAGCGCGCCGCGCTCGGGCAACTCGTCCGCGGCTCCGCCACCGAAGGCGTTGCCAACCTGTCCGCGGCGAAGCACCCACGAGACGCGCACCCCCCGTTTCGACTTTGCCCTCTGCGCGAGCTCGATCACAGCGGTTGCCGCCGAGTGCCCGGCACCCAGGACGACGACATGCCTGCCTGCTAACGTCTTTGCCTCGGCAGCGTCCGGAATGTGGTGGCACAGCAGTCCCGCGCGGGACGCACGTGTCTCACCCAGTGCCGGCACCCCATGTGCACCAGCCGGAGCCGGGCTGGCCCAGGTTCCCGAGGCGTCGATCACCGCCTGCGCCTCGATCTGTTCTTCCCGGCCGTCAGCGTGGCGGAGGTGGACGACGAAGGGCTGGCCGGTCCGCCCGGAGTCCACCGACAGGTCGCGGCCCTTTCTCGCCACGCCGACCACCCGAGCCTGATACCGCACCTGCTGACCGAGGGCTTCTGCGAGGGGGGCAAGATACTGCTCGACCCACTCTGCCCCGGTCGGATACGCCTGGCCCGGTCGGACCCAGCCGGTCGCAGCCAGCAGTCGCTCAGCAGCAGGGTCGACCAGCTCGCTCCACGGCGAGAACAACCGCACATGACCCCATTCGGCGACAGCCGCCCCAGCACCGGCACCCGCCTCCAAGACCACCGGCGGCAGTCCGCGTTCGACCAGATGGGCACCTGCAGCCAGACCCTGCGGGCCAGCACCGATCACCACGACAGGCAACGCCACGCGAACCTCCTCATATCGACAAACTTCGATTGATCGCGAATGGAAGCCTGGCACGACATATCGACAAATGTCAATGCATCGGGCAGGATAAGAGTCATGTCCACCAGCACTGCGCCCGAAGCGCTCACCCGAGCACTCACCGGATGCTGCGATCCGGCGCAGCAGCCGCTGACCGACGAGCAGGCCGAGCAGATCGCGCGAGTCTTCAAAGCCCTCGCCGACCCCAGTCGGATCAAGCTCTACTCGTTGATCGCCGCAGCCGCCCCAGCGGAGGTGTGCGCCTGCGACCTCACCGAACCAGTTGGTCTGTCCCAGCCGACCGTCTCCCACCACATGAAGCTGCTCGTCGACGCCGGACTCGTCACCCGGGAACAGCGGGGGCGCTGGGCCTACTACCGGCCCGCCCCTGGGCCGTTGACCGCCGCAGCAGCGGCACTGACCAGAACCTGATGATGCTCCACCCGGCACGGCGACCCGCGCCGCGGTACCGGTGGAGGGTGACCGACTAGGATCGCCGGCGTGGCAGAGTTGGTGCTGGTCGTCGGGCACGTCGGGGCTGGCAAGACCACCCGTGCCCGGGAGCTCGCAGCGTCGACCGGGGCGGTCCGGTTGAGCCCGGACGAGTGGATGGTGCCGCTGTTCGGGCACCCGGATCCGGACGGTCTGCGGGACGTGGTGGAGGGCCGTTTGGTCTGGACGGCGGTCGAGGTGCTGCGCTGCGGTGCCTCGGTGGTCCTGGACTTCGGTTTCTGGGGCCGCGAGGAGCGGGCCGCGCTGAGCTGGTTGGCCGGCACGGTCGGGGCGAGGACCAGGACGGAGTACCTGCCGGTGGACCGGGAGACCCAGGCTCGCCGGGTGGCCCAGCGCTGGCAGGAGACGCCGGAGGCGACCTGGCAGATCAGCCAGGTCGAGCTGGACGAGTGGCGCGAACAGCTGCAGGAACCGGACGCGGACGAGCTCGCCGGCCGTTACCGCACCCCATCGCCCGGCGGCAGCTGGCCGGAGTGGATCGCGCAGCGGTGGCCGACCGCCCTGGGCTGATCCTCACGCTCCGTCCGGCGGCTCGAGCAGCTCGCGGGCGGTCACCTCGTCGATGATCAGCTCACCCACGTGCCCGCCGTGCAGGGCCGCGTCCAACGCCTCCAGCTTGTGCGACCCGGAGACGACGCAGATCCGCCGGGCGATGCTCTTCAGCTTCTCCAGGTCCGGTCCGGTGCTGCGGTTGTTCATCCGGATGGCGCGGGACTCACCCTGCTTGTCGAAGAAGGTGGCCCCGATGTCGCCGACCGCCCCGTCCTGGGCCAGCTGCGCGAAGTCCTCCTCGGCCAAGAACGAGCCGTACAGGTGCGGTGAGCTGGGCACGCCGGTGCTGACCGTGCCGATGCTGAACAGCGCGACGTCCGCCTTCTCCCCCATCTGCCGCACGTGGGAGAACGTCTTCTCCGAGGCGGACAGCCGCTTCAGCCGCTCGGTGTCGAAGAAGATCGGCGCCGGGAACTGTTGCACGTTGGCACGGAACGCTTCGGCGTACCGGTTCATCATCGCGTGCGCGTAGTGCACCCCGATGCCGGTGCCGTGCCCGATCCCGTTGAGCTGCACCAGCTTGCAGTTGGTGACCGTCTTCGGCTTGAGCTGGTAGCTGATGGCATTGACCATCGTGCCCCACGCGATCGCCAGGAC
>DATGRZ010000168.1:0-2788 GCA_035303065.1 Ruania sp.
CACCTGGCCGGCGGACGGCCGGCGCAGCGAGGCGATCAGGGAGAGCATCGTGGTCTTGCCGGAACCGTTCCGGCCGAGCAGACCGGTGATCGCCCCCGCCGGGAACGACACGTCCACGGTGTCCAGGGCCGTGGTAGAGCCGTAGCGGGCGGTCGCGCTCCGCAGCCGCACCTCTGGCGGGTCGGCGGTCGGGCTGGTCATCGTTCCTCCGTAGCGTGGATGTGGGCGAGGATGTCCGCGACGCTGATGCCCAGGTCGCGGGCCTCGGCGAGGACGGGGTCGAGGCGGTCGGTGAAGAACTCCTTGCGGCCGCTGCCGCGCAACCGGTCGGCCGCTCCCTCGGCCACGAACATGCCCACGCCGCGGCGCTTGTAGAGCACCTGGTCGTCGACGAGCTCGGTGAACGCCTTGGCCGCGGTGGCCGGGTTGATCCGGTAGGTCTGCGCGTACTGCGTGGTGGACATGACCTGCTCACCCTCTCGGAGCCGACCGGCGATCACGTCGGCCTTGATCTGCTCAGCGATCTGCACGTAGATCGGGTCCCGCCCGTCGAACATGCCACGCTCCGTTCACTGGTTCATTACTGGACTAATGAACCACAGAACCGGGCGGGCGTCAACTCCCGCGCACGCTCCGCCGTCGTGAATCGATCCAGGCGATACCTGCCACGCTAGGACGTGCTCTCGGGTATCGCCCCGGCGCAGCAGGTGTCGCCGGCGCACGGTGCGAGGTGGTCGCCGGTGGTGGTGGCGCAGGAGGTGATGGCCGGTGGGCTGCGCGGCGCGGGCTGGTTGCCGCTGGGCAGTAGGGCGCAGGGGTCAGCGCACGCGCACGCCGGCACGCAGCACGGCGGCAGGGTGGGCCAGCACGCCGACGTTCTCGCGTGGGTCCTCGGCATAGACGACCAGGTCCGCCGGTGCCCCTTCGGCGAGGCCGGGCACGCCAAGATAGCCCCGCGCCCGCCAGCTCGCAGCGGCGACCACGTCGGCGACCGGCACCCCGGCGCGAACCAGCTCGGCAGCCTCAGCGGCCAGCTTCCCGTGCGGGATCGTGCCGCCGGCGTCGGTACCGAGCAGCAGCGGCACCCCGGCGTCGTAGAAGTCCCGCACCTGCTGGTAGCGGCGAGCGTGCATGGTGCGCATCTGCGCGGCGTACTGCGGGAACTTCACGGCGCCCTGGTCGGCGATCGCATCGAACCGGGCGATCTGCAGGAGGGTAGGCACCACCGGGATGCCGGCGGCCGCCGCCTGCTCGATCTGCGTAGCGGTCATCCCGGTGCCGTGCTCGATGCAGTCCACCCCGGCCTGGAGCATCTGACCAGACGTCTCGGTCTCGAAGGTGTGCACGGTGACCCGGGCGCCGCGTTCGTGCGCGGCAGCCACTCCGGCCCGCACCTGCTCGAGCGGCCAGAGCGGCTCGAGCACACTGTCGGCGCCGCGGGCGCGGTCGATCCAGTCCCCGACGATCTTCACCCACCCGTCGCCGCGACCCGCCTCCTCGGCCATCGCCGCGGGCAGGCCGGTGACGTCGTCCAGCTCCCGGGCGTAGTAGCGCAGGTAGCGCTTCGGCCGGGCCAGGTGGTGCCCGGCGCGCAGGATCCTGGGCACGTCGGTACGCCCGGTCAGCCAGCGGGTGTCCGCCGGGGAACCGGCATCACGCACCAGCAGCGTGCCCGCCTCCAGGTCTGCCCGCGCCTGCGCCAGGGAGGTCTCCCGGTCCACCGCCCCCTCGCTGCCCAAGCCGATGTGGCAGTGCACATCCACCAGGCCGGGCAGCACGTACCCGGTCAGCCGGGCCGCCTCGACACCCGGGTCGGTGAACGTGAGACGCCCCTGGTGCACCCACGCCTCAGGCAGCTCCTGCACCTCGCCCCGCCCGCCGGCCGCGCCGGCAGCTTCCGCCGCATCGGCCAGCACGCACCCGGTCAGGTGCCACGCAGGAGCGGCCATCAGCTCAACGGCCGAGGAACTTCTCGAAGCCGGCAGGCAGGTTCAGCGACGCGGGGTCCACGTCCTCCTTGCCGGCCAGGCCGAAGGAGGACCCGCTCGGCGCCTTGGCTGCCTGCGCGGCGCGCTCGGCCGCCTCCCGCTCCTGCTGGGCGCGCTTGGCGGGGTTGCCGGACTTGCCCTTCTTCTTCTTCGGTGGCGCCATCCGGCCCTTGGACTTCTTCCCGGTGCCGGGCATCGCCCCCATCCCCGGAAGGCCACCCATCCCGGGCATCCCGCCGCCACCGCGGGCCATCGAGCGCATCATCGTCTTCGCCTGCTCGAACCGCTCCAGCAGCCCGTTGATCTCGCTGACCGTGGTGCCCGAGCCGCGGGCGATCCGGGAGCGGCGGGAACCGTTGATGATCTTCGGGTTGGCCCGTTCCGCCGGGGTCATCGACTGCACCATCGCCTCGATGCGGGTGACGTCGGACTCGTCGAAGTTCTCCAGCTGCTCGCGCATCTGCCCCATACCGGGCAGCATCTCGAGCATCTTCTTCATCGGGCCGAGCTTCTTCATCTGCTGCATCTGCTGCAGGAAGTCCTGCAGGGTGAAGTCCCCGTCGCCGGCGATCTTGTTGGCGATGTCGGCGGCCTGCTCCTCGTCGAAGGCACGCTCGGCCTGCTCGATCAGGGTGAGCATGTCGCCCATGTCCAGGATGCGGGAGGCCATCCGGTCCGGGTGGAACCGCTCGAAGTCGCCGAGCTTCTCCCCGGTGGAGGCGAACAGCACCGGAGCACCGGTGACCGTACGGATGGAGAGGGCCGCACCACCGCGGGCGTCGCCGTCGAGCTTGGACAGC
>DATGRZ010000169.1:0-2248 GCA_035303065.1 Ruania sp.
AGCATGTCCGAGAACCCGACGCCGGGGACACCGGCGACCCCTGGTGAGGGGAGCCAGGATCCGTCGCAGAGCTTCGGCTCGTCGAGTGCGGCGCCAGGTGGCTATGGACCGCCGCCCTCCGGCCAGCCGGCAGGTGGTCCGGCCGGGCCGCCACCGGGGACCCCATCGTTCGGCTCGGCGTCCGACGCTCCGCCGCCCGCTGGCCCGCCGCCGGGAACCCCGTCGTTCGGTTCCGCCTCGGCTGCGCCGCCGCCCGGCCAGCCGCCCGCTGGTCAGCCGCCGTCGGGCCAGCCGCCTGCCGGTCAGCCGCCGTCGGGCCAGCCGCCCGCTGGCCCGCCTCCGTCAGGTCCGCCGCCGTCAGGCCCCGGTGGCTACGGGCCCGGTGGCGGTCCTGCCGGCCCGGGTGGTTACGGACCAGGTGGTCCCGGTGGACCCGGTGGACCCGGTGGCTATGGTGGGCCGTCGCAGCCCGGTTGGGGGCAGCAGCCCCAGCACACCGGCTTCTTCGGGGCCTTCTTCGACTTCTCCTTCTCCCGGTATGTGGCCCTGACGTTCGCGAAGGTGCTGTTCATCATCGCGATCGTGATCGCGGCCCTGTGGTGGCTGTTCGCCATCATCTCCGGCTTCGGCATGGGCAGCCTCAGCGGGATGTTCAGCCCGTACGGCTACGGCAGCGGCGATGGCACAGTGGTCTTCGGCGTGCTGGCCATCCTCTTCGGCTGGATCCCTCCGGCGCTGTTCCTGATCGTGGTGCGGCTGGGTCTCGAGTTCACCGTCGCCACCATCAAGACGGCGCAGAACACCTCGGTGCTCGTCGAGCGGGAGTAGTCCGCGCCAGGTCGCGGCTGGTGCTTCTGCCACCCGCCGCGGCCGCGGCGGCACGATCCGGCGGTGGAGGTTGCAGACGGGCACCTCCACCGCCGGGTGCTGCCTCAGTCCGGGTCTCTAGGTTGCGCTCGGGTGCGTCGATGGTGAGGCTGGGACGGTGACCTCCGAGCCTGGTGTGCGGCAGTGGCTGCGCCAGCTGCCCAGCTTCGACCGTGACCGCCTGCCACCGTTCGACCCGAACACCGCACCTGGTGACCCTGCCGAGCTGTACCTGGACTGGCTCCACACCGCCGCGGGCTCCGGTCTGGCAGCCCCGCACGCGGTGAACCTCGCCACCGCGGATGCGCACGGTCAGGTCACTGCCCGCACGGTGATCGTCAAGGACCTGTACGAGGACACTTGGTGCATCGCCACCTCGGCACTCAGCCCGAAAGCCGCTCAGCTCGCCGAGAACCCCCGTGCCGCGCTGACCAGCTTCTGGGCAGCACTCGGTCGCCAGGTACGGATCACCGGCTCCGTCACCGACCTGGGCGATACCGCCGCCGACGAAGACTTCCACGCCCGCCCGGACGGATCCCGCGCCGCCGCACTGGTCGGCCAGCAGAGCCAGGTGCTCCCCGACCAGCACACCTATGCCGAAGCGTTCGCCGCAGCGCTCGAGCAGGTCCAGCAGCACCCGCAGACGCCGTTGCCGACCTGGCGGGTGTACGGCCTGCACGCACAGTCGGTGGAGTTCTGGCAGGCGACCGCTGACGCCGGGCAGATCAGGCTGCACTACCGTCGCACCGGGACCGACTGGCACAAGGAGCTGCTGTGGCCATGACCGACCTCACCGAACCACTGACCGCCGTCCAGGAGAGCGAGCAGGCCCTGACCACGGTGATCTCCGCCGTCGAGAACGCCTCAGAAGCGGCCCTGACCGCACCGAGCGTGCTGCCCGGCTGGACCCGCGGCCACGTGCTCGCCCACATCGACGGCATCGGCCGGGCGCTGGCGCGCCAGCTCGAGCATGCGGCACGCGGCAGCACTATCGAGGTCTACGACGGCGGTCAGGCCGGGCGGGACGCCGCGATCGAAGCAGGCGCCACCCGCAGCCGCGGCGAGCACGTGGCTGCGCTGACCGAGGTGCGAGAGCTGCACCGCACGCTCTGGCCGGGCGAGGAATCCCTGGTCTGGTTCGCCCCGGTCACCTATCGCGACGGCACCGTGGTGGACGTGGCACTCGCCTGGTGGCGGGAGGTGAGCATCCACCTGGTCGACCTCGACCTGGGCGCCACACCCGACCAGGTCTGGAGCCAGGCGCTGCAGGAGCACCTGCTGGACTTCCTCTCCGTGCGGCTGCCGGCCGGCGGACTGATCGAGCTGGACGCCTTCGAGCCGGGGGTGCGCTACGTCGTCGCCGCCGCACCGGGGGCCGAGC
>DATGRZ010000170.1:0-4228 GCA_035303065.1 Ruania sp.
TGGCCTGTGAGAAGATGCGGGCATCATGCCCGAGCTTGCCCTGGTCCGCCGACTGCACATCGATCTGGCCCGCACCCAGACGATGGGCTGTTGCTGCCCTGCCGCCTGACCGGCTTCTCGCGCTGACCGGTTGACGCCACCCGCGTCCCGCTCGGCAGCCGCGCGCCGCCACCACCCTGGCCGCCCGTGCGCACTCCCCCTCCCTCTTCACAGACCGGGCGGACCGCCGCCCGAGAATCGGACCTCACATGCGCTCGCGCACCCTGACCCTGACCGCCCTGGCAACCTCCGCCGTCCTGTTCCTCGCCGCGTGCGGTGGCGGGACCGAGGACGGCGACACTCCCGCTGACAGCACCGGTTCCGGTACCGACGAGATCGTCATCGGCTCGGTCAACGAGCCCACCGGCCTGCAGCGTTTCGTCGGCGGCAGCTCCGGTATCTCCCAGACCATGACCCGCAACGTCTACGAGGGCCTGGTGGCCATCGACGTCGACGGCGCGATCATCCCGGCGCTGGCCGAGGACTGGGAGATCTCCGAGGACGGCCTCACCTACACCTTCCACCTGCGCGAGGGCGTGACCTTCCACGACGGCACCCCGCTGACCGCTGACGACGCCGTCTGGGCACTGACCGAGATCATCTCCGAGGAGTCCGTGGCGGCTCGCAAGTCCGACCTCGTGGTGATGGACGAGATCACCGCCGTGGACGACCACACCGTCGAGGTGGTGCTCTCCGCCCCGACCCGCTCGCTGCTGTTCTACCTGGCGGGGGTCACGATCGTGCAGGACGGCGACACCGAGCACACCAGCGACAACGGCACCGGCCCTTACCGCTTCGTCGAGTGGGCCCAGGGTGACTACCTCACCATCGAGCCGTACGAGGACTACTGGGGCGAGCCTGCGGCCAACGACGGCGTGACCTTCCGCTTCTTCACCGACACCACCGCGCTGAACAACGCGCTGCTCACCGGCGGCCTGGACCTGGTCATCGCCGAGGACTCCCCCGACCAGCTCGCCCAGTTCGAGGGCAACCCCGACTTCACCATCACCGAGGGTTCCTCGACCACCAAGCAGCTGTGGGCCTTCAACAACCGCATCGAGCCCTTCGACGACGTGCGGGTGCGCCAGGGGCTGTACCGGGCGATCGACCGAGAGGCGATCCTCGAGGCAGTGTGGGCCGGGCGCGGCCAGGTGATCGGCTCGATGGTGCCGCCCACCGACCCGTGGTTCGTCGACCTGTCCGACCTGCACGGTTACGACCCCGAGTCGGCCACCGACCTGCTGGACGAGGCCGGGGTCGAGGACCTCAGCTTCACGGTGGACTACGTGGCCGGCGACGTCACCGAGACCATCGCCCAGCTGCTCCAGAGCGACCTGGCCGATATCGGCGTCACCCTCACGCTCAACCCGATCGACGACGCCACCTGGTACCAGCGGATCTACACCGACCACGACTACGAGACCACGCTGATGGGGCACGTCAACCCCCGCGACATGGTGTGGTACGCCAACCCCGACTTCTACTGGGGCTACGACAACGCCGAGGTCCAGCGCCTGGTCGCGGAGTCCGAGCAGGCCGGCAGCGACGAGGAGCAGGTCGAGATGCTGCGCGCCGCCAACGAGCTGATGGCCGAGGAGGCCGCCTCCGCGTGGCTGTACCTCGACCCGCAGATCCGGGTGGCCGCGGCCGGGGTCACCGGCTTCCCGGTCGACCAGGTCACCGAGAGCTTCTACGTCGCGGACATCACCCGGGAGGGCTGATGCTCCGGTACGTCGCGCTGCGCTTGGGGATGCTGCTGGCATCCCTGCTGCTGGCCAGCGTGGTGGTGTTCCTCATCCTGCGGCTGCTCCCCGGCGACAGCGCCGGGGTCAGCCTGGGGGTGGGCACCACCGCCGACCAGCTCGACCAGCTGCGACGCGACCTGGGCACCGACCAGCCCGTGCTCGTCCAGTACGGGCAGTGGGTGAGCGGCCTGGTGACCGGCGACGCCGGGACCTCCTTCGTGTCCCGGCTGCCGGTCGCCGAGCTCATCACCGACCGGCTGTCCATCACGGTGCCGCTGAGCCTGGGCGCCTTCGTGCTCTCGGTGCTCATCTCGGTGCCGGTCGGGGTGCTCGCGGCGGTGCGCCGGCGCAGCCCGCTGGGCGTGGCGGTCTCCACCCTCTCCCAGCTGGGCGTGGCCGTGCCGGTGTTCTGGGTGGGCGTGCTGCTGATATTCGCCTTCTCCCTCAACCTCGGCTGGCTGCCACCGGGCGGTTTCCCCCGCGGCGGCTGGACCGATCCGGGCGCCGCCATCCAGGCACTGGCTCTGCCGGTGCTCACCGTCGCGGTGGCGATGTCCTCGGTGATGGTGCGCTACGTGCGCTCGGCCACCCTCGACGTGCTGGGCCAGGACTACATCCGCACCGCCCGCTCGCTCGGCTACTCCCGCACCCAGGCGCTGGCCCGGCACGGGCTGCGCAACGGGGCGGTGCCGGTGGTCTCCATCCTCGGCATCGAGCTGGCCACCTCCCTGCTGGGCGCCGTGGTCGTCGAGGCGGTCTTCGCGCTGCCCGGCCTGGGCTCCCTGCTGCTGTCCTCGGTGCTGGGCCGTGACCTGCCGGTGGTCCAGACGCTCGTCCTGGCGATCACCGCGGTGGTGCTCGTCGTGAACTTCGCAGTCGACCTGCTGCAGCGGTGGATCGACCCGCGGCTGCGTACCGGATCGGTGGTGGGCAGCGCATGAGCGACGACCTCACCACCCTGGCAACCACGACGACGGCGGACGCTTCCCCCGGCCGGCGACGCGCGGCTCGCAGCGTGTCCTTCGCCGTCGGCATCGTGCTCGTCGGACTGGTGGCGCTGGCCGCCCTGGTCTCCCTGGTGTGGACCCCCTACGAACCCGGGGACAGCTCGGGGCCGCGGCTCGGCGGACCGTCGGCCGAGCACTGGGCCGGCACCGACCGGCTGGGCCGCGACCTGTTCACCCAGCTGCTGAACGGGGCCGGCAACGCGATGCTGGTCGCCCTGCTCACCACGGCGCTGGCCGCCGCGATCGGGGTGCTGGTCGGGGTGCTGGCCGCGACCACCACGCGCTGGCTGGACGTGGCCCTGCAGAGCCTGGTGGACCTGCTCATCGCCTTCCCCACCCTGCTGCTGGCGATGCTCATCGTCACCGTGCGGGGTGCCTCGATGTCCTCGGCGATCGCGGCCATCGGGATCGCCGGCTCGGCGGTGATCGCCCGGGTCACCCGGGTCAACACCGCCCGGGTGCTGCGCGAGGACTACATCACCGCCGCCACCGCCGCCGGCACCGGGTACTGGGGCATCGTCGTGCGCCACGTGCTGCCCAACATCACCCCCACGCTCCTGGTCCAGCTCATGCTGCTGGCCGGCGGCTCGGTGCTGGCCGAGGCGTCGCTGTCCTACCTGGGGCTGGGCGCTCCGCCGCCGCTGGCGTCGTGGGGCCGGATGCTGCGCGAGGCACAGGGCACCATCGGGGTACAGCCGTGGGGCGCGGTGTTCCCCGGCGTGGCGATCGCGACCTTCGTGCTGGGCCTCAACCTGCTCGGCGACGGCATCCGCGAGCGCACCGACCCGAACCTGGGAGGGCGGCGATGAACCTGCTGGAGGTCACCGGCCTCACCGTGCACAGCGCCTCCGGGCAGCTGATCCTCGACGACGTCAGCTGGTCGCTGGACGCCGGCGGGCGGCTCGGGCTGATCGGGGAGTCCGGGTCGGGCAAGTCGATGACGGCGCTGGCCATCCTCGGTCTGTTGCCGGAGGGGATGCGGGCGAGCGGGTCGGTGCGACTGGACGGCGTGGAGCTGCTGGGCATGCCGGCGCGCCGACTGCGTCGCTTGCGTGGGGCGCAGGTCGCGATGGTCTTCCAGGAGCCGCTCACCGCGCTGGACCCGCTGATGTCGATCGGGCGGCAGATCGCCGGCCCGCTGCGGCTGCACCACGGCCTGAGCAAGGCCGCCGCGGCCGCCGAGGCACGCCGGCTGTGCGAGCTGGTGCGGCTGCCGGACGTCACGCGGGTGCTGGAGTCCTTCCCCTGGCAGCTGTCTGGCGGCCAGCGACAGCGGGCGAACCTCGCGATGGCCCTGGCCTGCCGGCCCCGGGTGCTGCTGGCCGACGAGCCGACCACCGCGCTGGACGTCACCGTGCAGGCCGAGATCCTCGAGCTGCTCGGGGACGTGGTGAGCCAGACCGAGACCGCGCTGGTGTTCATCAGCCACGACCTGCC